>JBBSFW010000013.1:0-70959 GCA_038254805.1 Terriglobales bacterium
AAGCTAGTACAGCGCTG
This sequence comes from Terriglobales bacterium, assembly GCA_038254805.1. Lineage (GTDB taxonomy): Bacteria > Acidobacteriota > Terriglobia > Terriglobales > Acidobacteriaceae > Gp1-AA145. Next base: position 18 of record JBBSFW010000013.1, read on the forward strand.
CTGGAGCAGGGGACTCACACGCCGTCCCCTGCTCCAGACATCATCCCCGCTGAAACCAAGAAATCAACAGAGGACTCACATTCGGATTGGTACAGCAAATGGGGGCACTTCACCATGCTGAAAAATGGAACTCGCAGTATGCATGGGAACACGGTGCCGATTGCGGGACAAATGACGGGCAGTGCGGAAGTTGCCCTGAGGATCATGTGCCGGGCCATAAGTCGCATTGTGGGAAGTTGCTCCATTCGCCGCAAACCGCCGATCGCGCCCGAACCACCGGCAAACCAGACAAGCGACCACTACGAATCTTTAGGGAGGGTTTTGTTACAGGCTCTAAACCTTACGCCGGCAACTTCACTCGTGAGTCCACTCGCTCATCTCCCCGCCCTTGGGATTCTTAACTGTCCTCACCTTGCGGGTAAGCTGGTGGAATCGTTCATTGACTGTGTGCATTAACTGGGTGTGAACGATTTGTATGGCATGCGGAAGGTCATGCTGTCTGTCCGTATAAATGCGAACGAAGTCTTCGTATTGTTGGGGATAATTTTCTCGAAGGCAGTGTAGAAATCAAAGCTCGTGTAGGGTTCTGGCATCTGACGAATTTGTTTCTCGATCTCATCATCAAGAAAATTAGCAAATTCGACCGAATACTACGGGCGAAAACATTCAGTAGCACCGGAAAGAAACACGTCATTCAGTGCGATAGGTCGGTTGATGCCGATTCGCGGGAAGATGACTGTCACACTGTTCGAAAACGTTTTCGCCAAGGTGAAGCTACCGTTTGACTCCCTACCGGCATGCTTTGAAGTATGAGCACGTTTGAACCGCCGTTACCGTGCGTTTTGGAATAGACCGGAACTACGGAGCGCACTTAAGTGCTCGAATTTCGTAGCTTGCAGCGTCTCAAATGCCTTTTGTTGGACCTTCAGATACATCCATTTCTTCCCGGTCAGCGCGGTCGCATTTTCGCACCATTGCGTAGCCTCTGCGTCCTTGTACGGCACGTCCCCGGTCTCTGCGCCTTTGGTTTCTAAAATCCAGCGCGTGCCCTGATCGTCCGTAGCGATGAAATCCGGGTAATACGAGCGCAGATTCATCACGGGATCGATGTATTCGATGGAGAATCCGAACGGCTGAGGAAGCTTGGCAAAGCCCTTCACGTCTGGGGCGCCGTCCAAGAATCTCGCGAACTCACGTTCAAATTGGTTGTCGCAAGGAACAAGATTGAAAACTGTCTTGATCCCTTCCCAAACCGGCCTTGACCACGGAAATGGCTGGCAAGTGGACAGCAGGCGCTCCGGCTCAAGAAGCGTCGGCTCTTGTTCAGCGATGGTTAATTGTTTCAGTTCCTTTGAGAACACGTCCACGCACACATAGTGAGCGACCGGCGTGCTCATGGCTTTCACAACATCTCTCTCGCTGAGATCGACACTCTGTCCGAACGCCTTTCGGTCGAAGAAGTCGCGGACCTTTGGCGCTATCGTGGCGAACTGAGATGGCAGCTTCACAGCTTCGGCAATTCGCCTTGCGTAATACCCAATCACCTCCTGCGCGGTTTGTGGCTCCGGGATCGTATATTCGCGCTCGACCTCTTTTTTCAGGGTAATGATGTCCCATCCTTCATATCGGAAGGTCTTGGAACGCGGATCATCAGGGCTGAGCGGAAGCAGAATCGTTTGGAAACTCATCACGTCTAACGTTGCGATCTCGTCCGCCAAGCTCTTCTTGCGCGCAAGCGTAGGCGAAAGGACCGGCAGGCCAATGTCGTATTCTTTACGCGATTCGAGCGGAAGAATAGTCGCAATGTGAAGCATGTCCTTGCCGACCTCAAACGTGTCGAGCTTCAGGTCCTCCAGTTTCTCCAGATCGTCAACGAAATCCAGAAACTTTCTGTTGCCGATGATGTCCACGCGCTCCGCGAAGTCCACGGGCACATCCCGGAACATCAACCGCAAACCTCTGCCAATGGCCTGCTCCGGCAGAATATTCGCCTTCGCGGTATAAGGCCGCAGGCCGACGACAACTGTGACATTCTGTACGTCCCATCCCTCTCGCAGCATGAGCACGCTGACAATCGCATTGATCGGACTCTGAGGGTTATCAACGTTGCGCACCGCTTCTCGCGCTTCATCCAATTGCTTCTTGCTCACGTCACCGGATTTGTCATTGTGGATGACCTAAGTTTTCTTAGCTCCGAATTCTGCCGGGTACGATGAACGCAGCCAGTCAGCGACATCATCCGCTTCTTCCGTATCGTTCATCATCACGAACATGAGCGGGTTCCGTCGAAGCGTCTTCAATTGGTCTCGATATTCACGCCAGCGTTCTACAGCCGCCGTCAGATAGCCTTTGTACCGCACACTGGCATACTCCGATTTTGCTTCAAGAATATGTGCGATGCCCTTCATGGGGCGCTTCACGATGTTCTCGACGATTGCCTGCTTCAGTGGATAGTCTGAGATCGTCCATGGAAAGATCGCACCTTTCGTGAATCGCGGCGTTGCTGAGAAATCCAACTGCGCCGACAGGGGTGTTTTGTCGGCTATGGACCTGATTGTCTTGTTCCACTCATTCTCTTCCTCGTGAGTGTGGTGCGCTTCATCGTTTATCACCATCAGTTCGCCAGCGCGTGCACGAATCCGGTCACCAAAGTCCGTCAGTTCTAACTTTTGTGTTGGCGGCTTCGGACCCAAAATGGCCGTCATCGCGTCCGGCTCTTCGGTTTTTAAATCAGCACGTTCGTAGAACTGCTGAATGTTGGTGAGGAACAGCATTCCTTCAGCGGGTGCCCTCTCTGCATCTCCGCGCATGACGCAATCCAGTTCCCAAAAAATTTCCAGTTCGCGGGGAATGACGGGATCAGCGCGGAAGATGCGTCCGCCACTGAAATCAGCCGGTTTCGCCACTCAGTCTCACTCCCGACCGAAAATAGTTCTAAATTGCGTTGCCGGTCAGCAGTGCTCTCGTTTACGGTCTCTATGGTTTGGAATGGGAGCGCAATCCGTGATGGACTCTGGCGCTTGCCGTCAATGTACTTGCCGTCCCAGACGAGTTCGGTCATTTAGCGAAGAGAGACACCTGAATTATCGGAAAATCAGTGCTGGAAGTTTATCAGTCGTGCTCTGGAATCGGAAGTGATCCGTGAGGGATCAAGAAAAGGGAAAGGGCAACGGAACTCAATGCAGAACGGTTACGTCCAAAATAGCCCGCTCCCCGACCACGAACGCACCCATCTTCCCATCTGGAAGAATTTCCTAGTGAGGTACTCGTTGCTGTTCAGAAGCCGGTCCTTCAAGAGTTTGGAGACTCGATCAAAGTTGGCTTTTTTCTGTACCAGAATTGCCTTCGCTCGTTGCACTAAGGGTTTATACAATGCAACCTCTGCGCGACCGGCCTCACGCGGCGTTATGGGAAGAATGATCGGGGTCGCCGAAAAGCTGCTGCACAATTTCTTTTAACAGCGGTGGGAGAGGACTGCGATGCGAAGTTCGCGGTTAACGTCCACGTCTTTCCGCCCGGCTACGCGATGATTCTTTCGGAATCCAGAAAAAGGGGAGAACCTTGTAGCCGACGTGTAACGGAAACAGCAAAAGCAACGCGGCGAGGTCATGAATGCTAGCCAAATCCAGGCCGGCAAAGCACGCCTTACCCTCAAGATCGGCCGCGGTAAAGCTAGAACTGCACGCGTCCCACTTGTCCATGGGCAGCCAGCGGACCGCCTGCTCGGTCCACATGCAGAAATTCAGCCGCTTGACAATGTTTTCCTTGGAAGGCATCCCCTGAGCTTCAAGCACCTGCTCACGGAGATACGACGGCTGAAGCACCACGATTATTCCGAAAAAGTCTTAAGCGGCATCATTGAAAATGATAGCTGGTTTGCTTATGTCTGCCAGTTGGACGTTTGCGAAAAGTGCGCGTCCGCGGGAAAAGTCTCTCCCGACTGCGAAAACTGCGATCTCATGCTGGCCTTCAGCCAAACACAGAAAGGTTTCAAAGAACTCAATCGCCCTGTGCGCGTCGTCCTCGTCCCATCGTAGTGGCGTTCCCTTGCCTTCTGTTCGCTCCAAGTCGCCCAGGTGGCGCTCTACTGCCGAAACGCTAGGCGAGTTACTGTGTTGTTTCTCTAAGAAGGCTTTCGGCTGAGGAACGCCTCTAGGGGGTCTTGCGTGTTCTCATCTGATGTTTTGACCTTGCTGCGGTCGGCTGGCGTCATGCCGAATTGCGTGAATAGCTTATTCATCGCTGAAAGTTCCCCTACGACATGAGGCAGAGCCAATGCCTGACGCTTGCGGAAAGCGAAAACCAGGCAAACCAATACTTCGAATGCAGTTTCATCGGAATCAAAAGCCACGCCCGCGGGTAGCTTTGCCGATAATTCCTGCCAAATCAACATTTCTGCCGGCGCTAGATATTGCGGAGGCTCGCTCAGAGATCTGCTTGGAACTGGCTCGTTGGCACGCGCCCTCTTCCGTTCTGGATGGCGCATGAAACTGCCTCGAGCCTCTAGCGATGCGGTGGGAACTCTAGGTTTCGGCATATTCACTCGGGTACTCTCCTAATTGGTAACCTGAAACTGTTGATTCGGAGCAATGCGCGCTTTTGCGGCGGACGGATCAGGTAAGAAAGCTGTCGTCTTTTTTACTCCCCCCTATCTCGTTGAAAATACAGCATTTTCGGGTCATTCATGGGGCCAACTTTCCGCGCCCGTCCAAATCCGCCGTCCTCCATTGCGGTTTTCTTGCTGTGACATCTCTGACATAAACTTTGGTGATTCGTCGTGTCCCAATATCTTTCCGGGGCTTGCTTGACGCTCGCGATGTGATCAACGCAACTGGCCGGCTCACGAAGGTTGTGAATTTGGTACGGATCCATGCACCAGGGATTGCGCGATAGAAACACGTCGCGATAAACCAGCCATCCTTTTCTGTTGTAACCGCGTTGATAAGAACTCGGACGAATCTCCCGCGCTTTGCCTTTGGACGTGCACTTCGGGCAAAACCCACTGCGAACGAGCCCATTACATCCCGGAGATTTGCACGGTTTCAGCGGAAGTCCGGGCATTCAGTAACCTCCGCGTAATTTTCATATGCGCGTTCGGTCTGAAACTTCGAAGCGATTGTCATTCGACCTCCGCAATGTTTTCTGGGGCGAGATTTGCCGCAAACGCTTCCCGGAGCGACGCCTGTGCGCGCAATTCATCGCGCTTCTGGCCCGCCAATATCTTCCCGAACTTTTCAAACCTCGTGAGTTTCACGGGTTGCCGCGCGGAATCTCCCAAGCATGTTGAGCAGTGCGCGAGCGGTCCGCGATGTATTCGTGTGCGCTTGCTCAATGGATCACCACCGCATCGCATGTCATGCAGGTAACCCGCCCGTCTTTTTCGGGATACACAGCGAAGCTTTTGCACGCTTGGCATTGCGTCAGCGTTTTCCCATTAGGTTGGTCGGGGGGTTGTTCCTTGTTCCCCTCTAAAGAGGGGGGAACAATGGACCAACCATCCCTAAACTGTTCCCTGTTCCCGGAACAACCCGGAACAACGGGAACAATAGGCCAGTAAGTTAGCGCCCGCCCGTCTTGTTTTTCTAGCCAGCGTTTTCCTTTGCCTTCCTGTAGAAGTCGAACGCAACGCGCTTTCCTCATTCCGGATTGTTTATAAATAGAATTTTGGCTGAGTCCCTGGTTGGTACTTATGATCGCCGCCAGCTTGTCCAGTTCGTCATTGCGCTTGGTGATATATGGCGCATCAGCCACTTCGAACCGCCCCTCTTCAAAATCCGCCCGCAAAATTATGGTTCGACTTTCGCCGTTTCGGTTTTTATCCACCTTGATCGTGATGAGGCTGCTTTCCTTGTCTAGCGAATGCAAAAAGGCTAGATCGCAGGCGCCGCGTATTGCCGATGAACCACGGCCGGTGGAACCCTCCGATTTGCTCGGATGATGCAAGACAATGGCGGCCCCGCCCCATCTGACGCATGCGCGAAGGTATTGCATGACCGGCCCCATTTCATCTGAAACATTCTCTTTTGCGCTGTGAAAGTAAACGAACGGATCAACAATGAGCAGCGGTTTTGTGTCTTTGCAGATTGTTAGCAGTAGCTCGCTGCCGAACATCGGCGGCTGTTGTTCGTTCCATATCCCCCAGATTCTCAAATCGGGGACAGAATGCGGCGTCATTGATTGGAGCCGGTCTTGAATTGCATGCGCGGGGTTTTCAAAATCCAAGTACAAAACGGGGGATTTCAAGGTATTCATGCCGAGAAAGGATTCCCCGCGAGCTACAGCAATGCTCATAGCCTGCGCCAAGTAACTTTTTCCGTCGCCATCCGGGCCGGTCCAAAGGGTGATGGTATTTTTCGCGATTCCAAGGGCCGGCACTATGAATTCGACAGGCTCAATTTGCATCGCGAATATGTCCGGGATATCAACAAAGCGGCGAATTTTGCTGCCAGAAATGACGGAACCGTCAAACCCAATTTCGTCAGCAGATGGAGGATTAAAAGTCAAATGGATTCTCCGACCCCGCGGCCTTGCAATATGTGGATTCTTCCAGTCGCAGATTGTCCAGCGTTGGTGGTAGGGCTCCCCATATAGGCTCCGCTTCCGAAGTCGGCCCCAGTTCATGCAATAGGGATTCGAGGTGGTAGTAAAGTTTGGCTGTACAGTGCAATTCATCGCGAAGTCGCAGCCGCTCTCGCCGGGCAGCTTCTTGCTGTTCCGCTGCTCGCGCACGATTCCACGCCAATTCCTGCGAGCGCCGGACAACCGCCGTCCGGTCTTCAGCAGTGGTATTTCCACGCCAGCAGCCAAGCGTTTGGCAGGCAGCCTTGAAAGTGCAACCATCGCGGCGCATGACGAACTTGATGAGGTCGCCGCCGCATTGACAACCGAAGCAATACCAAAGCCCGCGTGCAGGATCCACTGTGAAACTTAGGCCAGATTTCGAAATATGGAACGGGCAACGGCCAGCCAGGCGTCCGCGCCCGACCGGACGAAGCGGACCCAGTTCGCGATCAAGGAAGCTGCGAATATCCGGAACCAGGACGCGATCGAAGTTCAAGGATTCCATTCGGCTTACACTCCGCTTTTTTCGAGTTGTTGAATTTCTTGCCAGCGATATCGCCGAAGCTTTCCGAAATAGATCGGCTTCAATAGGCCACGTTCCTGATACGTCTGGATGGTCCGTCGCGAGACCTTGAGGTAATCGGCGGCTTCATCGACTGTCGCGTTCTTCGGTTGAGGTACAGTACTGGTCTTTGAATCCGACATCACAATCGCTCTCCTTGTTGTCCAGCGTTCTCTTGCTATTTCCTGCGCCGTGGTGTAAGCTTCAGCGTTGAACAACGTTGACACACCGACGTTAACTTAGGTCAACCAGCAAGGCAAGCTTTTTCGAAGTAGGTTTAAGTGCGCATTGCTTCTGTCAACGCTGTCAACAGGGAAGTGATCGCTATGAATGAGGGTTCGCCGAGGGTAGTGGACGTTCGCGACGCGCTTCTGGATTTGCTCAATCTGCGCGATAGGGGCGAGCCTTACGCATTGGAAGGGACATGTAATGCCTTTATTGCGCGTTACGGGCACTTGCGGGAGATTCCATTTCCGGAAGAGAGCTTGAAACAACTGACAAATGGGAAGCATCAAAAAGACAATCCCGTTTGGGCCGTCAGAACCGCGTCCATGCTGGTGCGAAGCCTGTTTCAGCACCCCTACGACGACGAGACTGAATCCCAGGGTATTGAAAATATAAATCTCGGTCTCAAGATAATCTTCGGCCCGGCCGTGATCGACGGCGAAGAGCGAGATCCAGCGCTTAAGGTAGATATTCTCTCGGGAACGTTGGCACCACAACCACGTGATTTGCTGGATCGGATTGCGGTTGAGTTTATGCGATCGCATCGATTCATAAGCAACTGTCAGCGGTGTGGCCGCTACTTCTTTAAGCAGTATTCGACTGATCGCTACTGTTCGCTCACTTGCGCCAACGCTGCGCGCAGTGAGGCACAAAGGGACTGGATGCGGGCCAAGCGGGCCAAGGATAAAGAACTGAAGCTCAAGAAACCGACAGGACGAAAGAGGAAATGACAAATGACGGAAACGACAAAGGTGCGCGGTGTGTTCGAGAAAGTTCCAGGCTCCGGCGTGTGGTGGATTCAATACTTCGATGCGGCAGGTCGTAGGCGCCGCGAAAAAGTCGGGAAAAAACCTCAGGCCGAGAAGCTTGTAGAGAAGCGCCGAGTGTCTGCGCGCGCTGGCGTAAAGATGCCGGAGAATCTTCGCGCCAGGCCGGTCACCTTTAGAGAACTGGCAAAAGATGCGCTTGACTGGTCTCGCGCAGAAAAGAAAAGTTTCTATCATGATGAATTGCGCATGAAGCAGTTAATTGCTGAATTCGGCAACCGTGCGGCCGAACAAATCACTCCGGGCGAGATCCGCAGATGGTTGGACAGTAAGGCAGCGGAATGGAGTTTACCTACGCGCAATCGATACTGCGCGCTGCTAAAAATGGTCTATCGAGTTGCCGAACAACATGAGAGGATTCGAGCGAATCCATCCAGGTCGGTCAAACAGCGGAAAGAGAACAATGCTCGCATTCGTTACATTACCGACACAGAAGAAATGAAGTTGCGCGCCGTGATCGACAACGACCATTTACCCGAGTTCGAAATTGGTTTAATGACCGGCATGCGACTATCCGAACAGTTTGGGTTAATGTGGCCTCAAGTTGATCTGGATGCCGGCGTCATTCGACTTCCTCAGACAAAAGTTGGGCCAGGGCGATTTGTACGACTCAATGATCGGGCCAAAGCAGCAATGCGCATGCTGCACGATTTCTCCGCGGGCGATGAGAGAGTTTTTTTGCTCAACAAAAAGCCGCGTTGGTTCACAAAACAAGCCGTCCGTGACGCGCAGCTTGAGGGTATTACGTGGCACACACTTCGCCACACTTTCGTCAGCCGCTTAGTGATGGCTGGAGTGGACCTACGAACGGTAATGGAACTCGCAGGCCATAAGACGATTCAGATGACTATGCGCTATGCGCACCTCGCTCCCGGACACGCCGAGGAAGCAGTTCAGAGACTATGTAGTCCAAGTGCCACTAGTGCCGCTAGTGCCACCAGAACTGCCACCAGTCCTTTAGAGGCACCTAAATCGGTGGCACCTACCGTGAACTAATTCATTGAAACCATGGTGCCCGGGATCGGAATTGAACCGATACGTCCCTTTCGGGACCCGGGATTTTAAGTCCCGTGCGTCTGCCAGTTTCGCCACCCGGGCAGTTACGACAAGCGTTTGAAAATGCGAAGCGTAGAAGCATTTTATTGTATCCTTCCTCCGCCGATTGATTCGGCTGTAGTGAAATTTGTAGGGACTTCCAAAGCTTTTCGAGATGATTTCCCGCTGTTTCTGTTCCGCTGCTTCCGCGGCGCGCTCTAGTCCCATGATGGCGTTTTCCATGGTGCCGGCCGTCGGGTGAACGTACCGCTGCGAGACTGTGATCGACGAATGCCCCATGATTCGCATGATGGTGAACGCGTCGGCGCCAGCTTCTCCGAGACGCGTTCCAAACGTGTGACGAAAAGAGTGCGGGACAAATTCCGTGGGCATTTCCAGAACGTCTCGCGTCCTTTCGTGTGCGTGGTTGATTGCAGAGATTGAGGCGGGTTTTGCGTGATCATGATCAGAAACAAAGACGTGTTCGCACTTACTGATTTGCCGCTGCCTTTCGAGGACCATGCGCGCCGTTATTGTGAGGGACAGCTTGCGGTTAGAGTTCCTTGATTTCGTACCGCGCACGTGCACATAGCCGCGGAGAGTATCACCTATCGGCTCGAAGTGGATATCTGTCCACGTCATCGAGTGGAGTTCCTTTCGACGCATTCCCGTTTCGATCGCGAACTGGGCCCAATTCTGCAAGAACTCCGGACAGGCATCGAGATATTCCCGCTGCTGATTTCGAGATAGCACGAACTCCCGCTGATTCTCGCCTGATAGCATCTCGATCGCCGGTACGCCTTTAATCAGCTTCCACTTTCGCGCTAGGCGAAGCGCCCGTTTCAGAGTCGCGAGATGCCGGTTAACTGTGGATCGCTCGTAATTGTCGCTCACCATTTTCGCGGTGAATGCGGAGATCATCTGCTCATCTATCCGATCAAGTCGCGCCTGGGCAAGTGGCGAATATCTCAGCAGGCCGGAATACTTACACTCATAAAACTGGATCGTGTCCGGGTGATCGGCGCGGCGAATGCGGATCTCGTCCAGAAACTGCTGCCGGAACTCTTTGAGAGTCGGGACGGGTTGGCGATCTTCGATGCCAACCTCGTCCCTTGCCAGAGCAGTTCGCTTTGCAGCCTCGATGTCGCGCGCGACGTTTGCATTACGTACTCTGGTTGATTTCTGATAACGTCTGCCCTTGAAGCGAAATTCGTACCAGTAAATCCCTCCGCGTTTGTAGATCATAGAGTTCCTCCAACTCGATTCGCCCACCATCGGCGCTTTGAAGCCCTATTCGCGTCGGCAGCGCATTCCACGCTGCAGTGTTGCTGGCGCTTGCGCCTCGCAATGAAGTAAGGGGCTGCGCACGTCGATCCTCCGCAGTGTTTCGCTTTCGTAATTAATGCAGTTTGAAAATAGAACATGGTCGCCTCGAATTGTGTCAGAGCAGGAGCTCTGTCGAAATCGGAACCGCCGTGTTCATTCGTCCGGTCCATCAACGTTTGAGACCAATGAAACTCTCTACGAAGGCAAAAGCAGTACCAGTCACGATGCCTGCGGTCCTTAGCGTCCCAGGCCTGCCGGAGACGGTCACGAAAGCGGATGAGGTTGACTATCGCGGTAGGGCGCATTTCGATCTTCCCGATGACATCAGCATTCCGAGTAGCCATGCGGTCATAGGCTGGATATCTTCCGTTCTCCAAATCATTTGAAGCGAGCCCGCGCACCCGCAGATCGTCATAATCAGCCACGTCTGGCAAGTTGGCGAGTTCCTCGAGAAGTCGCTCCGCTTCTTTTATGGTCACGGTGCCTAGAATTTTAGGTGCCATGTTTGGCTACTACCCTGCCCTAGAACGATACGGACATCTTTTCTAGTTGACTTCCAACACGGCACAACCCTATACCGGAATGAGAAGTGATTGCAACAGAAAAATACAAGAGGACACAAAGAGATGGTTTTTACCGAGAAGTTCTACACGGTACCGGAAGCTGCGGAGCAAGTGCGGCTATCCCCATGGACAATCTGGGACTTGCTCAAACGAGGGGAGCTTGTTCGCACAAAGATCGCGGGAAAAACCTTCGTCCGTGAATCCGAACTGCAAAAGCTGATAGTGGACACGGTCAACCCTGTTACTCGTGAACGGCGGCAGAGAGCGGCGAAGGCTGCGAGGTAGGGAAATGTCGCACCGGCGCACACAAGAGGATCGCATTCTATGGCTTCTTCAAACCAGTTATCCGGGCTGGGTGCCGGCCGATGCGGTCTCCAGAATCAGCTTGCAGTACAACTCTCGAATTTTGGCACTCCGGCGTAAAGGCTGGCAGATCGCGAACCGTGTCGAAACCCGCGCGGGCGTCAAGCATGGCAGCTTTCGGTTAGCAACGCCGGGGACCCGTCCGAATCCGCGGCCAGAAGCTTCGAATGTGCTACCAACGAGTTACCAAAAATCTACAAAACTGCCGGAAACACTCTTCGATCTTCCAGAACTGGGGCATCGCGACGATGGCTAGCGAAAAGTATCTCGCGATTCGCAATTGGGCGAAGTACCAGGCGCGCACCGACAAGCACGGCAGGAGCATGGACGGTCGGTGCCGACCTTATATCCGGGATTACACCGAGAAAGAAATGGACTCTGATTATGTGGCTCTGACCTGCGTTCAGCGCTATGTACTAGACGGCTGCCAACGTCTCCGCGGACGACTCGGACGAAACCTAAACAATGACCCGATGTGGATTATGAGACAGCTTTGTGTGGACCATGTGGAGCGCAAATACGGTACACGTGCGGTCAATAAGCTGGTGATGAGCGGTTTTTTAATCCCGACGAATCAACAATTTGACTATGAACAGAAACCAAAAAACATCCTAGATGTAGATGTAGAAGTAGATTTAGAAGTAGATGTAAAAGGGGCAAACACTAAAGCATCAACTTCGTTGACGCACCCACACCCAGATACAAATTCCACATCTTCAAATTCAAAGGCGGGGGCAAGATCAACCGCAGAATTAAACCCTGTCCTCGAAGGAAAAACCAAACTCGGCAGGCCGGTGCTGACAGCAGCCGAGATTGACATGCTCCGAGGGTTAGCCAGCAAATTGAAATACCCGCGGCTGGTCGCGCGAGATTACGCAATCGCAGCACAGTTCAGAGACCAACGCGGCGGTTGGAACAGCGACGTATTCCATGGGGTCATCGATGCCAGAGGAGGAACGGAAAGCTTCAAGAACCTCGGAGATGCACTCGCGGCTGCAATCGGCTACGGCCAATATATTGCCGAGAGAAATCGGCCAGGAAATGCTTCCAGAGAAAACATATCGGCAGTGACGCCATGAACGGCGGAGGTACTTCAATGAGGCGAGCTCGGCTACATCGCGGACCTTTGGCGTACTGCGCAACATGCTTGGGTGTGAGCGCTCGGAAAGCCGAGAGGATTATCAAGTTTGAAAGGTTTGGAAAAATACTCGCGGCACAGAGACGCGATGAACTTCGCGCGCAGAGTCCGAGGCAAGAGGAAATCAACCCCATAAATGCACCAAATAATTGGCAAGTTGTTGAAAGGGCGGGGGTAGGAGAATCATCCAGTGAAGCAATTGAACACCGTTCGCCGCAAAAACGCACGTATCCACAAAATTCTCGTTAAAGGGTCGGTATTGAGGAAATGGCAGATGGAGACAAACCTGGAAGCTGCTGAGAAAAAGAGGGTAGTGTTCACATTCGACAATCACAGTTATGAAAGGCTCAAAGAATTGGCGAGGGCGAGAGGTGGAGACATGGCCCAAGTGCTACGCGAATCGCTCGAACTGAAGCGCGCCCTAGAGAGGCAAATAGAAGACGGATTCAACCAAATTCTTGTGCGAAACTCCAAGACGAACGAGGAGCGAATTCTTACTCGCGGCTGTGCTATTTGAAAGATCAGGTGCTTGAATATGGCCAGACCACGTAAACCGACCGCGATTCTTGAAACCTCTGGGGCATTCATCAAGAATCCCCAACGCCGAAGGCCGACTGAGCCAAAGCCCACAGGCGAACTCGGCAATCCACCGGGGCGACTTGAGCGGGAAGAGGTTGCAATGTGGCACGAAATGGCCGCAGTGCTTCCGCCAGGAGTCGCGAAAAACTCCGACCGGCCATCGTTCGAAATGATGGTCTGCCTGATGGTTGGATTCACGCGGAAGCGGATCAGCGCAGCCGAGCAGAACCTACTAGCCAGCCTGCAGGGGCCGTTTCGGCATGACGCCAGCCGACCGCAGCAAGGTCAAAACATCAGATGATAACGCACAAGACCCGCTGGAAGCCTTCCTCGGCGCAAAGCCTTCTGGAGAAACAACACAGTAAGCTCCCAAAAGTCCAAAAGTATTGCCTGGATGTGCTCTCCGGTGCCCTTCCTGCGGGCCGGCTAGCGTTTCTGGCAGTAGAGCGCCACCTGGGCGACCTGGAGCGAACAGAAGGCAAAGAAACGCCACTGCGATGGGATGAGGGCGATGCTCTCAGGGCAATTGAGTTCTTTGAAGCCTTTCTGTGTTTGGCTGAAGGCGAGCATGACGGGCAGCCGTTCAAGCTGAACCTTGGCAACAGCTCATCATTGCCAGCCTGTTTGGGTGGAAAGTCATAGACGGGTACCGCCGATTCCGGACGGCATACCCAGAAATCGAAAAGTGAGGCGCTGGAAGTCGCGCTGAAATCCGCTTTCTGCGATCATCGGCCCGTGCTCAGCAAGGAATGGTTCACTGACGCGATTGGCTCCTGTTCCTCTCATAACCACGAGATGGCTCTTCCGCGAATGATCCCGGCGATTCCGAAACTAGAGCACGTGAAGGTTGACGTCATTTCACCAGTTCCTCGATTAGCCTGGGGCTCCTGCATTGGGTTTCCCGCTTTCGCTGAGTGATGCCAGCTCGCTTGCGACCCTCTTGAGTTCGTCAACGATGCGATTAGATTGATCAAGGACGTGAAACACCAGAGTTGATCCTTGCGTCCTCGTTAGAACCTCGCCCAGATGTCGTCGCCTATGATTCTTCACATTGCGGTTTTCGGTGACCCTTGACCACACGTTAAGCGCGAGTGGAATTAAGGCGTGCCCGGCATTGCCAGTTTGACGAAACGAAGCTGGCAGAACTCGCGAACAAACATGAGGCAACACGGGTCCTCCTTTGGGTAATCGGAACGTAAAAACAACTTGACGCCCTATATCTGCTGTGGATACAATATATCTGTTGCGGATATAATACTGAAAGCCATGCTCACGCCAGCCGTTTTTTACATCTTGTTGGCCTTATCCGAAGGAAAGCGCCACGGATACGAACTCATGAAGAAAGTCGCGCAAGATTCGGACGGGGCCGCGCGGATGGGACCAGGCACGCTATACGGCTCCATCAAAAGAATGCTGAAACAGGGGCTAATAGAAGAAGTAGGCGCGCGAGCCGATTCTGAGGCCGGAGATGAGCGACGGCGGTACTACAGGGCAACTGAAGCCGGACGAACATCCCTGGCAAGGGAACTCAGACGCTTGGCTCATGCTCTGAACGTCGCCGGTGCCAGGAGACTCGTCAAAGGTACTGCGATCAAGAGAGTCAAGCCGAGCACGCCATGAAACATGTTCGGCAGGAGAACAAGTTCGTCGAGGGCACAGCTGAACGTTTCTATAGGGCGCTTCTGTCCCTCTATCCAGCCGAACACCGAGAATCGTATGAAATACCAATGCTCCAGCTCTTTCGTGACATTTATCGTCACGAAGTGAATCTCGGAGGGTACCGGAGCGTTCTGAAGTTTTGGGCTTTCATCCTGAAAGATGCAGCCAAGAGCATCTTTCTCGAACATCTCAAACAAGGAGTGCAACCCATGATTGTCGTTTCGTCCTTCAAGCCTGGCGTTTCTGCCGGAGTGGGATTCGTTCTACTGTCCATCCCGAGCTATTTCATTGGGGCTTCGCTGCTGCGCATAGACGCGCCAGGATTGCGATATCTTGCTAATCCCATAATTCTCCTTGGGGGGCTGTTCATTGCGGTCACGTTAAATGTTCTGTCGATTCTCTCTGTGCGCTTTAGAAAGGACACGCCCTCTATGTTTGACGTTTCACTCTCGCTGCGTTTTTGGAACATTGCCGTAATAAGTATGGCGTTGATATTTCTAGGAGTACTACTTAGTTATGCATTTGTTGAGAATTTTCAGCAGCGGTCAGTTGGCTAACATCGCTTGGCTCAGACCCGCACGACCCGGAGGCCTCTCGAATACCAACAATTTTGGAGTGGCGATTCCTCTTGCGCCGACCTGGGTTTCTGCTGAGCAATGCTGATGCGATTCGCCAAGTATTCCGTTACCAGTCACGTATTGGACCAGTCCGGCATGGCGGTTTAGGCGATAGGCTGTGTAGGACAGGAGCTATCCAACTATGAAGCGAGCACTGATGCTTATGCTTTTAGGTGTGGTACCGGTCATCTCGGCAGCGGCGCAGGGTACCCAGCGAGACTCCAGCGTCGAACGGTTGAGTGCTACAGTTGCCGGACCTACTGATCCGAAGGAACTTGAGGCGTGGATGGATCAGTTCTTAGTTGAGTATCTCAAAACCTCCCCTGAGCCAAGTCTAGGATTCGTCCTCGTAAAGGGTGGCAAAATTTTCTTTCAGAAGGGATACGGTTATGCTGACAACAAAAAGAAGACGCCAGTAGTCCCCGATCAAACAATCTTCGATGCAGCATCTGTCTCCAAGCTTGTGACTGCTACTGCTGTCATGCAACTCATCGAGCAGGGAAAACTAAAGCTCGATGCGGATGTAAACGGTTATCTTAAGCGCTTTCAACTTAAGAGTAATTACCGGGCACCCGTCACCGTCGCGAATCTGCTAACGCATACGAGCGGCATTGATGATTCGTTCATCCTGGGCTCCGTAGATCGCCCGGCGGACCTGGTCCCGCTCGGAGAGTTCTTCACCAAGAACACACCCCGGCGCGCCCGCCCTCCCGGAGAACAGATCGTGTACTCCAACTGGGGGATGGGCTTCGCTGGTTGCTTGGTTGAAGCGGTGTCGGGCGTTTCGTTCTACGACTACGTGGAGGAGAATGTGTTCCTGCCACTCGGCATGATGCGTTGCAGTTTCCGGCGGCCCTTCCCACCGAACCTTGCCCCGTTTGTGGCGACAGCCGGAGTTGGGGGACAACCTTCCGACAAGACCGCGATCCAACTCTATCCGGCAGAGTCGCTCGTGAGCACCGTCACGGACATGGGGCACTTCATCGTTGCGCACCTGAACGGCGGGAGGTTCGACGACGCGCGAATCCTATCGCAAGCGAGCGTGACCGAGATGCACCGGCAACATTTTACCCAGCATCCCCGTATGCCTGGGGTGGCGTATGGTTTCTTCGAGAGTTACATGAACGACCGGCGGGCGCTCTTTCACACAGGTGGTGGAGGACACGAATCCCTGCTTTACTTGTTGCCCGACGAACACATTGGCTTCTACATGGTGCAGTCTGGAGAACTCGGGAAAGACTTCGTGCAGGCGTTCCTTGATCACTACTACCCAGCAGCACGTCCGTTTTCTCTTCCTAAACCACCAGTTGACTTCGCCCAGCGCGCGGAGCGATTCACCGGACTGTACCGACCGAACTTTATTGCCATGACCAGTATCGAAAAACTTGTAACTCTCATTGCAGACACCCCTGTTGTGTCGAACGACGACGGGACTCTGACCCTCCGCCTCCCTCCGCTGGGGCACAAAAGCTTGCGGATGGTCGAGGTCGAGCCGCTCCTGTTCAGAGCGGAAGAAGGTTTCTACGTTACTTTTAGTGAGGATGAAAAGGGCAACGTCACTCGTATGTTTATGAGCGGTTCAATCAAGGATCCGACCGCCTATGACAGACTGCGGTGGTACGAGAGTGGTTTGCTCCATGCCGGTCTTTGTGCAGCCGGTTTTCTTATCTTTCTGTCCTTTCCTATCGTCTCAATGCTCGGATTCATTCGCCGCCGCCTGCGCAACGCGCAATCCGAACCACAGCCATTGGGGGGTACGCCGCGGTTAGCTTGGGGGACGGCGATGCTGTTTAGCGTGCTGGTGCTCCTGACTCCCGTGCCTGTTCTGGCATGGGGGTTGATCGGTGATCATTCACGTCCTTCCCAATTCAAAGCCGCATTTAATATCTCTTCGAGCAGCCTCCTACTTGCCTCGGTACTCGGCCTAACACTGCCAGTATTTTCTTGCATCGCCTGGAGGCGCGGCGATTGGTCTGTCGCACGGCGAATCTACTACAGCGTAGTGGCACTTGTGGCCCTTCTTATGATCCCGTTTTTACACCATTGGAATCTGTTGGGACTATAGGCTGATTTGCAAGATGAGACCTGTTTTTTGCTACACATACGGTGTTTCGTGAGAGCCCCCGGTAGCAAACTCAGAAGCAATAGAGTCAGAATTCCAATTCGTTTGCGCTTCGGTGAAGGGAGTGCGTTTTGCATTCGTATCCCTAAGCAGCCCGGAAGGGAAGGCGCTTAGAGTGCGCCGAAGAGAGCGAGAAGTCAAAACCGTTGATCGCAGCAGACATCTTCCGGATGGTCTGCAACTAACCGAACAATCTTCGGGCTGCCCGTGATACGACCAAAGGCTCACTGAAACATCAGTATACTGACGCTTGCCTGCATTGGAGGGGCATCCCATCAACGTGCATCGTTGCAAATGCTGTACTTTCGGATAGACGGTTCTACTTATTTTGGCCTGCCACACCATCTCACAGGCGCAAACAAAATCCATACCCCAAACGCAAATTGTTCTGCTGGGCACAGGAACTCCGCTTCCTGACCCGGAACGTGCGGGACCCTGTACAGCAATCGTTGTAAACGGGATTCCCTATCTCGTCGATTTTGGGACGGGACTCGTGCGGCGTGCGGCGGCAGCTCGCGACAAAGGCGTCGCGGGGTTGCAGCCGGTGAACCACAAGATTGGTTTCATCACCCACCTACATTCTGATCACACTCTCGGTTTTGCCGACATCATGCTCACGCCCTGGATTATGGGCAGGAAAGAACCTCTCGCAGTCTATGGGCCCGCAGGCACTCTAGACATGGCCGAGCACATTCTGAAGGCGTACGACGTTGATATCAAGAGCAGAACTCAGGGCTTGGAGCACTCTAATGCAACGGGATACGAAGTGAATGTGCATGAGATCAAACCCGGCATTGTGTACAAAGACGAAAACGTTACCGTGAAGGCATTCAACGCACACCATGGAGAATTAGACCAGAGCTTTGGCTACCGCTTTGAAACTCCTGATCGGACCATCGTCATCTCGGGCGATGCAACGCCGAAGAGTGAGGTTCTGGAGAACTGCCGTAGTTGCGATGTGCTGATTCACGAGGTCTATACGCAGGCGTCATTCAACATGATTTCTCCCGAATGGAAACAATATCGGCTGGCCTATCACACGTCGTCGAAGGAGTTAGCTGAGATTGCGAACAAAGCGAAACCAGGATTGCTGATCCTCTACCATCGCGCGAATCCGGGCTGCGATCAAGCGCGGACAACAGACTGCCGAGCCGCAGGAAGCGAAGATCACCTGCTGAAAGAGATTCGTCAAGCCTACGCGGGCAAGGTTGTCGTGGGGCACGATCTCGACGTTTATTGACCCGGTCACGATGGAACGGTTCGCGGGCTGCAATCTCGGTGTATTCCGCCACTAGCACCTGCTTCGAAGTGCGATGCACGTCCAACTTCTTGTTGGTCGGCTACTCGGTAGTGATGTTTTTGTTTCCGAATTGCCCGTGACACAATCAGAATCATCGAAACTGCGCGATACGATGCCTAACGCCAAGTGTCAACCGTGGCGCGAAAAGCCTTCAGTCCGCATGCTGTTGTTGGACGGCGCCTCCGTATGAGGCTCCTGGCTCGCTCGACCTCCGCCGGCGCTTCGTCAATCCGCCCGGTTAACACGAGGTATCGGGCATAGCTCCCGTGGGCATCGGCATAACTCGAGTATCCAAGCGCCTAGGGCCACATCGCTGAACGCCAAGGGATCAACCTTGCGCTCCAATCCTCGCTTTCGATCGCTCCGGAGGGAAATGAATTTCGCCGCTTTAGGGCAGTAACGCGGCCAAGGACCGCGAGCACAAGTGAAACGACCGGAATCTCGCGAACCTCGCCTATTGCTACTCCCTATTGGGCGGCTGGCTGGCGGTGGTTCCAAGGGCGGAAGCGATTGCCAAAGCCAATGCCGAGATACGAATGCCGATCGGGCAAGGAGTACAGATCACAAATGGACCGCAAGGGATGATGAGTTTCCAGACAGCTTCCTTGGACCATGCGCCTCACGAACTCAGAAGCCGAAGTTGCTGAGAGAAACCGGTAAGGTCAAGATCACTGCCCTCCCTACTGGAGGAAATAACCGGCATTTCGATGGAGCAAGTTACCCATTCATTGTGGTGGCGGTTTTTGGTTCTGCTTTTTCTTGCCGAATAGTCCAAGGACCTGCTGAACAGGGTTTGGTTGCTGTTGCGACTGCTGCTGCGTTGTTTGTTCTCCCCTAGCCGGATTCTTTGAACCGCCAAGCAAATTTTGTAACGCGCCAGTTACTAAGGCCGGGTTGTTGAGATTGGGTACCAGCCCCTTTAACTTCATTTGCGCCAGCTGCTGCACATCAGGTTCGAACCTGGGTTTTGAGAACGTCCCCGTAACCAGCGCAGGAATAACGAGTTCTCCCTGATTGTTGGCGAGAGCGGTTTTCAAAAATCCGCCGACGTTCTGTCCTCCTACTCGCTGGCTGGACGCCTGTGAAAGAACTGCGGTTACTCGCATGTTCAGTGCCTCAGTGGCGAGGTCGGCCGTCCCCGCTGCTCCAACATTACCCATGTCAAGCTGAGCTTGCAGGTCGTTGGTCTTGGCGATCCCATTTTTCACAAGAATATGGCCAGTTATCTTTAGAATATTCGTGACCCCTTTTGTTGTTTGAGCACTTGAGTTTGCATTCAGGAACCCTGCAATTGACGCGAGCTCGTGGCTAATGTCAGCTCCTGAGTACTTCACATCACTGAAATTCAGATTCATGGTGCCGTTTAAAGCTTTCATGATCTCAGCCGCTGTGAGCGACTTGATAGGACCGGCGGCATGCATGTCGAGATTCAGTGTTCCCATCCCATTCACCTTGTCCAGCGACGTCACTCCGTAAGCCTTGGCCATGGCCAAAATCGCAGGAAGCTGAGCGTTCGGCGCCCGCACAGTGGCATCCACCGTGGGTGCCAGCGACATATAGTTGTGCAACGAAAATTGAGTGTTTAACGTGGTTCCACCCGAAACCACGTTGAAGGGACTTGACCGGACTTCGGTAGGGGTCAGGTTCAAGTTCGCGGATTGGATCTGCACCGGCTGTGCTATCTCCTTGCCGCTCGCCTGAACGTTGCTCGCCGTTATCGTGCCATTCAAAGCTGGCTTGTCCACAGGACCTCGCGCCTGGATATTCACGTTAGCGTTGCCCGCAACCACTGTCCCTGGCGATAGCGCTACTCCGGAAGCCGCTGCCAGTTTCGCGGCTTCTGCAATCGAGACATTCATTGCTCTCACATTGAGATCGACCTGCGTCGGTGTCAGCTTGGTATTTACAGTGCCGCTCATCTCTAGCGGCGTGCTTCCCAGCTTTAACGCGAACCTGCGGATCGTAATCAGATCGGTCCCTAAGTCGTCGGTTAGGTCGTATTGTGCGGAAATGGGATATCCCAACTCCATCCCATGCACTTTGGCGCCCTGCACATTGGTCTCGCCTTGGGCGGTCAGCTTGCCTGAGTCGTTGCTGATTTTTGTCTTCCCGGTCAAAATTCCGTCCGTACCATTCAGAGCCGGAGAATTTAGAAATTTCGAAAGGTCAGCAACGCCGACCTGGTTGATGTCCAGATTGCAATGAAACGATGTCTTCATGGGGTCTTCCTGCACCAGCGGCCCACCCTCTCCTTGCAGTCTGACCTCTTGCGATCCCGCCCCAACCATGTGCGCCGCAGCGTCGATCGTGAACGGCTGGTTAGGCGCGAAATGTTTTAAGGTCACATCGATATGGTCATACAGCGATGGCGTCTTGCTTTTCGCCTGATCGAGCAGAGAGATTTGCCCATCCTGGATCGTCAGCTCTCCAACCGAAAACTGCTGTTCTGCTGACGACCCTGGCTGTTTCTCGGCCGTTGTGGTTGGTTTTCCTTGACCCTGGGACTGTGCGGGTTCAGCCGGCTGGGCACTCGTGGTTTGCTCTGGATGACCCAGAGAAGCGAAGTTCCAGGCGCCGGATTGATTCTTGATGAGATTTACGCTCGGCCGTTCGAGACTCAATGAATTGATTTCGAGTTGCTTTTGGATGAGTGGAAGAAGCTTGACCGAGACGTCCAATTCCTGCGCCTTTACAAAAGGGGCGTCGGGGCTGAAACGAGAATCGTCTGCGATTGCGAGGTCCTGCACGCGAAATCGGGGCGGAAAGACTCCTAAATGCATTTCCCCTAATGCCACTGGTCGCCCCAGCCGCTTTTGCAGTTCCGATTGGATCGTGGGTTGGTATCTATTGACATTGAAGGTCGCGGCAAAGATCCCAACGGCCGCTATCACAACCGCAAGGCTTCCTACAATGACTGCGATGATTTTACGCACAGAGAGCCTCCTGGATTGGAAGTTGGATGACATTTTGCTTATGTTGTTTGCCCCCCTAAATTCCTGCCAGGGTAAAACTTACAAACCATTCAGCTGTATCGCTTGCGTAGAATTAATTCGCCGACTTTCCTGCAGAAGCTAAGGCTCTTATGGAGAAACCGTCAGCGGAGGATATCCCGGTCGCTCCGATGCTCTCGAACGCGCTGGTGCATCTCCGGCCTGTGGAATATGATAACGTGCGCAGTTTTCGTAATGTGGAGAAGCCGTGAGCTATGGTCGCGGCCGACAACTCAGAAAAACTCAGTCATATCGGGCGCTGAGGCCGCGAGTCCCGGATAGTCCTTCACCCCGAGCAACTGCATGGAGAGTTTCAGGACACTCTGGTGCTGATACTTCGTGGTGGACTGAAATCCGGCTCTCACTTTGGGACTCACTAAGATCGTAGCAACGCGCTTGTTGGGATTGCTGGTGTCCTTGATATCCGATTCATCCCAGGTGTAGATCAGTGCTGAATTTGCGAATGCGCTGCTGTTAATCAGCGGCTTGATGTTGTTCTTTATCCACGCATCAATATTCTGGAGCTTATCGGTATCCGAGCAGCTGGACATGCCCGGCGGGCAATCATGACCGTCATTTTCGAAGTCTGGGACAATCATCGCATAGTGAGGCAGAGTGTCATTCTGAATGTCGATCGCGAGTTGCGTAAAAGGAACTATATTGGCGGCCTGCGAACTACTATTCTTGACATCTGAAAAATAGGCGAAAGGATTATGGTCTTTGCCATAGGGGAAGGACGATGGTCCGATATAACCCACGCTGGGTAGACTTTCGGCATAGATTTTCCAGCTCTTCCCTGCAGCGGTTACGGCCCGCGCGACATTGTCAGCAGTCACCGTTCCTGTGTAAAGGTCATCAGTGGTGACCAGATTGCCGACCGTCAACATGAAATAATTCGGCAGGGAATTAAAACGGTTGGCGAAGTACTGGGTCGCCAATGCATAGTTCTGCGACAGCATATTAGTGTAGGGCATGGCCGCATTACCGATCACCTGGCCGTAAGAGTGGTTCTCCTCCACCAGAACGAACACATGCGCGACGAGGGGAATTTCGGGACTTAAAATCCCGGGTCCCGAAAGGGTCGTATCGGTTCAATTCCGATCCCGGGCACCAGGCAAGTCTTACCGTTGCCGTCCCCTACACTGAACCTTCAACCTGATTTTTACAAAACAGTAATTGCAGCCGGGGATTGAGAACCCCGCCGCGACGCCCCACGGGGCACACTACCTCCCCAGGGTTTTGAAAAGGCTTATTGGCAGTGCGCCGTGTACGCTGTGGCGCCGGAGCCAAAAGCCGTACCGGTCACATCGCCATAACCATTGACGCCATCTACGGTCGAATACGTGAAGTTTGGCACCTTGACATCCTTAAATGTTCCGTTGAGGTAAATGAATCCGTGCGGATAGCCGTAGTGGATGTACGTGCCCACAATTTCACCCGAACCATTGATGTCGTTCAGCACCGTGCCGCCGGTGCCGTTAGGGTTGTCGAGCGTCTTGTAAGCACCGTTCGCGAGGATGAACCCGTGATTGGGGAGATGATGGCCATTGAAGGTGTAATAGTTGTAGTAACCAACAATCACGCCCTTGTCACTGATACTGTTGACGTTGGTCGTGACTGATCCCGGATAGTCGATGGTCGTGAACACATTGTTCTTCAATTCAAATGAAGCCCATGGACCGGTGAAGGGCGGGTTCGTGTTACTCCAATTGGGTCAGGAGGGACGAAGGTGGAATTTTCAAAATTCTGATTCCGAGGTCAATGAGTGATATGGCGATGTTACGACAACCATCGGCAGGACACAGCCAAAAACAGGGGCCTCGTGCCGGCGGCTGCTCAGGAGTTTTTCAACAGCCACAGGCGATATCACTCCACTACCCGTTCGGCCAGCCTTAAGACCGGTTTGCTCCTGATTACCCGCGGCTATGTACCAAGGGGACCTTCAATCCCACTCTGCGATTCGGGAGAATGATCGAATCGGGCTCCGAACACGCCCGGATGGGGAGAAGTCCAAATGCGATTGAAACATGTACTGGCCATCGTGCTGCTTGCAGCCATCGCTCAGGCGAGAGAACCGAGGCACTTCCAGAGCGGCAGACTTTTGAAAATGGAATCCGTCAAATGTGGAACGGACGCAAAGAACGGCAAAAGTGTCGTCGGAGAGATGATCGGCACGGATTCATCGCACATGAAAACCCGTGAACTGCTCTGCCAGCAGTACGTCCTCGAGACCGACAAGCTGGTATACACGATTCAGCCAAAGGATGAGAAACACCCAGCCCTATTGCTGGTCGGAAAGAAAGCCCAGTTCCGGCTCGACAAAGACAAGATGCTCCTGCGGGTCGAGGACCTGGACGACAAGGAACGCGAGTACATCGTTGTGTCAATGGTCCCGAAAGATTCTGTCGATAGCACCGCAAGCAGCAGCGCACCTAAATCTGCGAGTAAATAACTTCGTTGACTGAAGGTACACTTTCTCCCAGACGGTGAATTACCGGTGAGCGAAGACGTAGATGAGGCCGATCAATGCCGCCAGAACAATGAGGCGTGTCATCCGAGTTTTGTCATTTCATCCGTTCGGCCACTCAATCCTCCTCCTTGACGACGTAGCGTCATAACTGACGAAATCAGGCGTTTGCGCTCATTGACCCCATGACGAGTGAAATCGCGATTTAGCAACAACGATTTGAGCCAAGCTGATCCCTTCCCCGCATGGGCTCTGAGTCTTCAGCGATCCCGGCTCTACGGGGAAGGGTTAAATTACCGCTACCGAATTGATTTCGGCGCGTTCATTTATTCGTCACGGGCAGCCGGGGAGTTTGAAGCTTGCGATCCGCGTCTGCCAGCCAGCAGTGCTGGACTGTTGCCCCGCGAGAGTGTAGTACTCGTTGACATACCAGAACGTGCAGTCGTCAACGGGGTCGATGTTCATCGAGGTGTAGTCGCCCCAGCGAGAGTTCGTGGTCCTTTGCACTCCCGACCCGTTGATGATGACGGCTTCGCCCAGGGTCATCTGACCCGCCGTGTCGCCGGCCAGCCGGCCGGTGTACCTGATGCCGGGGAAAACATCAACCCCGTTTACGACGCTGTACCCCAGGCCCATGTTGCCATTTTTGTCCTGGGCGATGCTGCCCATCCAGCGATGGACCCCGTCACCCGGCGCGTAGGTACCCTGCTGAAAGAGCGAGTACGTGCCCAACGTTCGTCGGATCTCATACCAGCGCACGCCGGCCACGCCCGGAAGCGCCTCGACGGACTGGTTGGTGACGAGAGCCTCGTACCCCTTGAAGTTGCGATAGGCGAGGCGCCAGGTCGGCCGCTGCCGGTAGGACAGGATGTCGAGGAACCGGCTCCCATCGGTGACCCCGGGCTGCGGGAGACAGTCTCGGGAGCTCGGAGGAAGCGAACCGGGAACGACGCCGCATGGGAAGACCGAGTCGAACGGCGCGGTTGGGAGTTGCGTGTTCAGGGACAGCGTAGCGTTGGGCGTTGAGCGCCACTTGACCGAGAGATCCCAGATGTTGAGTGCATCCAAGGTCGCGCCGTAAGGGCCGCCATCATCCTGGGTGCCGACCAGCGGGATCGCCGTGTCGGTCATCGGCTTCTGCTTACCATCGATGTCGGCCGGCAGGAGGCCATCGCCCACCAACGGCAGCATGCCCGGCGCATTCCCATCGAGGAAGAAACTGACGCTACGTGCGGGCTGGCCGCTTCCAGCACTGACAGAATATTCCCCGCCGGATCCTTGAACCAGGCGATCGTCGGCCCATTCCCGCGAGAAATCCCGCGCGCGTCCGTCTTCAAGTTGGGTTCGTTATAGACCTCAAATCGCACGCCGCGTCGGCTCAGTTTATCGACAGCTTTTCTACGCTCTCTACTGGAAAATTTAGCACGGTGAACGTGGCTGGCAGGTGATTAGGTTTAGGGTACATTAGAGCTTTGGTGCCGCCGGAAAGTGGTACAACCAGGGTGGTGCCTTCCGGACCGCTGGAAAGTTCGAGCCCGAGCGTCTTGCCATAGAATTCTCTGGCCCTCTGTATATCGTTCACCGAAAAACTGCTGAATGCCTTGCTAGTGTTGAGCATGATGCACTCCTAGAGTTTCAGTCTTCTAACTTCGATGGGGAATCGGTTGGCGTTCGCATCATGCGCGTTGGCATGGCTGGTTGTCCTTTACTTCCAGTGCGATGTTGGCTAGCCTAGCTTCGAACTGCTATTAAGCCAGGCATCGACCAACTCCTGCAATTCTTTGGGCGTTCGTTTATCCACTTCTTCTTGTGCGTCCTTATCCGACATCATCTTTTCTTCATCAGCTGCATTTTTTATCAACGCCTTCTTTGCTTTTTCTTTTAGGTCCGTATCCATCCTCAATCCCCCTTGAAGTTCAATTGGAGAGGTATCCGATAAAAGAATTTTAGCGAATACCTGTCGATAAACAATCGTTTACACTCATCATCCCGGTCAATGACATGGCGATATTTCACCAACAATCCATGACCGTGAGAAGCCCCGACAGCTCGTGATGAAACACTGAACTTAGCTGATCAGCTCGACCAGCATCTCTCTGCCGGCCTTATCGTAGAACGTCATAGTCATCCTACCCGTGTCCACAGTCCACTTCTCTATCCCGCTCTGCGCAAGGCCCATGGACATCTCTAAGTACGTCGTCTGGCGCTGCTCGTGCCGGCGCAGGTGCTGAAGGAACGTCTCGCGTTGACCGGCTTCCGCGACGGCAAGCACCTCGTGCACCGGTGGCGAGACGACCCTGTGGCCGCCCTGCCCGAAGTACTCCGAAGGGCCGTCGGCCAAGTAGGAATCGTACCGTTCGACGCCGAGCGCCTTAAGCGCCCGCACATACTTCGGGAGCGTCTTCGCGCTACCGAGCCGCGCGTGGAGATCGTTGATTTGCTCGATGGTAAAGATGACTAATACGGCATTCGATCCCAATCATCATTGGTCAGCCTTTGGCAATTTAAGCGAATCGTCAAGCCGTTTCAACATAACTGTCGCAATCAGGCGTTATCACAAGTTTGCGCCTGCTATTCGCCAGGGCGCAAGGACGTCGGACCCCTTTATGGACCGCTCCCTTTCAGGCTCCCACGGAAATGTTCTCTCCCCGGATGTTTTGGTTATCGCCAGGCGGGTGGGTGTTTAACTTCGGTGGGTGGTAACGGGAGTGGAAAATAGAAAATCTGGGGACCCCTTTTTAGACTGCGCCATCCAGACTAAACCCCGCCTCACGACATCGTTCGCATCCAATATACGTGAAAAAAGCACCACGAGACGGGCAAAACACCGAACCGCGTAAACCTCTCCTCCTTCCGACAAGGAGCGAGAGGCCACTTGCCCACACTGTCACCTCATGATCTTAAGCAAATCCGGTGTTCTCAGCAGCTTGACTTCGTTTGTCCATGAGCCTAGCATCGAAGTTTAGCAAGCTACTTCTTCTTACTCGTTCAGGTTTCCTGGACTAAGCAGCCCATCTGAACTTCTTGATTTCCTCTTAGACCTCTTACCCGCGGGAGGTTAAATAAATATCGATGCGCAATATTTCAATCGGTGTCAGTGGGGAGATTGCCGCGGTTTTTGTACTCTGTGTTGCGGCATCGGCGGCAACCTTGGTGCCCTGTACTCTGACTCCCAGTTCTCCCACGAACCAACTGATTAAATGCAATCTTTCTCATATGGAATTTTCCGGCTCCGTATTGCGAAATTACGGCGTCTTTATTCCTGTCAATTATGTGGCTGGCCAATCGGGAATGATTTTAAAAGTTTCCGGTACTTCTCATGGCATTGCGAACGATTGTCAGAACAAGCCAGCGGGCAATGAGAGTGCGGGCTGGCTCCCGTGGCTGAATACCGTTCCCGCTCCCGCTCCGGTGCTGGTGTGTCCCGAAGGTGTATTTGATGCTCCTCGGCTAGGCTACAACAATGGCGAACGCTGGAATACTTGGGGACATCACGCATGGAACTGGGTAAATGGTACCGTGCCGAATGACTTAGATTTTTTTGCTCAGATCGTACAGATTGTGCAATCGGCCTTGCAGTTAAATCGAAAATTCATGGCCGTCACCGTAGAGAATCCCGACACTAGCGAAGGCTCGATTATGGCTTCCGAGTTCGCCGCCTATCGTCCGGATTTAGTTTCGTCGCTGTCGCTGTACAACGATCGCACTTTTTCAAATATCGCCACCCCGGGACTGGACTCCGACGGAACTGCCATCATAAATCCGACTGCTCCTGTAAATGTTGTCTATTGGGGCAGTATGGTAAGTGGTGCGGAAAATGCCATGTGCGGCTCCCCGTTACAATCTACATCTATTGGAATGACCTTCAAATCGCAGACTATGGACGATGTTTTTAGTTACTGGTTAACGCCTTTGCAAACGCCCACAGTGACACCTTATGATTTCACGGGAACGACAACGAATTTTTGCAGTGCGATTAGAAAGAACACAACCTTAGAATACAAACATGCGGTTGCGGTTGACGGAACGGTTCTTGATTTCTATCGACTGGTGGGTAATGCCACTGGCGTTCCGTGGTGCTCTTACGACTATTACGGAGCAGACAATCCCACGGTTTGCAGCAAGTTAAGCATGGCACAATATCCTCACGATTTCCGCGTCCCTCCTGCTAACTGTCGTTGGCAAGCAACGGGAACTACCAATGGCCCTTGTAATCACTACATGCCAGCTCCAGGAGATATGTTAGGGGTATTTTATCAATTTATGGTGAATCATCAGAAACCGTAGGGTATCGCTACTTAGTTTCAGCATGTAACATCGTCCGAACCGATTTTGCCTTCTTAGGATGCCGCTTTGCTGAGCCATTCTTGGCTCCTTAGAAAAGGTGAGATTTTCTATTCGCTTGGAAACAAACGACAAGCGAAGTATTAGCTGCTCACATCCAATCTAGAAAGTTCCACTTCAATTTCTCGCATTCGGGCTGGATTGATTGGCTCCAGCGGGAGAACCGGGACGAATTTCGTAATCCACTTGCGGGCGTTGTTGAGCAACTCCTGGACATCTTCCAGGCGCACCCAAACGTACTTTAGCCAATTCTGAGACCTCAGAAGCCCTGTTTCAATCCAGAGAGAAATCCATTCCTCTGGAATTCCCGTAATCCTTGAGGCACCTGCCACGCTATGACGATAGCGGAAACGGTATCCGCGTTCTTCCCGGCGCAGAAAGGCAGGTACATTCATGTGTGATTTTGTATCTTTCTTGGGTCTTTTCATGGGGACTAGGGGGCTGTCCTGCGGACACTGCGGACACGAGTTCTGCATTGTTGAGTATTTCTTCAATAAGATTCAGCCACAATAGGAATTTGCTGTCCGCGTCCGCCCGCACTGGAAGGGGCCTCGGATATATATCTCAGGCCAACGCCTAACCAAGTGCGAGTTCGCTTGTGCCCGGTGCGACCTTTTCTGATGCCGCGCTGCGTCATCTTCTGACAGAAGGCCCGGTTATCTAGAGATGGCTCCTCGTTCACGCTGGCCCAATGAACGTATGCTTTCCTGAATTCGCCTACCGTGGCCTGGGCATCAGAATGGAGAACACAGCATTCTTCTAGGAACTCCTTCAACGGATCGCTCTCCTCACGATATGTGTCGGATGCTTGCGCAACAACTTCGGGAGTTTTCAAGCCTTGTCGCTGCCACATCAGGGCGCCCTCGATGGCCCAATTTAGGATTCCGGAGGCTTCGGCTTTCAATTTTTCCATGAGTTCTGGATCTCTCTGGCCTTCGCCGAATTGCTGAGTAAACGGAATGAGCCGCACTCGCCTCCAAAAACCAGGCGAATCGTCTGAGACCCGGGGCTTGTGATTGAACGCCAACCAGACCTTCCCAGTGGGGTTGAATGTAAAGAACTCGTGAAAGAGGAACCTAGCAGTGATCGGGTCCGACCCTGTGAGCGTTTTAATGCGACTCTCGTTCAACTGAGCGGATTCATTTGTCTCGATGGCGGTGACGAACCGTTTTCCCACGAGAGCTGCGAGCTCATTTGGAATCTGCGATCTGCTTTCCAGCTCAAAGGCCGAAAAGGGGAGATTGTAGGCATATGGTCCAAGGACGTAGCGTAATACGTCGAGAAACGTGCTTTTGCCGTTGGCGCCCGTTCCGTAGCAGAGAAAAAGAATCTGTTCCCTGGTGTCTCCGGTCAAGCAGTATCCAACCGCTTTCTGAATGTATTTGATTAGCTCGTCATCTACGAATGCTTCCTTGAGAAATCGCTGCCATCGCGGATAGCGCGCCCTTGTCGTCTGAGGGATTTCGGTATGCAGCGTGATTCGGTCAGACTGCTGTCCACGTCGCAACTTGCCCGTTTTGAGGTCCACGATTCCATTCTTGACCCCGAGCAGCATGGGATTGGAATCCCAGTTCGTTCCGTCATCTGCAATTGGGCGCGCGGACTGCGCAAGTTTCAGGGTTGCTTGAAGGCCGAAGCTGGATTCGCTTTTGAAAGCCCATTTGTACTCGGCCGTGCGTCTTTCCTCTTCTTTCAGAATGAAGGCAGCCTGTGCCCGCCAACGCGCGAGGGCCTTTGCGAGACGCACAATTTCGCCCTCTTTGTCCTGCGACCACCAGTGATCGCGCCATAGGAGCCATCTATTACTTGCATGGTCATAGCGAACCGTTCGTCCGAATAGCGCGGCAAAGAGTTCAGCATTGCCCGAGTTCGTGCGGTTGAATCGAGTTATGTGCTCAACGCGAGGAGTTCTGGTTGGAGTTGGAGTTGAGAGCGTGGAAGGTTGCTGAGATTCTTTCTGTGTTTCAATCATAAGTAGGTCTATATATCCAAGGAGTGAATTAACGCAGAATGCGGGTGATGCACAGCCAGAAGCGAGGCGATGCGGTCTGCTATGAGTACCGAGCGAAGAATGGATTCGGCGGAGTCAGTTTCGAGCGAGCCGATTATGCTGCCCACAACAAAAAGGCTCTGGAGCGTGGCGAATACTTGATCAGGATTGCAACTGAGGAGACTAGTCCGTTTGATGGCGGCTTCGAATACTTCTCGCGCTGCGGCAAGCGTGCGATCCACGGCGACAAATTCGTGAAAGACGTCACCGAGGAAGTAAAAAAGGCGCTGCCTCTGGATGGTGGTGATTCGTGAAGTTGTTCTTCACAATCGCCGCAGCACTTTTAGTAGTGGGTTTGATCGGTTGGGCAACCGTTGATTCCACTGGCTTCCGCCATACCTTTGCCGGCTACTCAAACGAGGAAATTGAACAAACCAAGCTCAAGTTTGATACAACGCAAGCTCAGATCCAAAACAGGCTTGATGAGCGACTTCTCGAAACGAAAATTCGCCTCGTTGAATTGGTGTTAGGCGAGGCAGCGGCTGGAAAATACGAGATGTGCCATAAATACCCGCCTACAACCAAGCAGCATAAAGCCGACTGCCAAAAGCTAGATGAAAGAGTGGCAAAGATCGAAGCTCAGCAAGCCAAAGATCCCTGGTGAGGCGCGCCCGCCGCGTCAGCCCCCCTTCCCAGTCAACCACTTGCGGATTAGGTGACACCCAGGTATCAACGCTCTTGCGCAATCGCACAATGGGGATGCGCACATGGCGCGCTTCGGGTTTTCAGTGTCCGTGCAATGACGCCAGAAAGATCAGGGTGATGAACGGCAGGGCGACTCCAATCCAAAACCCAGCGCGAAAGGTTGATGGCTCAGCGGCATGGTGATGACCCTAATATTTACGGTGTACATCCTGGAAGGTTCGCGCTCGTGAATAGCTTGCCGTGTGATGTGACTCCGGCGCGCAGACCGCGGATGCCGGTGCTGATGCCGATGCCCGATTTGCTCAGATTCAAACTGAGCGGACCGAGTGAGCGCCGTTTGCGAAAGTAGAAGCCCATTTTTCAGCCTTTCCAAAAAAAGGTTCTCTACTCGGGGTAGCAAATTGGTAGCACGGACAGATTGAGATCTCTAAAAGATGGTCGGGGAGAGAGGATTTGAACCTCCGACCCCCTGGTCCCGAACCAGGTGCTCTACCAGGCTGAGCCACTCCCCGACAAAACATCATCTGCGCTATTGGGAAACGACGCGAGAAAGTGTTCTGATTATAACATTGCGTTTGATAGTAATTTCCAAACTGAAACATGGCTATCGCAATGCAGGTCTGGTTCGCACAATTACCCTTTTTCCGTAAACCATTCTGCGGTTCCCCCGGCGGATTCTATCTCACGTCCGCCACTCCGCCAACTGGCACACGCCCGGAGCAACGTTGCTATACTAACTTTTCTCTACTCTCTTTCTGCCATGATCGCTTTCACTGCCAAACATTTATTTACGCCGGTGGAGCGCATTCAGGATGCTGTGGTGGTGGTGGACGGGGGATCCATCGTAAAGCTCAGTACGCGAGGCAGCTATGAGGTCCCTGAGAACGCAGAAGTCAGTGACTTTGGCGACTGCATCCTGGCGCCGGGGCTCGTAGATATACATATCCATGGCGCCGCGGGACACGACGTGATGCACGCCGGTGAAGCCGGTCACGTCAACATGGAAGAGTTTTTGGCACGCCACGGAGTCACCAGTTATTATCCAACTACGATTACAGCGCCGCTGGATAGGCTTCAGTCTGCTCTTGAGCGTTTGGCAAGCCGGATCGAGCGTGCGTCAACCCAGGCCGGGCGCGCCCAGCCGCTGGGCATTCACCTGGAAGGACCCTTTCTGAGCCATATGCGCCGCGGAGTGCATTCGCCGGAAAATTTGCTTGCCCCCAGCGTCGCTGTGTTCGAGAAATTCTGGCAAGCTGCTCGGGGACAAATCCGGCTGATGACGATTGCGCCGGAACTTGAAGGAGCTGAAGAAGTCATCGCCGAGGCCAGCCGGCGCGGCCTCTGCGTCAGCCTGGGACACTCGAATGCCGAGATTACTTCCGCCCGCCGGGCAATATCTTTGGGAGCGCGTCATGGCACCCATACTTTCAACGCGATGCGTCCCCTGGATCACCGGGAACCTGGCATCATCGGAGAGTTGTTGACGAATCCCAAGGTTACGGCGGACGTGATCGCGGACGGTGTCCATGTCGATCCCGCTGTAGTGAAACTGTTACTGCAGGTCAAAGGCCCGGAGGGGTCTGTGCTGATAAGCGATGCCACGGCAGCGACCGGAATGGCAGAGGGCCGTTACAAGCTGGGAGACCTCGATGTTGAGGTGAGGGGCGGCAGGTGCGTGTCCGATGGCAGGCTGGCCGGCAGCATTCTCACTCTGGATAAGGCGGTCAGGAATGCTATGAAATTCGCGGAGTGGGACTTGCAGCCGTCCTTGCGCACGGCGAGCTTAAATCCCGCCCGGGTTGCGAGCGCGGCCGGGAAGGGAATGATTGCACCTGGAGCCGATGCTGATTTCGTGGTGCTCACTCCGAATGGCGACGTGAAAGCGACCGTAGTGAAAGGCGCGGTGCTCCAATAGCACGCGAAGGAAAGCGAATGCCGGGCAAAAATGGATTTCCACATTTCATGGTGAAAGAGATCTTCGAGCAACCTAAAGCCCTCGAAGAAACCATCGGGCCGCGCGTCTCGCTCGATCCTCCCGAAGTCCGCCTCGCGGAAGAGATTCAAATTGGCAGCGAGGAATTGCGCGCGGTTCGCCGCATTAACATCGTGGCGTCAGGCACCAGTCGTCATGCAGGCATGGCCGGCCAGTATATGATACAGGACCTGGTCCATCTACCGGTGGATGTTGATTATGCGAGCGAATTCGAATACCGCAATCCACTGATTGGAGCCGGGGAAATCACGGTTGTGATTACCCAGTCCGGGGAGACCGCCGACACCACCGGCGCGCAGCGGGTGGCGAGAAGTAAAGGGTCGCGCACCATCGCGATTTCCAATGTAGTGGATTCAACCATTGCTCGCGAGGCCGACGGAATCCTCTATACCCAGGCCGGACCAGAGATCAGCATCGCTTCCACCAAGGCCTTCACCGCGCAAATGGCGGTCTTGTTCCTGTTTGCCCTCTATCTGGCGCAAGTGCGTGAGGAATTGCCGCAAGCAGCTTTGGGCAAATGGATTGAAGAATTGCTGGCGCTTCCCAAAAAGGCTGAAACTGTTCTCAAGTGCTCTTCTGCGTGCAAAGACCTGGCAGAGGAATTCCACGGCTTCGAAGATTTCCTGTTTCTGGGACGGGCGGTTCACTATCCCATCGCCATGGACGGCGCATTAAAGCTGAAAGAGGTCTCCTACGTTCACGCAGAAGGGTATCCAACGGGCGAAACCAAACATGGCCCCAATGCGCTCATCGACGAACATCTTCCCGTAGTCATCATCGCCACCTGTGACCGCGCCGATGGAGGTTCGGTACTCCGGTATGAAAAGAATGTGGCCAATATTCGTGGGTTCAAGCAACAGTTTGCCAAGGTCATTGCCATTGCTACGGAAGGCGACCGGCAGATGGAAGCCCTTGCCGACCACACCATCTTCATTCCTGAAGCGCCGGAACTTTTGTCTCCAATTTTGGAGATTATTCCCCTGCAGTTATTTGCATACTACATGACGGTAAGAAAAGGGTTGGACGTAGACAAGCCGAGAAACCTGGTGAAATCGGTGATGCTGGAATAAGAGTTGTTAGTTGGGCTTACGATTCTTGCCGTCGGCTAAGTAGCGAAGCAGAGCGGCGTCGGTCGAGTATTGATATTTCTCAATAAATGCTGCTTCCCTGGCGGGCCCCTTTTTCGAGAAGCTTTGTCGCAATCGATCCTCGACTTCCGAATCGGTGGTCATGACCTGGATATAAAACCACAGAAAATGCCGCATCTGATCGAGCGCTGACTTGAGCACTTCCAGCGATTCGAGTTCCGGTAGTTGTGTCAGGGCTTCCATCAGCTCCGGATCTCCGGGAGCCTGCATGGCGGCGCAGTTGAGTTCCCGCTGAATAACGCGGAGGTCTTCCGTCACTCGTACGATCCGCACGTGCACATCATCGAGGTAATCGTCCTTCGGCATTGCCCGCTGCTTTCTCTGTCACTCTCAACATCGCACCCGGAGCGGCAATGGAACAGGTGTCCCATGACCATGCGCTTTCGTAATTCAACGTGCTGGCATCGATGTTCATGGCGGCAGCAGAAGAGAATTCCGAGCCGAGTTTGCGGGATTCAGGCGAAAGCGAGCGCTATTGCTGGGGTCTTGGCGAGCATGCAGGGCTCACCTCCCGGTAGGTCGAGCACCGGCCGCCCAGCCGTGGTAACGCAAAACTGCGAATACTACTCCTTCGCATTTCAATTTCCGGCATAGCTGACGCGCCAAATTGATCCGGTAGCGTCATCACTGACCAGCAGCGAACCATCCTTGGCGACGGCAATTCCGACCGGCCGTCCCCATACTTTTCCTTCGGCAGTAACAAAGCCGCTCAGAAAATCTTCGTATTCGCCACTCGCCTTCCCCTGCCCGTGCAAGGGAACGCGGACTACCTCGTATCCGGTTCGATCAGCCCGGTTCCAGGAGCCATGCAGGGCCAGGAACATGTCTCCTCGATATTCCGCGGGGAACTGCCCGCCTTCGTAAAAGGCAAACCCCAGGGGCGCGCTGTGCGGCTGGATGAGAACATCCGGTGTGATCATTCTCGCGCGCCAGTCGGGGTGACTATCTTTCAATCTGGGGTCCTGATGGCCGCCGATGTAATACCAGGGCCATCCGTAAAACCCGCCGTTTTGAACGTGAGTGGTGAAATCAGGAACAAGATTGTCGCCAAGCATGTCGCGTTCGTTGGTTGCCGTCCACAGCTCCCCGGTTTTAGGTTCAATCGCCAGACCCACCGGATTGCGAATACCGGATGCAAACACCCGCAGCCCCGATCCGTCGGGATTGTATTCGAGAATATTGGCGCGATGAAACTCAGAGTTGTGCGTGTCGGGATCATCAATATTCGAGCGGGAACCCACGGAGACAAACATCCTCTTCCCATCGGGTGAGAAGGCAATATCACGCGTGGTGTGCCCCCCGTGCGCTTCATGAGCGCCCGGAAATATTTCGTCCACTATAGTTTCCGCCTGCCCACGCGCTTTGAGATCGCCATTGCGATACGGAAATCGCTTCACGGAATCAGTATTCCCGACATAAATCCATGCCGGGTTCGGACCCGGAGGATAAAAAGCAATTCCAAATGGATTCCTCAGCCCGGTTACGAAGGTCTCGGTCTGCTCCGGCTTTCCATCTTTCGCAACTCCGCGAAAAACCCTAATTTCCCCCTTCTCGCTCTGGGCCAGGAAGACATCGCCGTTAGGCGCAGTGCGTAGTTCCCGGGGCTTATCCAATTCGGTCGCGAAGAGATTTACTTTAAAGCCGGGCAACGTTTTGGGAAAGGCATCAGTGGGACGCGGCACCGGATCGGGCGAGGCCACGCCGGGACTGCTTCCAGGGCTGGGCAAATCGCTCACCGTAATTCTATGGATCTTCCCGGGACTTTCAGCACGGAAGTCGTAAAAAGGCGATGCACCCTGTTGTGCAGCCAGCAGTGTTGATAAGAGAGCTGGTGTAACCAGCACTGCAAGACCAATCGGTTTCATGTCTCACCTGTAAGGCAATTAGTTTACTGGTATAGAAATGACTTTGTGGGATTTGGTTGCAAAAAAACCGGGCCATTGAAGATATTTCTCTGCTTACGGCCAGAGTTCGAAAGTGCTGCAGGGCAGAGAATCAGCCTTCTTTGATGGTGAAGGTCAAGCCTGGGCAGCGGTCATTACCTGCCGCTCCTTTAGATAAACCAGAAGGCGAAATCAGGAGAAACTGACACGTGGAAATTGGCCAGTAAATAACAAGTTATCAGGCCGCGTCTTCTTCTGGATCAGGTATAGACGAAGGCGGGTCGCTGGCTGGAAAACTGTCGGCAATGGTCTTGTCAAGAGTTTCTTCATTCTCGTCGTGCTCTTCGGGTTCTCTACGCTCAGAATTCTTTATTTTAGAGGGCTCGTTCATATCAGGGCCTTTCTGTGCCTCCGCATCGCACATCGATTAGATGGGATTATGAACCTTGCGTCAACCGAATATTAGGGTAGAAGCAAATTCCGTATCGAGCTCCCACCAGAACGCGGGTACTAGCTCTTTACTTCAGGACTGCCAGGTGTAGGCGTGGGTGTGGGATTCGCTGTTGTGTGCTCCGCTGACTTTTCTTTCATTCCTTCTTTCAACGCGCGGAAGCCTTCGCCTATTCCCTTGCCCAGTTCCGGCAGCTTCTTCGGCCCAAAAATGAGCAGGGCAATCGCAAAGATCACCAGCAAATGCATGGGCTGAAACAGACCTTCCATGGGGAACCTCCTGGAAAACCACTGCTAAAACCTTACTGAAGTCACGGAGCGGAGTCAAATTAAGCCGTCATCGGCCGGCAGTTGGGCAGGCTTCCCGCTGGCCAATGTACTAATTTCTGCAGCTCCCATTACCTACGTGACCTAGCTTCTGTTACCCGGCACCTCTTATGTTGCTGAGAGCAGATAGTTTCGGCCAACCTGGCGGTATGGAGTACTCGGTGCGTTGTAGAGTTCCGCTTCTTCTCGCAATCGTCTTCCTCATGGCTGCGCCATCTTTCGCGGCGAATGCGGCCCCCGTGGATTGCACACACCTGGTGGGATGGATGGCGGGCGCAACGCCGCACAGGACGCTCCTTAGAATTCTCCAGCAACGTGAAGTTGCGATATCGCTGAGCGGCGCGGAGGAGCGTGAACTTGTGTCGTTAGGCGCTACGACCGAAATGATTGCCGCGTTACACACTTCAAAACTCGGACACGCCGGCACGTGCTCCGCACCACTGCTAAAGGCTGCGAACTTTATTCATGAAAAGAAATATGAGGAGGCCGGAGACCTGGTGAGCCGGCTCCTAACAAGCGATCCGAAGAACGGTTCCCTGCACTTCGCGCTCGGGTACATCAGGCAGCGGCAAGGGGATTGGGACGGCGCCTTTGATGAGTACAGCAGTTCGAAGGAAGCCGAGCCCGATTTCTCGGAGGTTCACGACCGCCTGGCCCTGGTCTTCTACCAGGGCGATGACGGGGAGAACGCGATTGGCGAGGCGCGCACGGCCTTGAGCATGGATTTTCAGGATGCCGAGGCATACCGCATGCTGGCCCTGGCACACTACCTAAACGAGCAGTACGGCGCGGCCATGAATGCATTTCAGGAATCGATCGCACGGGACCCCGCGAACCCGGACGTTTATCACGAGATGGGGTTGGTGGCGCGCGATCAGGGGTCGGAAGGCCAAGCAATTGAATGTTTCGAAAAATCGTTGAGGTTGGCCCCAAAACTCTGGCAAGCACACAACAGCCTCGGCTCGCTGCTGGGGAAAAAGAATTTGTTCAAAGAAGCCATCTTTGAATTGAATACGGCAAAGGGGCTGGCTCCCGATCAGGCTTCCGTGCGCGAGAACCTTGCGAATGTTTATTACCGCCAAGGCGCATACGATGCCGCCATAGCCGAGTACCACGAACTGTTCCGGATGAACCCTCATTGGCAGCGGGGTCACGACTCGCTGGCGCGCGCCTACCTGGCGAAAAATGAGTATTCATCCGCCATCGCTGAGCTGAAGCTCGCGGTTCAGCATAATCCGACCAATGCATCCCAGCATCGCGCACTCGGACAGCTGCTGCTGATCTCGGAACAGCGCCCGGAAGCGGTTCGAGAATTGGGTATTGCCGTAGAACTCGATCCAGATTCGGCGTCTTCGCATTACTACCTGGCAACCGCCTTCCTGCGACTGGGGCAAGGCCATCCAGCGCTTAAAGAATTTCAAGAGGCGGTCCGGCTCGACCCTTCCGCAGAACACCACTATGCGCTCGCGGGATGCCTGATGAGCTTGGGCCGGGACAATGAAGCGCTGGGGGAGATGCAAATAGCGGCGCGGCTGGATCCCAGTAAGGTTTTGTATCACGCACGCGAAGAAGAAATGCAAAAGTTGATGCACTTCAGTACTGCACGATAGCAATTCGCGGCAAGAGGCTTTTTCGTTCGAGACCACCTTTGCGGGAGGGGGAATTATGGGCAGTTTGAATCCATCAGCGGGATCGTCCGGCAGCTACGGTACGGCGGTCGCTCCTGTCCGCCAGACCGAGCCCCAGATTACTCCCAAGCACATTGGGTACGGTCTTCCATGCGTGAACTGCAAAACGTACTATGCGGCTGACCTGACAACCTGTCCGGTCTGCCATGATGTGAAACGAGTATCACCCAGCGAGCCTTTGGCAAGCTTCACGCCGGCCGAGCAGTTGCCTGATCCGGAGAAAATCCAAAAGGAGCGCGATCGTTTTCTGCAACAGGTCGATCCCGGGTTAGTTGCGTTAGCTCCGTTAGCGAACACGGCAGCTTCCGCGACGTTTTGCAATCGGCAAGAGAACCACGCCGGTTCGCCCCAACCTGCCACCGTGTGCCAGAGTTGTTTCGAACGCTTGCAGCAGAGAGTGGACGTTCTAGAGGCGGCAATGCACATGGATGTAGGCGAGGCCTCGCAGATTGTGTACGACGCGGTATGGGCCAATCCCTCGGACCCCAACAAAACGTATCAAAATGCGGCCCAGGCCCTGCTCACAGAGCTGCGACGGCGGTCCGGCATTGTCCAGATTTTCGGGCAGCTTCAGCCACCGGCTAATTAGCTTTCCAGTGCACGGCTCAATCGCTGATGAATCGTATCGTTCCGAAAGCTTCGGGAACATGGAAATTGGGGACTGGGGTGTGGGTTGGCCGCCAGGCCAGGTAACGCCTGGGCTCGGCTTTCCCTTCAATGCGACAGAAATTGGCCCTCCACGTGGCCCCGGGATCGAAGTTTCTGGTTATCGCAACGAGCGGAATGGCCATCTCGGCCGTCCATATCCGTGTCTGCTCATTCATATTGACCGAAAGATTTAACTGGCTTTTCAGGTCGGCCAGTCCCGAAGGCTTTACGTCCAGATCAATCCACATGCCGTTAGGGGCAACCTCAAACTCCTTGTAATAACGCTCTGAAAAGTGATCGGGTTGAAAAAACGCTTCCGCGACGTCCCGGTCCCAAAGGTGATCACGGCGGCCGTTGGCGTCGGAATCAGCGAAAATAAACAGTTCTCTGTAGCGGCAAAAAAAGCGCAGATAAAGCGTCTCCAGGGACCACAAAAGGCGCACCTCAGTTTCCAGTTCCGGATCGGGATTGTTGCCCTGCCAGTCCCAAGAAAAACGGATCGGTGGGGTGGCCTCCCACTCCGGCGATGGGTTGGCAGCGTCAAGCCGGATTTCTCCGCTTACCCGATTTGCAGGTATCACTAAGTCCGGCGGCAGGGTCATAGGCAGATGTCCATAGTGCAGAAAAATGAGTTTGACCGCAAGATGCGGATAGTATGTTTCTGGCGAACGTCATAACTTCGAGTCATGAACAGTGTGATACTGAGCTCGTACCAACTAGAGATGATGCCCGGAGTAGAAGATTCACGCTGGCAGGCTGTGCTTGCGCGTGACAGCGCCAGTGATGGCAAGTTCGTATTTGCAGTGTCTTCAACCGGGGTATATTGCCGGCCTTCGTGTCCCGCACGCCGCCCGCGCCGTGAAAACGTCAAATTCTTCCGCAGGCCGGAGGAGGCTGAAGACGCTGGTTTTCGCGAATGCCTGCGTTGCCGCCCCAAAGCCCTCGGCGGAAATTCACGCCAACAGATGGTCAAGTCGCTGTGCCGATATATCGAGCGGCACCTGGACGAGCCGCTCACATTGGCACAACTGGGGGCTGAATTCCGGCAAAGCCCATTTCACCTGCAGCGAACTTTCAAGTCAGTCCTGGGGATCACGCCGAAAGAATACGCGAACTCCTGCCGCATACGCGGCTTCCGTCAGGACCTGAAAGCCGGTCACTCAGTGACGCGCGCCATGCACCAAGCTGGATACAGCTCGAGTAGCAGGCTTTACTCCCGCAGAGCGTCTGAACTGGGCATGGAACCTGCGAAGTACCGCCGCGGCGCGATTGCGGCGCCTATTCGTTACACGTGCGCAGACTCACCATTGGGACGCATTCTTATCGCCGCGACCGATAAAGGCGTTTGCAGCATCCAGTTTGCCGATTCGGACGAGGAACTCGAGCAGGGATTGAAACAAGAGTTTCCCTTCGCCCTGCGGCGGCGTGACGATGGAATGATGGTTGATCTCTTGCAAAGTGTCATACGGCAGATGAATGGATCAGAGGTGGCTCGCTCACTCCCTTTGGATATACGCGCAACCGCCTTCCAGCGCCGCGTCTGGTCATATCTGCAATCTATTGGCTTCGGGAAGACACGTTCTTACGCGGAGGTGGCCAAAGCGATCCGGCATCCTTCTGCAGTGCGAGCTGTCGCGCGCGCCTGCGCAACCAACCCGATCGCTATCGCGATTCCCTGCCACCGGGTGGTGCGGTTCAACGGAGAGATGGGCGGCTATCGCTGGGGCATAACGCGAAAAAAGGCGCTGCTGGAAATGGAAGCCAGGGTTGCGGGCAAGTAGAGTCTCCTTCCTGCCCCTTTTCCGAATCAGCACTCATTCACTTTTACTCGCGTTTGACAATTCTTTACGCCCCGCACTGTCCCGCGCATGATTGAATCTAGAAGAGCGCTACGGTGGACCTTTCCTCACAAAAGCAGCAATGGTTGGCGAAATTGTTCCTCCGCCAACATCAGATTTGGTCGTTAACGATCTTTCTTTCCGGGGCAGTCGTTTCCGCCATGCCTGCGCAAGCTCCTGTGTCAAAAATTGTGGGGACCGTGAAAGCCATTAATGGTAATGCGGTCACATTGACCCCCGCCACTGGGCCGGACGTGATTGTGACCTTCGCTGATTCAGCGCGAATCACGCTGGCCGCCCCGGGGCAGGCCGACCTGCAGAGCGCTCCCTCTATCGCGGTTTCCGGCATCGAGATCGGTGACCGGATTTTCGCGCGCGGCCAGGCCGGAGAAGGGAATACGGTGGTCGCGTCTTCAGCGATCCTGATGAGGAAGAGCGATATCGAGGCGCGGAAGCAGCAAGAGCGGGAGGAATGGCGCAAAGGCGTGGGTGGAATCGTGAAGTCGGTGGACGCCGCGGCCGGCACCGTGGCCATTACCAATGCCATGGCGGAGTCGGGCAAGCCGATTATCATTCATGTGGCGCCGGAAACGATCATTCGCCGCTATGCTCCGGATTCAATCAAGTTTGATGACGCGAAACCGGGGACTCTGGATCAGATCAAGTCTGGAGATCAGCTTCGCGCGCGCGGCTCCAGGAACCCCGATGGGACGGAATTCACGGCACAAGCGATTGTCTCCGGCAGCTTCCGCGACATAGCCGGAACGGTTGTTTCCACTGACGCGGTCAACAACCGCATCACGGTAATGGATCTCACAGTGCACAAGCCTGTACTTGTGAACGTGACGGCCGACTCTCAACTACACAAGCTGCCGCCTTTCGCAG
Source organism: Terriglobales bacterium (assembly GCA_038254805.1). Lineage (GTDB taxonomy): Bacteria > Acidobacteriota > Terriglobia > Terriglobales > Acidobacteriaceae > Gp1-AA145. The sequence goes on from JBBSFW010000013.1 coordinate 42,251, forward strand.
CGCAGATGATGGCCCAGAGGTTGCAAGGCGGAGTTGCAGCGGATTCCAAGGCACAGAATCCCCCATTGGTCAGAAAGCACCTCGGCAATCCAATTCCAAAGGTCCGCAGGCGAAAGGGGAAGGCGCAACGAATGCCCAAAGCAGCGCCGGTAGCAGTAGGGAAGGGGGACCCGGGAGCAGGAGCAACCGGGGAGGTGACAGCAGCGGACCTCCTGATTATCAGCAAATGCTGAGCCGGATGCCGGCAATGGCGGTTTCCGATCTGCAAAAGGGTAACGCGGTGATTCTGGTGGCGACCGAAGGAAACTCTGCTTCCGGGCCGACTGCGATCACGTTACTGGCCGGAGTCGAGGCCATCCTGACCGCGCCCGCTGGCGGAAAACCGGCTTCTTCCATTCTTTCTCCCTGGAATCTGGGCGCATCCGCGGGAGGCGGTGGCGACGCTTCAAATCAATGAACTGAATATTGACACGAGAATGAATAGAACTTTATCAGCCATCGCGTGGCTGTTGCTTAGCGTTGCCGCAGTTGCGCAATCACCCGCCCCTGCTCTCAGTGGGAAAGTCACTGACCAAACGGGAGCCGTCATCCCGCAGGCTACAGTCATGGTCACCAGGTCAGACGGCCGGCAAACCAGCGCCACAACCAATGCGGCGGGAGTTTTTGGAATACGAACGCTGGCGCCGGGCTCCTACACCGTGAGTGCGGTTGCCCCCGGGTTTGCCACTTTCCACAGAGAAGGGGTTGTGCTTGCTAGCGGTGCAGCTCAGACGATCGATATATCACTGGAAATTCAGACCAGGGAAGAGAAGGTTGACGTCCAGGAGGAAGGAACGCAGCTTGATGTTGGCGCTTCTTCGAACGCTGGTTCCGTCGCCATCAAAGGCAAGGACCTGGAAGCTTTATCCGACGATCCTGACGAATTGCAGTCGGAACTGCAGGCGCTTGCTGGTCCGGCTGCCGGGCCAAATGGCGGCCAGATCTACATTGATGGCTTTACCGGTGGCCAACTCCCTCCCAAGTCTGCCATCCGTGAGATCCGGGTTAACCAGAACCCGTTTTCCGCGCAGTACGACAAGTTAGGATATGGCCGCGTAGAGATCCTGACCAAGCCGGGTAGCGACAAGGTGCACGGTCAGTTTTTCTTCAATGACAACAATTCAGTGCTCAATTCGCGCAATCCCTATGTTCCCACCAAGCCCAGCTACAACTCGGAAATGTTCGACGGCAATCTCGGCGGGCCCGTTGGCAAGAAAGCTTCACTGTTTTTCGACGCACAACGACGCAACATCAATGAATTTTCCGCGGTTAATGCCGTCACATTAGATTCCAATCTGGCGCGCATGGCGGTGATCGAGTCGATTGCCGCTCCGCGGACGAGGACAACTATCGGCCCGCGTCTGGATTTCCAGATCAGCCCTGGCAATACCCTCAGCGCCCGTTACCAGTTGACGCATGATAGCGATCAGAATTCAGGTCTTTCGCAGCTTTCGCTGCCGTCGCAGGCCTACAGCGCGAATGAGACCGAGCACACGTTGCAACTCAGTGACTCGCAAATCCTCAGCCAGAAGGTCGTGAATGAAACTCGTTTCCAGTTCCAGCGGGAAACAAATCACCAGCTGCCGGTCAGCACTGCGCCAACAATTCAAGTGCAGGGTGCATTCAGCAGCGGGGAGAGCGCGCAGGGAACGGTTCGCAGCACCCAGAATAATTACGAGCTGCAAAATTACACCTCGATTGTGCACGGGAACCACCTCATCAAGTTCGGTGGGCGGCTTCGTGCTCTCACAGTGGAAAGTTTCTCCAACGCGAATTTCAATGGGACACTCGTGTTCTCCCCTGTCGTGAGCAATGGGCAACTCGTTACCCAAGCCCTGGACGTCTACCAGCAGATGCTTGCCTGCCAACAGAGTGGCGGAAGTAATTGCCCAACTCCAAGCCAGTTCTCGATCGTGTCCGGAACACCGCAAGTGAACGTGAACTGGTTCGACGCCGGACTGTACGCGGAAGATGAATGGCGCGCCCGCCCGAATCTTTCGCTCACTTACGGCATTCGTTTCGAATCACAAAACAATATTCACGATCATGCAGATTTCGCGCCGCGCCTGGGGATCGCATGGGGAATTGGGAGTGATGGCAAGTCAGCGCCTAAAACCGTACTGCGCGCGGGTTTTGGAATGTTTTACGATCGCTTCGGGCAGAATCTGGTGCAGCAAGCCGATCGGCTCAACGGGGTGACGCAGATGAGCGCGATCGTACAGAACCCGACTTTTTACACCGGCAACATCCCCGCTTTCGGCCAGCTTCCTTCGACATCGGCCCCCACGATTTACCAGATTTCTCCAAGCGCTCGTGCGCCATACACCATCCAAAGCGCCGCCAGCATCGAGCGCCAGGTCACCAAGGCCGCCACACTGTCGTTGACCTACCTTAATTCGCGAGGTGAGCATGCGCTTTACATCGACAACGTCAATGCGCCCTACAACCCGGGCGGTCCAACGCCGAATGCGACAAACGAGAACATTTACCAGTATGTCTCGGGCGGGATCTTCCGTCAGAATCAACTGATCGCGAACGCAAGGATCATGGCCGGCAAAAAGCTCTCACTATTCGGCTTCTACACTCTGAGCTATGCGAACAGCAATGCGAGCGCGGGAGGAGGCGGAGGCGGAGGCGGTTTCTTCGGAAGTGGCACCACAAGTTCCGCCAACTTCCTTACTAACCAATACGATCCCATGGCGGATTACGGACGCGCTGCCTTCGACGTCCGGCACCGCGCTTTCATCGGTGGCAATCTCTCGCTGCCCCACTCGTTCTCGGTTAGCCCGTTCCTCATCCTCAACTCAGGCCAGCCCTTTAATATCACCACGGGTCAGGACAATAATCTAGATTCGATCTTCAACGATCGCCCGGCGCTAGTATCGGGCACGGCTTGTGCCGCGACAACCCCAGTGGCGAACACCAGCAACGTTTGTACTTCCTTGGGGACTTTTAATCTGGCGCCAGCATCCGGTCAAGCGCTTCCGGCAAACTTCGGCACCGGACCCGGGAATGCAACCTTTAATTTGCGACTAAGCAAGACGATTGGATTCGGTCGCGAGATGAAGGGTGGCGCCGGCGGCATGCAAGGTCCCGGGATGGGACCGCGCGGCAGCCCTCCGGGGGGCGGCTTGGCTGGACGGGGATTGAGCGGTGGCAACGGCGGCAATCCGTTCGGATTTGGTGGTGGAAGCAATCGCCGTTATAACTTGACGTTCAGCGTTGCTGCGCGAAATATTTTCAACAGCCTCAATCCCGCGCCGCCGGTCGGGAACCTGAGTTCGCCATCGTTCGGACAATCGATTTCGCTTGCCGGCGGGCCATTTTCGTCTGCATCGGCCAATCGCCGCATTGATTTGCAGGTGATGTTCTCGTTTTGATTCTTCTAGCTGCCGCAATGAACCCATAAGGTGTGAGGCGAGATATCGGGGACAAGCAGGCGCTAGCGGCAATTTGCCCGTTGCTGAGAAGAAAGCGAAGTCAGCACAGTCTGGTTGGGATAGCTGTAGGCGCCGCCCAGGGCTGTGGATGGCGACTGGAATTCAAACCACTGCAGCAGGGCTTCATTTTGTGGGTGATAAGTCCGACCCTTTGTGCGGATGGGGATCGTGGAATCCGGTAGGCCCTCGATTACGTCGCCAACTTCGAGGTCATCCTGGCAGTTTCCATTCTGCGACAGCCACCACGGTGTGATGCCGTGAACTCCGTCGCTGCCCACAAACGGATCGTTAAGACTCTCAGTGATCTCATGGCTCAAGGCGGTCACGTCTTCAAATTCTGCTCCGAACAGGCCGGGACTGATCCAGCTTGAGTAATTCAGCACGTATCGTCTCTCGCGGAAACCATTGCTGGCGTCGCCCGGCTTGGAGTCATAGGTATGGAAGCCGAGGACGCAGCACTGATTTGGATTTCCGTTGAAGTAGAGGTAGGTGTTGGGAAAGAGGAAGGTCGAAATATCGCCGGTATTAATGTCTCCTGAATGTTCTGCGGCCCCGACCGGTGTTTTCACATCATTTGCTGTCGCCGGAAAAAGCAGGGCTGAAAAAATATTTATGTCCACGAGAACGAACGCACAGCAGGAACCGTCTTCGGCTAGCGCGAAAAAGTATGCTCCTCGAGGAATGGACAAGGTCCGCTCAGTCTTAACAGAGGGCCTCAACAGAGTGTGCCAGTCAGGCTGCATCACGTTGTAGAACTCGGCGCGTTGGACGGCATCTGAGAACTGGGTGGAAGTGTCGCTGCTGGTGTAATCCGCGCGCTGAAAAATGGGAGAATTCAAAACCGGGCCCAGGAAAGGCCGCACAGAATTGTGAAGAGGATGTCCGTTAACCATACGCACAGAGCCGTCATAATCTAGAAGGTCGAGCGAAACGGGCACGACAGGCGCCCTAAAGGTGGTCTTTCCCCCTGCCTCCGGGCGACCCCCAGCCATGGCGAAGAACCATTGCTGCTGCGGGTTTCCGGTGGGACCTACTCCGGGCGCACGGAAGTCGCCGGTGAAAGTCTTGATTGAGTCAATGGCTCCTGAATTTGGTGCGAGTGCGAACTGCTGATTCCGATTATTCTGACCGCGAGGCGGCAAAATGGTAAATGCCCGGTGCACTCGTGAAAGCGTCGGAGCAATCTGGTCACGGCTTTCCGCAGAGGCCCCGGCTCTCAGAACGAGCAGGAAGATAAAAACCATAGCCGGCGAGAGTTTTACAAGCCTGCCCAAATTCATCCTCACAACTCTTGGATGCGCAATGCGTCCAACTCTATCTTTGAAACCTGGTCCGTAGTTCCCGCCGCTCGCAAGCCTTCGGAAACGCGAAGGCCAATCTGCCGTGCCTACCACTTGGGCCGGGTGACCGCGCCCTCTGAAGCGGAAGCCACCAACGCGCAGTACTTCCCAAACACTCCGCTGGCATAGCGCGGTTTGGGCGCCTTCCAACTGCTTTTTCGGTGGCGGATGGTTTCGTCGCTGACCTCAATTTCCAGCAGGCGCTGATGCACGTCAATGCGAATGGTGTCCCCTTCGTGCACTGCGGCAATCGGTCCGCCCAGCGCGGCTTCCGGGGACACATGTCCGATCATCAGGCCGCGGGTAGCGCCACTGAAGCGGCCATCGGTCAAAAGTGCCACGGAGTCGCCGAGGCCTTCGCCCACAATTGCCGCGGTGACGCCCAGCATTTCCCGCATGCCTGGTCCGCCTCGCGGTCCTTCGTTGCGGATCACCACTACGTCTCCGGCTTTGAGTCTTTTGCCGGTCACGGCGCTCATGGCCTCTTCCTCGGATTCAAATACCCGCGCCGGGCCGCGATGGCTCAGCCGTTCATGGCCGCTGATTTTCGCCACGCAGCCTTCGGGGGCGAGATTGCCGCGCAGGATGACGAGACCACCGGTAGCCTTTAGCGGCTTCTCCAACGGCGCGATTACTTCCTGGCCAGGAGTCTCAACGGCTGCTGCGGCTTCTTCGCCGATGGTTTTACCGGTGACCGTGATTGCGTCTTCGTGCAGGTTCTTGCCTCGAAGCAACCGGTTTGCCAGCAGAGGGATGCCACCGGCGCGGTGCATGTCTGCGGCAACAAATCTGCCGAAAGGCTTCAAGTCGCAAAGCAGCGGGGTACGTTCGCTAATCTTGTGGAAATCGTCAATTTCGAGCGGCACTCCCGCCTCGCGTGCAATGGCGAGCAGATGCAGCACCGAATTGGTCGATCCCCCTGTCGCTCCCACGGAAGCGATAGCATTTTCAAAAGCCTCTCGCGTAAGAATCTCTTTTGCCTTGAGCCCACTTCGCAGAAGGTCCATCACCAGTTCGCCACAGCGGAAGGCAACCTCATCTTTTCGCGGATCGAATGCCGGCACGCTGTTGAAGCCCATGGGCGAGAGGCCAATCATCTCCATGACCGTGGACATTGTATTGGCGGTATATTGCCCTCCGCATGCGCCCGCTCCGGGGCAGGCCACATTTTCCAGCTCCGTCAGATCGGCATCGCTCATCTTTCCGGCTGCATTCGCGCCGATCGCCTCATACACATCTTGGATGGTCACATCTTTGCCACGATATTTTCCGGCTGCGATCGTGCCGCCGTAGAGGACCAAGCCAGGAATATTCAATCGCGCCAGGGCCATGGCAGCCGCGGGGATAGTCTTGTCGCAGCCCACCACGCAGACCACCGCGTCGAACAGTTGGCCGCGACAAACGAGTTCGATAGAATCCGCGATTACTTCGCGACTTACCAGCGAAGCCTTCATGCCTTCGGTGCCCATGGTTTCGCCGTCGCTGATAGCGATGGTGTTGAACTCCATGGGAGTGCCGCCTGCCGTCCGAATCCCTTCCTTCACTTTGGCCGACAGCCGCCGCAGGTGGAAGTTGCAGGGCATGGTCTCGATCCAAGTGTTGGCGACTCCGATCAGCGGCTTGCCGAGGTCTTCGCTGGTGAAGCCGATTGCCTTGAACATGGCGCGCGCGCCGGCGCGGTCTCGCCCCTCGGTGATCAAACGGCTGCGGTGTTTCAGATCCATAGATCTAAAAGAGTACGACAGAGTTCATGAAAGCGAAAGCCGGTGCTACGAAATGGCGATTGTCATTATGGGCGGGACGGGGTGATTCTGGCGGAACCCCCCTCGCCCTATTTCTTGGGCAACACTGGATTGGGACTTAAAATCGAATGCGGCCCACCTTGGCGGGAGAATGCATGGATAAACGACGATTTGTGCGTGTGGGGTCTCTTGCTTTATTCTGCGCGATTTTCTTCGGGTGCGGTGGGGGTGCCGCTAGCAACTCCAACACTGTCATTCCGCCGACTCCTCCGCCCTCATCTCGGGTTCCTCGCTCTCCTATCACCCACCTGATGATTGTGGTAATGCAGAATAGTTCTTTCGACCATCTTTTCGGGACCTATCCTAATGCCGACGGTCTCGATCCTTCGGCCGCCAGTTACACGCAAGTGGATCAGGCCGGAAACACTGTTCAACCGCAGCTGCTGACGGATCTGAGCCCGGCAGACCTCAATCACACGCGTACCAGCTATCAAGTCGCTTACGATTCGGGAAAGATGGACAAATATGCGTGGGAGAACGGCGATCTTTCCATGACGTACTTTGACGACACGAGCACGGGCACTGCCAAAGACGGTCAGCAGTTTAGCGTTGCGATGCTTTGGAATTATGCGCAGCAGTACGCCCTCGCGGACAATTTCTTTGCTGCCGCAATGGCCAGCGAGCCGAGCAATATGCTTTATATGGTGGCGGCGGATGTCGGGAGCGGGAGCGATCCTTACGGATATCCGCAGCTGGATGCCTGCAGCGCGGCTTTATATCAGCAAAACCAAAGTGCCGGAGCAACCGTCACCCCGCCACTTACCTTTCAGAACGTGGGAGACCAACTTACGGCCAGCAAGATCTCGTGGCGCTTTTACCAGGAGTATTTTGCTAACGAGCAAAACGGAACGTGCACGCATTACGTACCGCAGGAAAATCCGTTTCAGTATTTCCAGACTACGGCTAACTCCGACAATGTGCAGAATTTCACCATGTCGGGTTTCAACACGCTGTTGTCGTCCGGAACCTTACCGTCAGTGATGTGGGTGCAGCCCTCTCCCGGAGACAGCATGCACCCGGGCGCCGGCGATGTGGCGAATGGCATTGAGTGGCTGGACACTTTCGTGCAATCAGTTAAAAACTCGCCGGAATGGGCCAGCAGCGCGATTGTCGTGGTGTGGGATGAAAGCGGCGGTTGGTACGACCACGTGGCGCCGCCGCAGCTCAGTTCGACACTCGGCTTGGGTGCTCGCGTGCCGGTGATGGTGATCTCTCCCTTTGCAAAGACCAACTACATTTCGCATCAGAAAATGGATTTCGTTTCAATTCTGTGATTCATCCAATGGAATTGGACGATGGGACCGTTTTCAAATGCGACGCAGGCAGCCCGGGAGCTACAGAGTGGCGATCTTTGCGATCTCCTAACTTCCACGTGCGGAAGCCCGTGACACTCCGTTGGCGAAAACCAACCGACCTTCACGAAGGACTGCCCATCGTGCGGTAGCCTCAGCGCTTCGTGGTGGGGCGGCCACCGGGAGAATCTACGCCATAGCGGCGCTTGCCGGGCTTCCGTTCGCGCCAGCTGAGGCATGCGGGCCGGCAAATGCTTCGGCCGACTCAAGCATCTCGGCTGTAGGGACGCCCGCCCGTACGTCGGTAACATCCACAATCGCGTGCCAGTCCCGGCAGAGCTGTCCAATCTGCTTGGCATTGACGTCCAACAGCAGATCGGCACAATGACTGTGGCCCACTGGCGCGGCATGCAGATACCGGATATCGAGGCCGCGGCGGGATACAGCGGTGAGGACCCGCATCAGCGTGCCTTGCGTGTTGCGATAGCGGATGTGAAATGCGTGCATTGTGTCTCCTAACAATTGCTCCATAACAACTTTATTCGTCGTCGAAAAGCATTTCCGAGAGCGCTGCGCCTGCGGGAACCATTGGGTAAACATTCGCTTCCGGAGCGCAATCAAACACCAGCAGCTCCGGCTCAGGCGACTGCAGGAAACGTTCCAGAACATCGCCGGTATCGTCGGTTACCGGATATTCACGCATAGCTTCTTCGCTCAGCCGCTCGGCGTTGATGCGATAGGCCTTCGCAATCTCGACAAAATCCGGATTGTCGCTCAAGTCGGTCTCGGCATAATTGCGTTGATAAAAAAGCTGCTGCCACTGCCGCACCATCCCCAGATATTTGTTGTCCACAATGACCATCTTGATCGGCAGGTTCAGGCGGCGCACGGTAGCCAGTTCCTGAATATTCATTTGGAAGCCGCCATCACCAGAGACGCAGAGCACAATCGTGTCCGGCTGTGAAAGCTGCACGCCGACCGCCGCGGGCAGTGCGAATCCCATCGAACCCAATCCGCCGGAGGTGATAAAGCCGCGTGGCGAGGCTGAACGATACCGCTGGGCGGCCCACATCTGGTGCTGGCCAACGTCCGCCAGAACGACGCTATTTTCGGGAAGCCTGCCGAAAAGTTCGTCCAGGAAGCGGACCGTCAATTGCGAAAGTCCGCGCGGATCGAGCTCGGCGCGATCGGGACCGCAGGCTATTGCGCGCCAGGAATTCCAGTCCGGCAACTTCACGCCGCGGACTTTTTGGTGGAAGGCAGGAATGGTATGCGCCAGATCTCCAATCACCGGCAACTCGCACTGACGCACGCGGTCGAGCTGCGCTGGATCAATCTCGAAATGGACGATCTTCGCATTGGGGGCAAAGCGCGTGGGATCACCGGTCACGCGGTCGTCCAACCGCGCGCCGAAAACCAGCAACAGATCGTTTTCGTGCAAAGCCATGTTAGCTGCGCGAGTGCCGTGCATGCCGACCATGCCCAAGTAATACGGCGCGGCCGGAGGAACCGCTCCTAGCCCGTGCACCGTTGCAAACGTGGGAATGTTCAATTCATTCAGAAGCTGCCGCAACTCGGGAATTGCTCCGGAAAGTTTTGCTCCCGCTCCGATCAAAGCCACCGGCCGCTCGGCCTTTTGCAGGAGAGAAATCAGATTATCGGCGATGCTTGCGTCGGCCTGCGCATCAGACGGCCTCGGTTTTGGCGTGAACTTCCCCGGCCCCGAAAATTCCATCTTTGCCTTAAGAAAGTCAGTGGGGATATCGATCACCACCGGCCCCGGACGTCCCTCCCGGGCCCAGTAGAATCCCTCGGCAATCACGGCGGGAATTTCTTCGATCGAGCGACACAGCCGGCTCCACTTGGTTAGAGAAAGCGTCAGCCCGAAGACGTCGGTCTCCTGGAAAGCATCAGTCCCGATTAGAGCGCTGCGGACCTGGCCGGTGATGCAGACTAGAGGCACCGAATCCATTTTTGCATCCGCGATCCCGGTTACTAGATTCGTGGCTCCCGGTCCGCTGGTGGCGATCGCAACGCCAACTCTTCCCGTAGCGCGAGCATGGCCTTCGGCGGCAAAGACCGCGCCTTGTTCGTGCCGCGTCAGGATGTGGCGAATACCGCTGCCCTCGAGCGCATCGTAGAGAGGCATGATGGCGCCTCCCGGATAGCCAAACACCAGATCCACGCCCTCGGCGCGCAAACATTGCAAAAAGATTTCTGCCCCTCTAAGCATTCACAACCTGTTTTTTCGGGGCGGTCCCCGCCTTGGTTGCCTGTTTGCCGGAATCCTTCTGCAGCCACGACATCATGCCGCGCAGATTGGTCCCAACTGCTTCCACCTGGTGCTTCTTTTCAGCTGCCCGTAAAGACGCGAAGTTCTTTCCGCCCGTCTTGTTTTCGTTGATCCATTCCCGCGCGAACGTGCCATCTTGAATATCCGCAAGGATCTTCTTCATGGCAGCGCGAGTTTCATCGCCAACTACCTTCGGTCCCCGCGTCAAGTCGCCGTATTCTGCGGTATTCGAAATCGAATAGCGCATCCGGTCCAGGCCGCCTTCGTAGATTAGATCCACAATTAGCTTCATTTCATGGATGCACTCGAAGTATGCAATCTCAGGCTGGTAGCCGGCTTCGATCAGCGTTTCAAAGCCCTTTTTCATGAGCGAAGTCAATCCGCCGCACAACACGGCCTGCTCGCCGAACAAATCGCTTTCGGTTTCTTCTTTGAAAGTGGTCTGCAAGACCCCGGCTCTAGTGGAACCAATGCCGCACGCGTAAGCCAGCGCCAATTCATGCGCGCCGCCGCTGGCGTCCTGCTGAATCGCGATCAGCGCTGGAACACCTCGGCCTTCTGCATACACCCGGCGCAACAAATGGCCAGGGCTTTTGGGCGCGATCATGACCACATCTACGTCCGCAGGGGGAACGATGGCCTTGAAGTGAATGCTGAAACCGTGCGAGAAGCCAAGAATCTTGCCCTTGGTTAGCCCGGGCTTGATCGCCGACTCGTAAAAGTCACCCTGGGTCTCGTCCGGAGTCAGAATCTGAATCCAATCCGCCTTCCGGGCAGCCTCCCCGGGCGCGAGGACCGTAAAACCGTCAGATGCCGCCTGCTGCGCGCTCTGGCGTGACGGATCAAGCCCGATAATCACGTTGTAGCCACCGTCGCGCAGGTTTTGGGCCTGGGCGTGCCCCTGGCTGCCGTATCCAAAGATGGCGATGGTTTTCCCCTTGAGGGCGGATGGATTAGCGTCATGCTCGTAGAAGATGGTGGCCACTTAAGCTCCTGTTCATAGATGCATACCGACCGGTCGGTTGGTATGGAGGAATGGTATCCAGTGGCGCTTCCAAAGTCAATAGTCTTAGTTATTACCATGCTTCCTGCGATATATTGTTCGCCCATGGCTCGCGACGCAACCGCCGACCCTAGGCAGGAAATCCTTCGCACCTCGGCTCGCCTTTTTCAGCAGCAGGGCTATGACGGCACCTCCATGAACGACGTGGCGGCGGCGCTAAGCTTAAGTAAAGGCGGTCTTTACCATCACTTCCAGAGCAAAGACGAGATTCTTTTCAATCTAATGAGTCACGCCATGGACATTACTGAGGAAAGGGTCATTAACCCGGTAAAAGCCATAGTGGATCCGGAGGAGCGTCTGCGAATGCTTATTCGCCTCCACATCGGCGTGGTCCTCAGCGAGCGAGACCGCGAAATTACAGTGATGCTGCACGAGAACCACCCGCTATCTCCGGCTTTGCGTAAACGAATCAACGCCCGCAAAAAAGACTATGTTCATTTTCTTGAGAACCTCATTGCGGAAGTGCAATGCAAAACTGAAGTGCAAAGCAAAAATGAAGTGCAAAGCAAGACTGGGCGCTCCCGGGCTCCGCAGGCAATGGTGACTCCCAGGGCGGCGGCATTTGCGTTGCTGGGAATGATCAACTGGATTTACCAGTGGTATCGCCCGGAAGGCGCTCTGCAAGAAGAGAGCCTCGCCCGGCAGTACACGGAGATATTTTTTCACGGAGCATTCGGGTGAGCGAAAGCTACGCGTTGAATAGGGTGCTTTCGAAACGACTTCAGACGGGGCGTCCCTATCTGGAGTTCCTCCGGGTCGCTGCACTGAGCGCAGGCGTTTATGTCCTGCCGGCCCAAGCTACCGATAACCAGAGACCTCACAGCGAAGACGAAATCTATTACGTAGTTCGCGGCAAGGCAAAGGTCCGCATCGGAACTGAGGAACGCTCAGCCGGGGAGGGCACCGTCATCTTCGTAGAAGCGGGTCTGGAGCACCAGTTCTTCGACATTCAACAGGAGTTGGTGCTCCTGGTGGTATTTGCCCCGGCGGAGAGGGTCTGAAAGCGCTCGAGCGCAGCCTCGCATCGGAGAGGAATTTATTCTGGAATTTGAACCTGCCTGATCACTTCATTTGTGAGAGCGCGCCTGCCTAGGATTGTGTCGCTTCCTTGGCGGGAATCCAGTAAACCTCTTCCTTGAGATGTTCCTTCGTGAACCCGATGCGCTTCAGCGTGCTCTTACCATTCTCGATCATGTCAGGATGACCGCACAGGTAGGCAACCGAGTTGCTTCCATTGAGGCCCCACATGTCCGAATATTTGCGCAGTACGTCGTCGACGCGGCCAATTTCACCTTTCCAATCCGCGTCGTCCCACGGGCGGCTAACCGTGGGCGCGAACTCAAGCCAGGGAACTTCATCCGCGAATTTGCGCAATTCATCAGTATAACCAAACTCCCATGAACGGCTGGCGCCGTTCAACAGGAACAGCTTGTGCTCACCTTTGAACGTTCCTTCTTTCCAGCCGCGATACAAGGTCCGGACATAGCTGACAAAAGGCGCGACCCCGGTGACGGTCGAGACCAGAAAATGATTAGTGCGACCGCTTTTATGGTCCAGTGTGAACAAGCCCTTGGACGACTTGCGCATAAGCATTTCGTCGCCTACCTGCAACTGATACAGCTTGGGAGTCAGCTCACCTTGCGGCACCAGCTCAAAGAAAAACTCTAATTCGGTTTCAAGAGGGGAAGAGACGATCGAATAAGCGCGCTCGATCCGCTTGGCTTCGGTTTGCACGCCGAGGGTTGCGTACTGGCCGGGTTTGAAAGTGAATGCGCCGCCGGGGTCAACCCGAATCATCCAGAGATCGGAAGCGAAGTCTGTGCGGGACTTGATTTTGGCCCGGTAGAATTTGTCTTCATCAATATCCATTCATCGCCCCCCAGCGAAGTGGAACAGTTTACAGGATAGTTCAAGGCGTTGCCGTGGTTCTGAACTGACCGTGACGGCTAACTCTTTGGCGCGGGCATCACAGGCGGGTGCCAGTTTTTGAGCTGCTGCAGCTCCCGCTCGGATCGAGCCCACGATTTCGCGTTCTTCTTCGTGTGAATCGGGGCACCGGGATCGGAATAGAAATTCAAAATGTTCGTCCGCAAAGCCGGAGTCAGCTGTGCGAAATCGCTTTTACTGAGATCATGTAAAAGTCGTTCGTAGGTCTTGTCCGCAAGCGGGTACTCAGCGCCGCGAGTATTCCTGCCGGTATCAAAATCGGTGTCGGGCAACCGCAGGCTTCCTTCCTGCACCTCGCCCAGCAGCGAATTGTAGTTACTGATGGTTTTCTCCACGCTTTTGATGTACATGTCCTCCGCTTGCGTGCTCGGTACCTTGAATGCCAGGGCGCTTGCGGGGCCAACCTTGGGAATTTTGCGCAGTAGAAACGCCAGCACGCGCGATCCGAAGCCCGGCTTGCGATAACCTTTACCCCACTCCTTCTCATAATTTGTGCGCGTGACATGGTAGAGGAATTTTTTTTGGTCGAAATTGGGGGTTTCCTTAACCAGGTCGGCGCGGCGATTCAGCAGCGCTACTCGCGTCATTTCAGGAATGAACGTGCTCACTGCGCGGCGGAAACTGCCGATGGCCAGGTCCTCGTCACCCAAGACGTCCGTGAGTTTTAGGCCATAGGTTTTCAGAAAGGCACGCTCCAAGAGGGGCTTATCCACGTCGAATCCGATGAAATCATGGTAGCGATCTGAGGTGTAACGGTTCTTCGCAACCTGGACCATGTCGAACCCGAATTCGGTTCGGATGTGGGCCTTGGGGTCGTCCGCATACGTGACCTCGTTCCCAAATTTCTTTTTGAGCTTGGGGAACTCTATTGCCACGACCTGGTTGATTGTCGGATGGCCTATATTGTCTGACGAATAGTGCGCCAGGGCTCCCAGAGCGAACGCGTAATCATTGAGATCAGAAGCATCCTGCAGAAGAGAATGAACGAAATCCCCGCTACGAACGTAGTGAAGGAGGTCGCTGAAGTACTTCTTCCCGAAGGGATAATAGCCCATGTCCTGAACCAGACTGCCACCGTAGGCAAACGCATGCGCTTTGCGCAAATCTTCCGCATTGGCCTCCGGAAATCGCTTCCGTAACATCGGTTGAATATGGTCTTGCCACGCTAGGTCCACGATTTGCTCATGGGTCAGTACGGAGTAGGCGCGGCAGCGGGCCGGCCGGCCTGCTACACACGCGCACAACGCAATCGCCAGTATCAGGGGTTTCATGCCGCGCTATTGGATGCAGAGTTGGCCAGAGCTGACGTCATTTACCCACGACCAGTACCACGAAGCTATCGGGCAGAACTGACGGCCGGGGACGGGGTTGTTCCGCAGTTGCTGCCGGGGGCGGTCCGAACTTCGCCGTCACCAGGTACACCTGATGGGTATTCGGGTCGAGAGTCATGGTGCGCGCGCCTTTTTCTGTAGGCACACTCTGAACCACGGTGAATTTGTCAGGCGAATCTTCTTGTGCGACCGTCAGCACGCCCTGCCCACAGGATGCGAAAACGAGTCCAGTTTCGGGATCGAAGCCATTGGCGTCCACGCCCTCGCCGATGGGCACGGTGGTCATCACCTTTCCCGTGTCCGCATTCACCACTGCCATTACCTTGTTGTCGCAGCCCGCGAACAGGCGCCGGTTCTTAGCATCTAGTGCCAAGCCGCTAGGGCTTTGGCAGGGAGCAAGCGGCCAGCGGGATTTCACCTTCAGGCCCTTCGCATCCAGCGCCACAAGTTCGCTTTTGTCTTCGATATTGACGAACAGCTCACCCGCGCCGTCACTTACGCCGAATTCAGGCCGGCCCCCCAGAGAAATCGTTCCTACAACCGTCCCTGCGGCGGGATCAATCGCGGTGGAATCATTGCTCTTGCCGTTGAAAGTAAAAACCCGCTTGCTCACGGGATCGAACAGGATGGCGTCTGGGTTGTCGCCCACTTTTACCTTGGAGATTGGCTTTAAAGTAGCGAGGTCAAATATGGTCACCATACCTTCGACGCCGTTGCTGGTAAAACCCCTGCCAAATTCGGGAGCCAGGGCGATGCCATGAACACCCGGTGTGTCGGGGATATCACCTACCGGCTTGCCGGAGTCTGCGTCGATAACAATAACGTGCGTTCCGCGGGAAATAAATAGACGACGCGAATCGGGATCCAGCTTGAGATAATCCCAGCCGCCCTCGCCCCCCAGCTTGTACGTTTTGATGACGTGCAGCCCGGGATCGGCCGCGCACACGGAGGCGTAAAACAGAAGAAGCACCAGAGCAGCAAGGACTTGTTTCATATGATCCTCATAAGGCAGCTACTTAGAAGATAACGACACCAAAGATTCTATCCTCTATTTGAGCGGAATTTGTAGTAGGCGAAAATCAATCGCAGCAGGGAGCCGGGAAGTATGGGTTTAATCCCGATCGGCGAACGGCAAAACCTAGGCTTTGTGCGTCTAAAGTTGTTAGCATCTGAATCGTGCCTTGTTGACCGTCACAGGCGGTACAGAACGGACTTGAGTGATGGCGTTGGCGTCTTCCATGGCGGGATATTACGAAAAAACACAGGCTGCGCAGTTCGGACTCACGCCCGAGCAGTTTCTCGCAATCCTGGAAGATGCGGCTGCGAGAAATCTGCCTGCTTCAGCGTCCCCTTCGCAGCGCCTGGAACTTTACGGCAAGTTGCACATTGAGGATCTGGCGCTGGCCAGGGCCTGCGCAGCCGGCAACGAGAACGCATGGCAGGCTTTCATGTTGCGCTTCCGCGAAAAGCTGTACGACATCGCAGGGTTCATCACCAAGGAAGATTCCTCTGCGCGCGAGCTGGCCGATTCTGTGTACGCAGACCTTTACGGAACTCGCACACGCGAGGGCGAACGCGTTTCAAAACTGGCCTTCTACACCGGACGGGGGTCGCTGGAGGGCTGGTTGCGAACCGTTCTGGCCCAGCAATACGTGGACACCTACCGCAAGCAGCGAAGGCTGGTCAGTCTGGATGAGGAGTCAGAGGAAGGAGCGCAGTTTCCCGCTCCCACTCAAGATTCCCATGCATTTGCCGATGCCAGGCTTGAGAGGGCAATTGATGACGAGCTGCGTTCGCTTGAGCCTCAGGACCGTTTCATCCTCGCCTCCTATTTCCTGGACAAGCGAACCCTGGCGGAAATTGCTCGAACTCTTTCCGTGCATGAATCCACCATCAGCCGAAAAGTCGACAAGCTTACCAAAAACCTGCGAAAGCAGATCCTTCGAAATTTGGCCGGGTTGGGAATGGGGCGCCGGGAGGCCGAGGAGGCCCTTAGCGCGGACGCGCGCGATTTGGCCGTGGATGTACGGGCAAGTTTGGCGCAAGATTCGGTCGCAACCCCGTTCTCAGAGAAGGTCGCGAAGGCGCAGAAGGGGGGCAGCTGATTCCGGTATGGACCGCTTTGCCAAACTTGTTTCCGGACGTTTGAAGATAGCCCCTGCCGGGATCCACCCCGGCCTCGACTTGCTGACCGCCCTTGGGGAGGGATCGCTGGCGGGTGGGGATCGGGAACATCTGCTGCGGCATTTGGGAACTTGCTCCGACTGCCGGGAAATTCTGTATCTGGCGATGCCCGATTCCGCTCAAGTCCAACACTTCGTCCCGCCCCGTCCAGACCGTCCCAGATTCGTGCTGCGCTGGGAAGCCGTAGCCGCGTCGGCAACGATTCTGGTGTTGTTTACTGCTCATTATTCAGGGCGGAAAGCTGTAACCGCACCCCCGGCTTCGCAGGTTGCGGCAGCCAATATGCCAGCTGAACTCGATCGGTTGAGAGCAGCGGGTACATCGGCGCAGGCGAGTCGATCGAGGAGACAATTGCAGCCGCAAAACCAAGCACCATCCCGCCCGCCAGGGAAGCACATGACGGTTAAGCCGGAAGCGAACCTGGACTTTGATCAGTCAGGAGAAATCCGTGTAGGGGCACCGCCCGTCTCCGTAAAACCGGACGGGCTGAAAGCCGATTCCAGAGATCTTTCCGTCTCGGGCAAAGCGGCCATCCCGTCAATTGTAGGGCGCGGGGATCAACTCACAGAAGGTTCGGCCGCAAAAGCAGTAGCGGTTCCAGCTGCCTCCCAATCACCATCATTCGAGCGACCCCCGGCGGCTGCACTCGAAATGAAGCGGAGCGAGCCCGCAGAGAAACAGGCCGCGGATTCTGCGTATACACCCCCCGTACCGACGGCAATCTCTGCGGTGATGCCGCAATGGGAGCTATCCCCCCAGGGCGCGATCCTGCGCTCCCTGGATTCGGGGAAGACCTGGCAGCCGGTTTCTGTGTCCCGCGGGGCAGTTTTTCGCGCCCTTTCGGTACTTGGGCCCGAGATCTGGCTGGGCGGAAGCGCCGGAATTCTCTTCCGATCAGCCGATTCGGGTTCGACCTGGGTCCGAATTGAGCCCAGCGCGGCTGGCCATAAATTGCAAACCGACATCATTCACATCGATCTTTTGAACGTGCAGAACAGCAGGCTCTCCACCTCAAACGGCGAGGTATGGAGCACTTCCGACGGTGGCTTCACGTGGTCGAGCAAGTAGCCCCCGGCACTTTCCCAAGTTACCTAAGTGACATTTACACACATGGGGTGTTCTTCTACTATCCAGTCGTGGTTTGGCAGTTCTGGGGGAGGGCTGCCGAGGCGTCCTGAACTAAGTTCGGGGCGCTTTTTTATTGAGTCAAAAGCGCCTCCCTCCACACCGCAGCGAGAGTCTTGCAATCGCCATAATGAACTGTCTCCGAGGGCGTTGCCTCTTCCCTTCGTGCGACTTCTGCCGCTGTAATGCATCCAATACAGGTGCTACGATGTTTAACGGTGCATTAGCGTGGGAGGAACCATGGCAGGAAACGGAATCTTAGAAATTACCGATGCAAATTTCGACGAGGATGTCCTGAAGTCTGAGACCCCGGTTCTGGTGGATTTTTGGGCCGCCTGGTGCGGACCGTGCCGCGCCATTGCTCCTATAGTGGATGAGCTCGCCACAGAGTATGCTGGAAAGGTCAAAATTGGCAAAATGGATGTGGACCACAATAATGCGACTCCCATGCGTTACGGAGTTCGCGGCATCCCTACGCTGCTCGTGTTTAAGGGCGGCCAAGTCAAGGAACAGATCGTCGGCTATGTCGCCAAAGAACAGATTCAGAAAGCTCTGGACAAGCACGTAGGGTAGCTGTCCTGGGTGTCAACGTTTGTGACCAATTCGGGTGTTTCTTTATCCTGGTGACGAACGAGATTTGCGGACCGCGACTAAAAGCGACCAGCTAGTACTTCCTTAGCACCCCGATCACGCGACCCTGAATTTCAACACTGGCCGCCGCCACGATGATTGGCTTCATCTTGGCATTCGAAGGCTGCAGACGGATCTTGTCGCCTTCGCGGTAGAAGCGCTTGAGGGTCGCGTCGGAACTTTGGACCAAAGCAATCACAATGTCGCCGTTGTGCGCGATTTTGGTCTTTTCGACCAGGACGTAATCGTTGCTTAGGATGTGCTCGTCCTGCATGGAGTCCCCGCGCACTTCGAGTACAAATACCTCTCTTGAGCGCACGAAATCGGCAAGGGAAATCGTTTCCGGGCGCTCAATCGCCTCAATTGGCTGACCGGCGGCGATTCTTCCCAGCAGCGGCAATACCATGCCGGTGTGCACGGACATCGCTTGCTTGAGGCGGCCTTTAGGGGGCAGCAGATCGATCGAGCGGCTACGATTGTAGTCGCGGCTCAGCAGGCCCTTTTTCTCGAGATTCGAAATATGCTTGTGCACGGTCGCCAGAGAGCTGAGGCCCAAGCCCTCTCCGATCTCTTCAAACGACGGCGAATATTGATTCTGCTGCACGAAGTCGGAAATGAAGTCGTAAACCTGCCGCTGACGTTTGGTGATCGCCATGCCATTATTGTAGGCGAATATAAGGCGAAGTCAATTATCTTTGCGGAAGAGTGCTCTTTTCTGGAAAGGGCTGGCACCGGAATAATGTGACATCACAGCTTCGGGTCGCAGAGGGACCTTTAGCTAAAGTGCAGCGAGGAGTACGAAGAAAGCGGTTTGCCGGCAGCTACAAGCAAAGCCGAGTGCGAAAAGTGATTATGACAGAAAAGATCAAGAAGCCCGAATCCGAATGGCAGAAAGAACTTTCCCCCGAACAGTATTACGTAACCCGCAAAGCAGGCACGGAGGCAGCCTTTAGCGGCAAATATTGGAATGCAAAGGATGCAGGGACTTACGCGTGTGCCTGCTGCGGCGAACCTTTGTTTAGCTCGGAGACCAAATTTGACTCCGGGACCGGCTGGCCAAGTTTTTATAAGCCGATGGCGGAGGGGGCGGTAGAGGAGCACACCGACAGCTCCCATGGCATGAAGCGGACTGAGGTGCGCTGCTCGCGCTGTGAGGCCCATTTAGGCCACGTTTTTCCCGACGGGCCACGCCCCACGGGTATGCGCTACTGCATGAACTCAGCCTCACTGGAGTTGAAGCCTGAAGAGAAGAAGTAACTACAGGAAGACATGAACAGGCGTCGCGCCTGTCCATATCAATTGGAATTGAGAAGGGGTAGGGCACGAGTGAGCTCGCGCCTTCCCCTGATTTGATCGTTAATTGTGCTTGCCGGCTGCGGCGGCTATGGCCTTGGGAAAATCCTGAGCTGAAGACTTTTCGTGCTTCTGCTCAGAAGGCGTCAGTTGGACGCTGCCGCGGAGCAGTGCCCCGTCTTCCACGCTGATACGCTGGCTAACCACATCGCCGGTGAGCGAGCCTTCACTGCGGATGTCCACGCGATCGCTGCACTGAATGTTACCCGTCACCTTGCCCATGATCACGACTTCGCGCGCTGTGATGTTGGCTGCGACTGTGCCATTGCGGCCGACCGTGACTCGATGATCGCCGAAGCTGAGTGTGCCTTCCACGCGTCCGTCAATGTAAAGCGACTCACTGCCAGTGATTTCCCCTTTGATCACCACAGAGCGGCCGATGGTGGCCTGCTCGATGGGTGAAGTGGCGGTCTTCCCCGGTTGGGAGTTCAGAGTTGCTGGCGTGACCTGCGGTTTGGGAGCGTTGTCGTTCGAGTGCAGCATTCGGGAGCCTTCCTTCTCATCTCCGCGCACGGCGGCGAAATTGTCTCGGTAAGAACGACTATGACATGAGATTACGAAAGGACACAGATTACGGAAGGGATGGTACGAGCAAGCGGGTCACGCTTCCAGCTCTTGGCCTAGTTGCTCCCATGCGGTGATCAACTGCTGTAAGCCAGCTCGATTTTGCTCGAGCTCGCGGGTGAGCCGCGCGGTTTCCTCCGCGCTGACGAAGGTCTGCAGGGAGCGTTCGCAAACGGCGATGGCGGTCTCGAGGCTCGAGATTTTCTTTTCCAATATCTGAGCCCGCTCCTGCATCTGCTTGCGCTTGATGGGATTCAGCCGTTTCGCCTTGCTCTCAACCTCGGCAGGGTCTTGCTTTCCGTTGCCAGGTTGAGAGTTACGGGCTGACGCGGAGACCTCCTGCTGCAGCTTCGCCGCCCCGCCCTGCTTGCGCCACATGAAGTCCTCGTAATTTCCAGGATAGACTTCCACCCTGCCACCACCAATCTCGAAAACGCGTGTCGCGAGCTTGTCAATAAAGTAGCGGTCGTGGGAAACGAACACCACCGTCCCCGAATAACCGCTCAGTGCGGCGAGCAAAATATCTTTGGCGCGAATGTCCAAATGATTTGTGGGTTCATCTAGCAATAGGAAATTCGCAGGACGCAGCAGCATTCGCAGCAGCGCGTAGCGGTTGCGCTCGCCTCCGGAGAGGACGCCAATCCGCTTGAATACCTCGTCCCCGGAGAATAAGAAACAACCAAGCAGATTGCGTAGATCGGTCTCCCGTGAAGACGGCGACACCCGGCCGATATCATCCATCATTCGCGCGTCCTGGTCCAACTCTTTGTACTGGTCTTGTGCGAAGTAGTCGAATTGAACATTGTGGCCCAGTCGGTATTCGCCTGCGGATACAGGCTCGATTCCGGAGAGCAGCTTGATCAGCGTCGATTTTCCGGCTCCGTTTACGCCCACCAAGGCAATGCGATCTCCACGCTCAATCACAAAACTCACGCCGCGAAATACATTCTTTTCGCCATAGAATTTTTCTACATTGGTAAATTCAGTTACGATCCTGCCACTCGGCTTCGGTTGCGGAAAGGAAAAATGAATGGTCTTTTCTTCTTCTGGTAAATGAATGCGTTCGATCTTTTCCAGTTCTTTGATCCGGCTCTGTACCTGTTTGGCTTTCGTAGCCTGGTATCGGAACCGGTTGATAAAAATTTCCAATTGCTCGATCCGTTCTTTCTGGTTGCGATACGCGGCTTCCAGTTGTTCCTGCCGCTGGGTCTTTTGACTTAAATACTTTTCGTAGTTGCCACTGTAGCTCCAGATTTTTTTATTCCAGATTTCGAGGGTACGATTGACGGTGACATCGAGGAAATATCGGTCGTGTGAAATCAGGACAATCGCAAATGGATATTCAGCCAGATACCCTTCTAGCCAGTTCCGAGATTCGAGATCGAGGTGATTGGTGGGCTCGTCGAGGAGCAGGAGATTGGGTTTCTGCAGCAGCAGCTTGGCAAGTGCAATACGCATCTGCCAGCCACCCGAGAATTCTTCCGTTTGTCTCTGCCAATCTTCAGGGCCAAACCCCAGCCCCGCAAGAACCGTTCCCACCTGCGCCTCAACTGCATAACCGTCATGAGTGCGGAATTCGTGCTCAATGCGATGGTAGCGTTCGGCAACCTGCCCGTACTCGTCTGACGTGTGGTTCAATTCGGCCATGCTCCCCGTCAATTGCTCCAGCTCCTTTTCCATATTCTGGAGGCGGACGAATACTGACATGCACTCAGCAAACACGGTCTTGCCGGCTAACGTCAGGCCGTCTTGCGGCAAATAACCAGCGCTGATTCCTTTGGCCAGGCTGACGGAACCATAGTCGAGCGTCTCCAGGCCTGCCAAGATTTTGAGCAAGGTGGATTTTCCCGTGCCGTTCGGTCCAACCAAGCCGACGCGGTCCCGGGGCGTGATCAGAAGATCTACATTTTCAAACAGGAGTTTGTGCCCGAAGCGTTTTCCGGCAGCATTAAGCTGGATCATGAGTCTGTTTCTATCGTCGCATGCGGCGGCGGAGACGGAAAGAACCCCTACGCACGACCCTCGATAGTCCGCATAGTGTAAAGAATCGTCGACAGCACTTTCTCATCGCCGATTGCGGTGTTCAGCATCAAGTGATAAAGAGAGCGAGTCGGCCAATCCGCGCCGAAGTAATGTTTGACGAAAAGGATGCGTTCCCGATCCACCGTATCAACCAGATCCTCGGCATCGCGCTGGCTTTTGCCCAGACTCTGAATGCGGCGCAGTTTTTCCGCACGCGGCGCGTAAAGGAAGACGTGGAAAGCATCATCGCGTTCACGTAAAAAATAGGGCGCGCCCCTGCCCACGATGACGCAGTTTCCCTTTTCTGCAATCTCGCGCATGACCTGCTCGCCCACTTCGACCATGCGGTCGGGATCGAAAGGCTCGTGCTCCAGCTTCATGCTGCGCTCGTAACTGCCGCGCCAGAATACCTTAACCAGCCGCTGAAACGTGCTGTCCACGCGCTCTTCGCACATGGAAACCGCGGACGGCTCCACATTTGCGACCCGCGCGATCTCTTGCGTCAGGTCCTGGTCCCAGACCTTCCAGCCCATCCGGGATGAGAGCTGACGGGCTATATCTCCGGCTCCGCATCCGTACTCCCGTTCGATGGTGATAACGCGGTACATGAACGTGGCCTATTTCCGGCAAAACTTTTACCGTATCCAAACTTTGGGTTCAACCGACATTCCCGGACGAAGTGCGTGCTCGCGGGTTTCTCCCGGATCGAACGTGATCTTCACGGGAATTCGCTGCACAACCTTGACGAAATTCCCCGTTGCATTCTCCGGAGGTAACAAGCTGCCGAGCGCGCCGCTTGCCCCGGCAATGCTCTGTAAGTGGCCTTTGTAGTCCTTCCCCGTGGTATCGACAGAAATGGTGACCGGCTGTCCGATCTTGAGCTTGCGCAACTGTGTTTCCTTCAGATTCGCGGTAACCCAGATGTCATCCAGATTGATGATCCGCATTAATTCCTGGCCGGACTGTACGTTTTGTCCTGCCTCCACCGTGCGATTCGTGACCACGCCATTGACCGGAGAAACAATCGTGGCGTACTGCAGGTTGAGCTGCGCTGCATCAAGCTCCGCCCTTTTCGCTTCCACCAGGGCCTCCGCAGATTGAGCCCGCGCGCGCATGGCCGCAACCTGCTGAGGACCGGTCTGCGCTGCCCGAGCATTGGCCTGCGACTGAATGAGCCGGCTTTGAGCAGCTTTGATCTGCTGCTCGGCCGCAGCCGAACCGGCCCGCGCTGCATCCACACCGGCTGCCCCAGCCTGCGCTGCCGCATAGGCTTGATCGTATTGCTGCTGCGATATTTCCTGCTTCGAGACCAACTGTTTGTAACGGGCAAGATCGTTTTGCGCTTTCACGTTGTTGGCATCAGCCTGCGCCAATTGAGCATTGGCGGCGTCATATTGTTTCCGGGCGGCTGCGAGAGCGGCATGTCCCGACTGCACTTCGGCGGAGGCCGCCGCCAGTTGGCTTCCCGTGCTAGTGGAGGTGATAGGAACGTTGACTCCTGCTGCCTTGGCCGTCGCAACCGCGTTGTCATAGTCCGCCTTCGCGCGCGCTACTAGGACTTGGTAGTCCCTGGGGTCGATCTGCGCCAAGGGTGTCCCCGCCTGAACGTACTGATTGTCTTCGACCAGAAGTTTCGCCACATGGCCGGAAACCCGAGCGCTGACGGGGCTCATATGTCCGTCAATCTGCGCGTCGTCGGTAGATTCGTAGCTGTTAAAGTAGCGCCACAGAAAAAATCCTGCGACCAGCAGCACCACGATGCCGACGATCATAAACATGCGGAAGCGCGGATTACGCGACTGGAATTGCTTCCACCTCAGGTCACGTTCAGAGGCGGGCAGAGCGGAGGGCTGGTGTTCCTGCCCCTCGCTAGGCGGACGGCGTTGTTCGCTTTCGATTTGCTGTGCCATTTACTTGCTCTCTAAGTATTGTCTAACGCCCTGTTCTGCGAATCCGATGGCTCGCGCCAGCGACACTTTAGCCACATTGTGCGAGTAAAGACTGGCGATATAGTTTTCGTTCGCCGAAGCAACGATTTCTTGCGCCTGCACCACCTCCAGATTATCTGCCACTCCGGCGGTGAAACGATCACGTGCCTGCTCCAGGGTCTGATTGGCGAGATCAAGAGAACTCCGCGCGACTTCCACTTGGTCCGCGGCAGCCGTCAAGTCGAGAAGCGCGGTGCGGACTTCAAAATCAATTTGCGCCCTCAAATTCTCCAGTTGCTGGCGACTCTGCCTGAGGGTTGATTCGGCTTCGAGCGCATCGGCGTGGGCCCGTCCGCCCGCGAATATCGGGATAGCCAGGGTCGCGCCGACCTGGAATACTCCGTGCGAGTCGCCGACGTTCACTCCCGCGGCGCCGTAGTTACCCGAGAAGTTCAGGCTGGGCAAATGCTCGGCGGTGGCGGCGAATCGGAATCGTTGCGCCGCTCGTACCTGCTGGATCGCCCCTTGATAATCGGCGCGCGACGAATAGGCTCGCTGCAGCGCCTGTTCGATGTTCATGGCTGCCAGGGGCTGATACGGGGCCTTTTCTGCCAGATCGAATTCCTGCCCCGCGGGCAGACCAATCGTTCGCGCGAGCATCAACTTCTGCTTGGCATAATTGTTTCGCGCGACAATCAACTGCTGCCTTCGGGTTTGAAATTCCACTTGAGCCCGCAAAGCGTCAATGGCCGGCGTCAGCCCGGCATTCTGCTGATCGCGGGCCCGGTTAAACAGCGCCTGACCGGTTTCCATCTGTGCCTGGGCGGCATCGACCCGCGCGCTTGCGGCGATAGCCAGCAGGTAGGCATTCCCCGCCGCCAATACCACCAGTTCTCGCGCGTCCTTATACCTGAACCGTGCGGCTGATTCGTTTGCCGCCGCGCCGCGCTCACGCTCAATATAGTGCAGATCGAAAAGCGGCGCGGTGACGTAAGCCCGAGCATCGAAAGTCCCAACGGGTCCAATCACAGAAGAAACTCCCGGAAAAGCGAATCTGAAGCCCAGCGCAGCCAAGTCGATCTGTTGCGCACTTTGATTTGCAGCAGCAGTGACGTTGGGAAGCAGATGACTGAGTTCCTGCCACTTCGCGCCCTTAGCGGAAAGTGAATTGTCGCTCGCCACTAAGAGCCCCAGATTATTCCTGAGCGCGCGATCAATCGCCTCTTTGAACGAGAGCGATAGAACCGCGGAGGTAGCCTTGCCCTCAGGAACGCTCCCCGAGAAAGGACTCTGCGAGACACCGAAGACCCGAGGCGCTTCCGAACTCCCAGTGGAGCCGGAATAGCTCTTATTTGCGTTCGGTTCCCCTGATGGGGAGAGCGGTTGCTGGTTTTGCATCTGACCGAGCGTTGCGCTGGCGGCCAAAAGAATCGCCCCAAGATAATTCACTGCCATCGAAGCTGCCGATTTCGAGCCTTTCGAAAATGAATTCATCGTGCTTAGGCTTAGACGGGGCAGGCACACATCCGAAGTCCTATTGGATTCGCGGGCCAGGATTATAGATGCAAATCCTTGACTTTGCGGCACTAAAGCACAGACCGCTGGAAGACAATAGCCTGGATCAAACGCTGGTATTTGGTCGGGGCGATAGGATTCGAACCTACGACCCCCTGCGCCCAAGGCAGGTGCGCTACCAGGCTGCGCTACGCCCCGACGCCTCCATTCTAAACCAAGCTCCGCCACTCGGCGGATCATGGGGGTTGCGGTTATAATCTTGCTCGGTGGAGCAGAACCAGCGTTATGCCCTCGTGGCCTACGTCAGAAATCCCATCGGAGAGTTTGTCGAGTCTCTGCGCAAAGAGCTGCATCCGGAATTACCCCACCTGGCCGCCCACGTTACCCTGCTGCCGCCGCGCTTTCTGAGCGGGACCGAATCCGCCGCGCTCGAGACCCTGGAAGAGATCTGCAAGGAAGTTGAGCCGTTCGAAGTTTCGTTGGGTGAAGTTGAAACCTTTATTCCAGTGACCCCTACAGTTTTCATTCGTGTGGCGCACGCCGCCTATCGCATGCGAGAACTGCACGACCGCCTCAACGTGGATGCTCTGGCATGTGACGAGCAGTGGCCGTATATGCCCCACCTCACGATCGTGAAAATGGGGGCTGAGGATCAGGCGCAACATGCATATCGCGTGGCCAGGACGCGCTGGGACGAATTTAAAGATGGCCGCTGCGTCGAGGTTCGGGACCTGACCTTCGTGCGTGAGGAGGGTCAGAATCGCTGGGTGGATCTGGCTGGCATTCCCTTGGGGCGTCGCCGGTTGGCATCCAGGGACCGGCAGCCGTCCTCCCTCTAGTACCCATTGGCTTCATTACCTGTCCTTTTTCCTGCCGGGACCCATCCCTCCCGTACTCTGCCCATCTTGTGATCGGAAGCGTAAACAGAAGATAGGTGTGGCGAGCTGTCTCTAGCCGGGAGGAATGAATGCAGATTGGTGTTTATGGCGCAGGGTACCTGGGAACCTTGATCTCAGCCTGTCTGGCCGATTTTGGCACGCCCGTCACCTGCTGCCATCCCGATAGTTCCCACATAGTTGAAATGGCGCAGGGCAGGGTGCCGTTCCACGAAAAGAATCTGACCGAAGTGATCCGCCGGAACGTGCGCTCTGGCCGGCTGGCATATTCGACGGACGTGGAATCCTTCGCGCGACGTTCAGGACTGATCTTCCTGGCGGAAGACAGCTCGCAGCACCTGCCCGACTTGGTCATGCGCATCGCGAAAGCGGCATCGAAACCTCCTATTTTGTCCATCGTCACCCCGGTCACGGTGGGGACCGCCGTTGCGTTGGAAAAAAAATTGGCTGATGCCGGACTGAAAGCAGTCATCGTCTCGCAACCGATTTTCTTCACCGCGGGATGCGCGGTGGAAGACTTCAATTGGCCCGATCGAATCATCCTGGGGACGTCCTCCAGCGACGCGGTGCTCGTGATTAAACAGCTTTTTCATCCTCTCATCATGCGCGGAGTGCCGGTGATCGTGACCAACCATGCCACTGCCGAACTGGTCCGCGAATCGGCAACGGCGTTCGTGGCGGCAAAAATCTCATTCATCAACGAATTGGCGGGGCTTTGCGAGCGGGTGAACGCCGATGCAGTGCATCTTTCCCTGGCGCTTGGACTGGACAAGAAAATTGGTCCACGTTGCCTGCAGGCGGGAGCTGCGATGGGGGGATTGTTCGCGCAGTCCGATATGGACGCCTTGGTGCAACTGGCACAGGAGAATGGCGTCCCCATGAAGATTCTGACTGCGGCCCGCGACGTCAATCATTCCCTTGTGGACGGCCTGGCGGAAAAGATCTCCGCTTGCCTGCAATCTGTGCAGAACAAAGATGTTGGAATTCTCGGTTTGGCTTTCAAGCCCAACACCAATTCGGTTGCCGGATCAGCCTCGGTGAGATTGGCGCAGAGGTTGGTGACGCGCGGCGCTCGGGTCAGGGCCTACGATCCGGTCGCCATTCCGGACGCCCGGTTGGAGTTGAACGGCAGCATCCATTATTGCGAGTCTGCCTACGCGGCCGCCGAAGGAGTGGAAGCCCTGGTGGTTGGGACCGGCTGGCCGGAATTTCGCGCACTTGATTTCTCGAAGATCAAGAGCTTGCTGCGCCGTCCCTTGATCGTGGATACCAAAAATATTCTCGACTCCGTCCGCCTGCGGGCCATGGGATTTGAATACGTCGGAGTAGGTCGAGGATAACGCGCGGTTGGCTTTCCAGCGGCTCACTCAGCTTTAGAAATTCCAGCGCGACGAATCCACCGCGAGAATCCACCGCCGAGAATCCAACGCTCAGCGAATGTGTTGGCCGCTGTGCGCCACGAGCTGAGTACCCGTCCCACCTTGTTATAATCAAGCAGTCTGGTGGGAGTAGCTCAACCGGCAGAGCACCGGACTGTGGCTCCGGACGTTGCGGGTTCGATTCCCGTCTCCCACCCCAAAATCTAAAGCGTTTACAGGTTTCGAAAATGCGCTGCAAATGCGCGCCCCACGAATTTTCTATTTCCCAATCGCCAAGGCAGGTTCGAAGATATCGGGCTCGAAGCCGGTGTGGCTTACAGTCAGGAAGGTCGCGCCCGTTCTGGCATGGGCGTGGACGCAGCAGATTTCGATCAGGACGGTTGGCAGGACCTGTTCGTTTCCAACGTGGACCAGGAAATGTATTCACTCTACCGCAACAGTCACGACCTGACCTTTGACGATATTGCAGGTTCGCAGGGCGTGAGCAAAGCAACCCGCCTAATGAGCGGCTGGGGAGTTAAGTTCTTTGATTATGATAACGACGGCAATCTGGATCTACTTATTGT
>JBBSFW010000014.1:0-67823 GCA_038254805.1 Terriglobales bacterium
CTACCGTGAAAATTAAGGCGGTCTTAATGGACATATGCAGGGCGCGAGCGAAGCGCAGTCCGAGAGTCTTGAGTTGTTTGTTGTCACTCATCTCAAAGTCCGTATTGCAATCTGCAAACCTTGTACTAAGGAGAGAATCGGCACTAGGAGTATGTAGGGAGGGGAACCCCCTAAGCAATATAACGGGAGTGTTACTGTCGCCAGGATAGGTAATCCTCAAATAACTGCTTAGGAGTCAATTGGATAGATTCGCTGGGACCGTGGAGGCACGCGCCGGAGGTGCACTAAAAGTCGGCCGGGACGATAAAAGCGCTCCCCCCATTCCCGAAATGGAATTGCATCCGCAGGTTCTGCCTATCATCACGGAACTAATTCCGGGGATTTCCTGATCTTGATAAGTTCTCGTATCAATAACATTTCTCACAACCAAGGCGTGGAAAAAGTGTTTCCGAGAGGTGCTGCCAGGCATCCTTTACACGGGACCGTCTGATGTTTATATTCTCCGCTCATGGCCAATGGGGCTTTCTACTGTAATCGCTGCGGGACGCAGAATTCCGCTCTGGCGATGTTCTGCGCTAGCTGTGGAGATCAGTTTCCAACTGAAAGCCAGCAATTATCGGCTCCCACTATCGGCACCCTGGAGATTGCTCCGCAACCCGGGATCCCGGCGTGGCAGGCCCGTGCCGTCAGTCCTCCGACGGTGCCGGCCATGCACTACGGCGGGTTTTGGATCAGGTTTATCGCGGCCCTAATTGACGGAGTTCTGGTCGGCGCTGTGATCTGGCCTGTATCACTGATGATTGCGGTACTCATCCGTATTTCGGGGACGGCGGTCGCCATGCCGGGGATTGGGGTGCATCTGGTCAACGCGATCGTCAGTCTTGCTCTCAGCACGTGCGCCAATTGGATCTACGAAGCGGCGATGGAAAGCTCCTCAAAGCAAGCGACGATCGGTAAAATGGTGCTCGCGCTTCGGGTGACTGACCTGGAAGGCCGGCGCATCTCTTTCACCCGGGCCACCGGCAGGCATTTCGCCAAAATTATCTCCGCGATGATTCTGCTGATCGGCTACATCATGGCAGGATTCACCGAGCGTAAACAGGCATTACACGATATTCTTGCAGGCACTCTCGTCCAGCGCACGCGGTAATGGCCTTCTTCTTTCGATAAAAGGTAAACCATTTGGCCGGGCCTCCCCTTCCGGCCTCGGCGGGCACCGACATCCGCACTACAGGTCGAGTTTGAGCACGGAATCTAATTCGACCGAAAAGCCGCAGGCGGCTCACGAACCTGTCGGTGGCGATCAGCTCCGGCAAGATAATTCGAGTATGAATGAGGATCAGGCGCTCGCCGTTTTGCAGAGTGCCCACATTACAGCTGAGACTCTCGCTCAGTTCGCGAAGAATCCTGCGCTTACAAAAAGCCGCAAAGTTCGGCTTGCCCTGGCAATACACCCGCGCACTCCCCGTCACGTCGCAATTCCTCTGCTGCGGCGGTTATTTACGTTTGATCTTATGCGGGTCACTCTAAGTCCAGCGGCGGCGGCCGACATTAAGCGAGTGGCCGAAGAGCAAATGTTGAATCGGCTGGAGGCACTGTCTGCAGGCGGAAAAATTTCTCTCGCGCGCCGTGCTTCGGGACGAGTCGCGGCGGCTCTGCTTGGCGATCCCGATATCCGCATCCTCTCCGCCGCGCTCGATAATCCGCGCCTGGTCGAGGTCGCAGTCGTCTCAGCGCTCATGAGCGATGACGCCACCACGTTTCTTTTTATTGCGGTAAGCGAGCATCCTAAGTGGGCGCACAGGCGGGAAATACAAATCGCGTTGCTTAAAAGCGAGAAGCTTCCGCTTGAACGCGCCCGGAAGCTGGCTGGACATTTCGCGCCCGGTATTCTGCGAGAAATCTTGCCTGAATCGCGACGTGCGGAGCTTGCCGGCGAGATGAAAAAAGCTGACTAAACCCCTTCAGGAACCGAACGCCCCAGCTTTTATTTGTTGAAATGCTGCAGAATTGCCTCGGCTTGAGTTTTGGTTACCACTGCTGAGAGCGCGGCGACGTCCGCCTGCTTCACAGCCTGCACGCTGCCGAAATGCTGTAGCAATCTCCGAGTGGTACCTTCGCCGACGCCTGGTATTTCTCTCAACTCAGTCGAGCGGTCGCGGATCTGGCGGCGCTTGCGGTGGAAGGTCACAGCAAAGCGGTGAGCTTCATCGCGGATGAGTTGGACCAGATGCAGGACCGGGGAGTGATGATCGAGGACCACAGGCTCATCTTCCTGACCGCAGACGTAGATAATCTCCGCACGTTTGGCAATCGCCGCCAGTGGTTGATTAATGATCTGCAAGGACGCGAGCGCATCCGCTGCGGCGCTAAGCTGGCCCAGTCCTCCATCGATGAGAATCAGGCTGGGCATTTCTTTCTTCTCTTGCTGTAGACGCTTGTACCGCCGCTCCACCACTTCCCGCATTGAGGCGAAATCGTCAACGCCAGCAACGGTGCGAATAATAAATTTCCGGTAATCAGACTTCTTCATCTTGCCGTCTTCCCACACGACCATAGAAGCGACGGTCTCGGCTCCCTGAATATGCGAGATATCGAAACACTCGATGCGCCGCGGCAGCTCGGGTAGTGCCAGGGCATCCTGCAATGCCTCCTGAATGGTGCGCGCGTTCGGCTTCATGACGCGGAAGCGCTGGTCGTAAAGCTGCTTGGCGTTGTTCCCCGCCAGATCGATGAGTGCCCGCTTTTCACCACGCGTAGCGACGGTAATGTGAACCCGGGAGGCGCGCCCGCCCTCCCCGGCCAACTGCTCCGAGAGTAGCTCCTCGAGCATCTCTCGATCTTCAAAATCGACTGGTACGTAAACGTTACGGGGCACGTAAGGCTGGCCGATGTAGTGCTGCTTCAACAGGGATGAGAAAAATTCATCGGGACGGAATGTGGGGTTTCGCTCAACCGGATCGGCAGAGACGCCCGCGGCTACATTCTTGTCGGTGCCCTGGTCTGCCAGGTTCTCAAACTCCGGCAAGTCCTCCCAGAAGAATTCACGCCGGTCGAGCACACGTCCGCCGCGCATGTGAAAAAGGTTGACTGCCAGCATGCCGTTCTCAAAGTGATACCCAAAGACATCGGCATCATCGCCTTCCGCTGCCGCGATTCGCTGTTTTTCTTGCAACTGCTCGACCGTGGAAATCAGATCCCGATATTTGGCGGCCCTTTCGAACTCGCGCGCCTCCGCGGCACGCGCCATCCGCTCACGCAAGGATTTTGATAAATCGCTCTGGCGTCCTTCCAGGAAAAGTTTTACGTCGCGGACTGCTTCCTGGTAAATTGCAGGCGCGGTTAATCCTTCAACGCACGGCCCGAGGCAGCGTCCGATATAGAATTGCAAGCACGGGCGCGGGTGGTAGCGGTTCAGGTCCACAGTGCACGAGGGGACGAAGAAATTGCGGTGGATCAGGTCTACAGTCCGGTACGCCAGGTTGGCAGGGAAGTACGGGCCATAGTAGGCGCTGCCGTCCTTGCGTAAGCGGCGGGTCACGTAAACGCGTGGAAACCGCTCGCCAAGTGTGAGCTTAATGTAGGGGTAAGTCTTGTCGTCCCGAAGCAGAATGTTGAAACGAGGTTTTTTCTGCTTGATCAGATGATTTTCAAGCGCCAGTGCTTCCTTGTTATTGGCCACGACGATATAGTCCACGTCAATGGCTTCGCGCAGCAGGGTGCCGGTCTTGGCGTCAGCCACACGGCCCTCATGAAAGTAAGAGCTAACCCGGTGGCGCAAACTCTTGGCCTTGCCGACGTAGATGACCTCGCCCTCCACATTCTTGTAGAGGTACACTCCCGGTGAGGCGGGGATAGACCTGATTTTTCGCTGTAAGTCCATGCGCTGTGGTTGTGGTAATTCCCATTTTAGTGGATGCTCGGGGATGCTTGCAGGAACCACGCCTCACGTGCAGTTGCTGTCGCGAATACGGAATTGCATGAACCATATAAATTTTCCTCTTGTTTGGCGCAGCGCAGACCATCGATAGCAACTCTGTCAACATCTAAGTCTCGTCTGATGATAAAGTTAGCGTTAGCTTAGATTCCCGAAACATGGTTGGCAGCCCCCGTGCTCAGGTACAATGAAGGTGAGCTTCCCGCTATGTGTGGACGGAAGTTGACCCAGGTTTTCATCCGGTGCGCGTAGCGTCCTGGATCACCGGCACAGAACTGAAAACATCTGTGGCCCGGTTTCGAAATGAGGAAGGAGTCCTCCAAAGATGAATCGCGCTTCTTTAGTCACTATGCTGGCCGTAAGCATGGCAGCGTCGGTCGGCTGCGCCAGCAAGAATTATGTGCGCCAACAGACCACGCCTATTATCACCAAAACCAATGAGCTTGATGATCTGACCGCCCAGAACACTAAGTCGATCAAAGACGTTGATACTCGCGCCCAGGCTGGCATCCAGGATTTGAACACCCGCGCCTCGGCAGCCGACCAGAAGGCGCAAGTCGCAGGTCAAGCCGCCACCCAGGCTCAAACCCTGGCTGACAATGCGGTGCATCGGGTGGATGCGCTGTCAAACGCAGTTTCCAACCTCGATAACTATCGCGTTGTGGGCGAGACCGCCGTTCACTTTGGCTTCGACCGGGACTCGCTTACCGAGCAAGCAAAAGATGAGTTGGACAAGCTGGCCACCAACGTGCCGAATACCAAGGGATACATTATTACGGTGGAAGGGGGTACCGACTCGGTAGGCCCGGCGGACTACAATTACAGTTTGAGCGAACGCCGCGCCGACTCCGTTATCCAATATCTCAGCTCCAAATACAATGTCCCTGCCCACAAGATTTATTTGATCGGGTTGGGAAAAGACAAGCCGGTTGACGATAACAAAAGCCGCCAGGGGCGAGCTGCCAACCGCCGAGTAAATGTCCGGCTGATGACCAATACCGCGGGAGGCGAGAACCCGCCCCAACAGCCGGCCGCCAGCGCCAACCCGGCTCCGCCGTCAATGTAACCTTATCCCCGGAAGATTCTCCAACGGCCGCTCCGCTTGCGAAGCGGCTTTTTTCGTCTGGCTGTTGCCAAGGTTGAGCCAAGCGGCATTCGCAAAAGGTAGAATATGTCTATGTGTCGCTGGTTCATGGTCCTCCTCACGGCGGGTTTTATGACGAGCTGGCCGGCTGAAGCGCAGCAGGACGAATCCGCGCCCCGGGCGGAAATCCGGGACAAATCTGAAGACACCGCACGGCCGGCCGAAGCAAGCTCAAGTAAGGACACCCAGGCAGATTTGAGCCCTCCGAGAGATGATGACAAGAAGCATCCCCAAAGCCGATCCGCTGTGTCCGACGCTGAAGACGCAGCTTCTGACGTGCAGGAATTTCGGGCATGGGACCCGCACAAGGCTGCCAAGGACGTTGAAGTCGGAGATTTCTATTTCAAACGAAAGAATTACCGGGCTGCGCTGGAACGCTTTAAAGAGGCACTGGCTTACAAGTCGAATGACGCAGTTGCGAATTTTCGGCTCGCCGAGTGTCAGGAAAAGCTCGGCAATGCCGGAGAGGCGGCAGCCCACTATCAACAGTATTTGAAGATACTGCCTCACGGGCCGCTTTCGAGCGATGCTCAAAAAGCCCTTGAGCGTCTGAAGGCAACCGTTCCTCGGGAAAATACAGCCGCAAAGTGAGTGGGATCTCAGAAGTGCTCAGCCAGTTGGCCGAACTTCGCCAAAATCAACAATCGCGCCGGCGGCGCGGGCTGGCCAAGCTCCTCGTGCTCGAGAATCCAGGTATCGCCGTGAGGCACGAAGACTGCGTTCATTCCCGCTGTTAAGGCAGGATTGATGTCAGATTTGGGGCTGTTTCCCACCATCCAGGCATGCCCGGCCGGCAGATCGTACTTACGCAAAATTTTCCGGTAGGCCTCCACGTCCTTTTCAGCGACCACCTCGACCGCCGCAAACCATCCTTTCAGTCCTGAACGCTCAACCTTTCCCAACTGTTCCGCCAAGTCACCCTTGGTGACCAGGATCAGACGATGCCGGTCCGAAAGGTAAGTAAGCGTTTCCGGAACCTGTGACAGAAGCTGCACTGGCTGGCTGGCAATGACCTGCGCGATTCCGTGTATGGTTTGGTGCAACGCTGGGGTAATCGGCTCTACCGAGAGTCGCTCAAAGGTTTTGACCAGAGCGTGCGCAAAGCTGGTGAGTCCGTATCCATGGCTCAAGATGAATTCGCGCTCGACCTCATTAAGAATTTCCCGCACCTCTGCCGGCGAGCGCTCGCGATGATTCAAAAATGAAATGAACTGGGCGATTGCCCGTTCAAAATAAATATTGTTCTCCCACAAAGTGTCATCGGCGTCGATGAGAAGAGCCTGGCGGCCTTGAGGTGGCTGGTTCACCCAAACATCATATTAGCGGCCCCGCCAGAAGGAACCAGAGCAGCTAAGAGTCGCGCAAACCTCTGCTAAACTTTTCGTAATGAAAATTCGATGGGCGGTCGCGGCACTTCTATGTTCGGCAACGTGTTTTTTGGGGTTCTCACAAACAAAGCACAAAGCAAAGGCGATAGAATCATCGACCAAAGCAGTTTCCGCCGGCCATCAGGTTGTTCCCGGCCTGGCTGAGCGGTTGGCAAGGTTCCACCAGGTGGAAATGCGGTTCAACTCCGCCGCGCTCACCGCACGCGAGCGCAAAATGGTTGTAAAGCTGGTGGACGCTTGCCGTTATCTGGACGCTATCTACTGGCGGCAGGTAGATCCCCAGGGCCTCGACCTTTATCAGTCGCTCGAAGCAAGCACAAATCAGCAGGACGTGGACCTCCGGCGTTACCTGTGGATTAATGGCTCCCGCTTTGACCTCATGGACGGAGCAAAGCCGTTTGTTGGGACTTCTCCCCTGTCGCCCGGCCGCGGTTTTTATCCGCAGGGATTGACTCGCGATGAGGTCGAGCAATACGTAAAGGCGCATCCGGCTAAACGCGGGGAGATCTACAGTTCCACTACCGTCGTGCGCAGGCATGGCGGCGATCTGGAAGGTGTCCCCTACCATGTTGCCTATCGCTCTTTTTTGCAGCCCGCTGCTGCGGATTTGCGCGAAGCCGCCGATCTAAGCCCTGACGCTGCGTTCGCGAATTATCTGCGCCTACGGGCGGACGCTCTTCTGAGTGGCGATTACCTGAAGAGCGACATCGCCTGGCTAGAGCTAAAAGCCCCTCGTTTCGACCTCATCTTTGCTCCATACGAAACCTATAGCGACACTCTGCTCGGAGTAAAAGCGACTTACGGCGCTTCGCTGCTGGTCCGTGATGAGCAAGCCAGCCGCAGAATGGAAACTTTTCAGAAGTATGTCGCCGATATTCAGGACGCATTGCCGGTGGCCGCGCAGAACCGTCCCTCTAAACACGGACTGCAAAGTCCCATGGAAGTCATGGATGCGCCATTTCGTACCGGCGACCTGGGCCATGGCTATCAGGCGGTGGCTGACAACTTGCCCAACGATCCGCATGTTCATGAAGCAAAAGGAAGCAAGATGCTGTTCTTTAAGAACTTCATGGACGCGCGCGTGCACTATGTAATCCTGCCGCTGGCACGCTACATGATGCCCGCTGATCAGGCGTCGATGGTGTCCGCGGACGGCTATTTGCTGGGGACGGTAATGCACGAAATTTGTCACGGGCTTGGCCCGGCATTTGCCCACAGCGCTTCAAAAGAGAAGATCAATATCCGCGAAGCTATTGGCCCGGCTTACAGCGGGCTGGAAGAAGCCAAAGCCGACGTGGTCGGAATGTTCAGCCTGAAATGGCTAGTAGATCGCGGCGTGCTTCCGAAAGAAAAATTACCCGAATACTACGCCTCATATGTTGCCGGAAGTTTCCGGACTATCCGCTTTGGCGCCGCCGAGGCCCATGGTCAGGCGGAGATGATGGAATTCAATTACTACGTCGAGCATGCCGCCATCAAGCGGGATGGGTCGGGGAAATACTCGGTGGATTTTCAAAAACTGCCGGGTGAAATTGAAAACCTAGCCAGAGAACTACTGGAGATGGAAGCGACCGGCGATCGGGCAAGGGCGGAGGCATGGTTCAAGAAATACGATGTTATTCCGCCAGAGCTGCAAGAATCCCTCAGCAAAGCCGAGAGCGTGCCTGTGGACGTGGATCCAATATTCTCGTTTCCCAGGAAGCTAAAGTAGGGTCCGTCGTCGGTCGTTGGCTGTTGTCGCTGGCTATCTCGCGATCTTAGGAGGACGAGTGAAAGGGAAGCGAAGAATGGATGCACGGCCCGGTGTTTCGATCTCGAAGCTGGTTCCTGCTGACGGGGTTAAGAAGATCGTCCAAGAAATTCGCGAGCTGCGCAAAGGCGCGACCCTGGATAAAATCAAAATAGGCGGATTAATTGAGGAAGGACGCCATTATTGATTTGCCCGGCCGGGATGCATGAGCGCAGGCCTTCGCCTGCGGGGCCACAGCTCTGTGTCACAGGACCGAAAACAGTTCCTCGCGCAGCCTCTCTACAGGCTCTCTGTAACCGCGTTTCCAGTCTTGGAAAGGTAACCAAAAGCGAAAAATTCTGGCGCGACGAAATGGTCGGAACAAAATAACCAAAGGGTTGAACTGGCGCGCTCTCCCGAAGTGGCGAAATACATGGGGGCGAAATGACCATCGTGGCCACTTGCTGCGTTCCGACCAATTTAGAACGACCGCCCGCTTGTGCACCCGTGGCAAGATCTGTGTCACGATGTAGTCGTGCCATATCGGGCTGTCGGAGTACACGACCAATAAGTCCTTTCCGTTCGATAACCACAGCAGCCAAACGAGAATGCACAAACGATTCGATGCGCCAGGGACAGGGTTACGACAGTCAAGGCAAGCGGAATGATGACAGCACGACCAAAAAGACAGCGTTCCAGAACCCTCGCGCGAATGGTTCCTTCTTGCGCGTCATCGTGCGATCACTACCGTCCCTCAGATATGCACCTATTCCACAAATTCTATTCTTGGCTCGACGGAAATGATCCCCGCCCGGTAGCCCAAATCCAGCAATCGCCGGATTGCCTCTTTCCCATCCGCTCCGTAATCCAGTGTGCGCTCATTCACGTACATCCCGATGAACCGGTCGGCAAGGTGCGGATCCAGATCGCGGGCAAATTGCATGGCGTAGACAAGAGCCTCGTCGCGATTGTCCAGGGCGTGCTGAATGCTGCCGCGCAGCGCCAAGGAGACACTCGATATCAACTCTGGGCCGAGACTGCGGCGGATTGCATTTCCGCCCAGGGGCAGTGGCAAGCCGGTCATATTTAGCCACCATTTGCCTAAGTCCAGAATCCGGTGCAGGCCCGAACGGTCGTAAGTGAGTTGGCCTTCATGAATGATCAATCCAGCTTCGTATTTTCCCTGTAGCACCGCAGGAATGATCTGGTCGAACGGAACAACTTCAGTCTCGATGCCTGCAGCAAACAACTTCAATGCGAGGTAGGCAGTGGTGAGTTTACCGGGGACCGCGATCGTCTTTTGCCGGATTTCGTCGTGCGAATAGGCCCGCGGGGCCACAATCATCGGCCCATAGCCTTCGCCAACGCTGCCGCCGCACGTCATCAACGCATAATTGTTTTGAAGATAAGGGTAAGCGTGGAACGAAATGGCGGTAACGTCATATAAACCATCGCCCTCAATCGCTTGCTGGTTCAAAGTCTGAATATCGCACAGGGTGTGCGTTAAACGCAGGCCAGGAACCTGAATTTTGTTGGTCGCGAGACCATAAAACATGAAAGCGTCGTCGGAATCCGGACTGTGCGCAATGGTAAGCTCGCGGGTGCTGAGGGCGGTCAGGGTTGCCACTTGTCTTCTCCCAAAAATCAAGATGATCAGCCGGCGTGGATTAGCTGCGCGGAAAGAAACCGCGCCAGCTTCGTACAATCGCGGCCGCAAACATCACTTTGAGTACCTCGGCGAAGATGAACCAGTAGAGCCCGAAGCTCAAGGCCCGGGCGATAGAGTGCGTCAGGACGAAAAGCCACGAAATGCCACACGCAAATAACAGCAACTCTCCAGCTATTGCGGCCGATACGGCGCGGGTAAATGCTTGCTTCCCGCGTTCAAAGATGTATCCGGTCGTTGCAGCAACCAAAGGATAAGCAACCAAGTAGCCAGCCGTAGGGCCCGCGAATCGCAAGAGGCCGGGAGCTCCGACCGGACTGAACACCGGCAATCCGGCGGCGCCCTCCGCAAGATACAGGACCAGCGCCGCGAACCCGCGGCGGCTCCCAAGCGCCAGTCCCACCAAAATCACCCCGAAATTCGATAGCGACAGGGGCACCGGCGTTCCCGGGATCGGCAGGGAAATGCGCGCACAGAGCGCGACCAGCAGACTTGCTCCCATGATTGTCGCAACCTGAAGCGCGGCATCCAACGCGCGACTGCTGCCGCCGGTGAAAGCTGCCGCGGTTCTTGACATGTATTCTCCTCTCATCAGGACCTGAGACCCGCGCCGGATTCTTGTCTTCTTGCAGACGTCCGATTTTCGGCTCTTCTCAGACGGTCGCGCACCTGAACATAAGCCGACAATGCGGCCCACACGACAGCTCCGGCGGCCACCGCTACGACCAGATACCACCACGTCATCCGCACGATGTCTTAGGATAACAAAGGTTGCGGCTTGTCAGGCGGGTTACTTCCCGCTTTTCAGGCGCTCGATTTCGTCCGCGGTCTGCGGCAAAGATTCGGTCAGCCGGATCAGTCTGCCGTTCCCGTCAACGTAGAACATGTCTTCGATCCGCACGCCCAGCTTCTCTTCAGGGATGTAAACGCCAGGTTCAATGGTAAATACCATTCCCGGCGCCAGGGGCACTGAGTAGTCGCCATCGTCGTGGACTCCCAGCCCCACGTAATGACCTAGCCCGTGAATGAAGTATTTGCCGAGAGGCGCTCCATGCATGTCTTTGCCGTGCGTATTGATGTAGTCGTAAGCAACCTTATAGAGCGTATCAGCAGTGTTGCGCTGCAGAGTCGACTTGCTCGATTGAAAGGCGGCCATCGCGGCTTTCTGCGCTCCCAGCACGATGTCGTAAATTTCGCGCTGACGCGGCGAGAATTTGCCGCTCGCAGGGATGGTGCGGGTAATGTCAGACGCGTACAGCGAATATTCTCCGGCAGCGTCCATGACCACCAGTTCCCCGGATTCGATGGTTTGATCATCGTCCGAATAATGAAGCACGGTGGAGTTGAATCCCGATCCCACAATGGGCGCGTAAGCCGGCCGCTCGCAGCCACGCCTGCCCCATTCATACTGCAGAAGTGCCGAAATTTCCCGTTCGTTAACCCCGGGCTTGATGGCGCGAATCGCAGCTAGCTGGGCGGCAATCGAAGCGTTGGTCGCCTTGCGGACCAAGTCGATCTCGCCCTCGTCTTTGACCGTGCGCAACGATGCAAGCAGCGGACGGATGTCGTGATACGAACTGGGAACAGGGAAGGCATTCGCGTTCTTTAGCCAGCTCAGAGGGTGTGTCGAATTGGAGGTTTCTCCTGCCGCCGGCACGTCCGTATAAATCGCAGCTCCCCCGCGCACCAGCAGCTTCACCAGTTCAGTGCGCAGGCTGTCCAGAGATTCGACATGACCCACTCCGGTGAGCTGAGCCGCCTTGGAGTCGTCAGGACCAAGCTTCGGTCCGGTCCAGCCCTCCTGGGAATAGTTCCGGCTTGGCAAAAAAAGAATTTCCGTATACGGCCGGGCCGGAGTGTCGTCCTTGGCTTCGAGAGCGGACGCGAGCAAAAGCGCGGCCCCGGGCTCCGGCCAGCCCGTCGCGTAGTAAAAATTATTGTCTGGCCGGTACCCGTAGAGGTCGTTCGGCCCTTCCGACTCGCCGGGCGCGAATATCAGCGCTACGCCGCCGTCCAGTTTTGCGGCCAGCTTCTCGCGACGCGCGTGGTAGTCAGAACTGGGTTGCCGGTCGAGCGCGGACAGCGGCAGAGAAGAGCCACATAAAAGCGCAACTAAGCAGAGCTTTCTAAGATTGTGGCGCAATTATTTTCCTGCCAGGGATTTGGTGGCTGCAATGAAAGCTTCCACACTGCTCTTGTCCACCAACGCTGATCCGGTATCCACGAACGCCGGTACTGGAGCAAAGCCGTCGCGGGCCCAATCGGAATCCAGGGTCTTAAGCCCCTCATGATGCAAGTCGTCGAGCATCTTCAGACCCACAAACGCCATGGTGTAAGGTTTCTGAGCAATAGTGGCCGCGATCACCCCTTTCTGTATCCAGTCCAGAGTATCGGGATCGGCATCCATTGCGATGATGGTTTTGCCTTTAATTCCATTATTGCTGAGCACAGTTGCGACTTCTTTCCCCGACAACGCTTCCAAACACACAAATGCATCGATGTGCTGTTTCTTGTCATTGGCCAGAATTTGAGTCGCGTTGTCAAACGCAATACGAGGATCGCCCTTGATGTCCACGATACCGGCAAGCTTGATTTCAGGGCGATATTGGAGCGCGTCCTTGTAGCCGCGAAGCCGCTCATCCAGATTGGGCTGAGATGGCATCGTGAACACCACAATATTTCCCTTGCCCTTCAGTTCCTGGATCAGGCGCTTGCCGCCCATCAATCCCGCCTCGTAGTTGTTCGTTCCTATGAAAAACAGGCGCTTGCTGGCGGGCGCGTCTGAATCCATCGTGACCACGGGTATGCCCGCCGCGATCGCGCGATCAATGTCATCTTTGACCAGGTTGGGGTCAGCCACGGAGATGAGAATGCCTGCGGGCTTTTTCTGCACTGCGCTCGCGAGGGCTTCCCGCTCGGCGCCCGGGTCGTAGGTATTGGGTCCTTGAAAGGCGTAACCCACACTCAATTGCTGGCCTGATTGTGAGAACCCTGCCCCGGCGCTTTGCCAGTACGGCACCTTGATGTTAGTGGAAATCAGAATGTAAGTTTCGCCGCTGTGGCCTCCACCGCAACTGAGGAGTGGAGCGAGTACCACCGGCAACAGCACACAAATGGCCCATATGCGATATTTCATGGAAGCCTCCTTCTGGCCGGCGAACGAAAGCGACAGGCATTCTAACTCTCAGCTGCCATAAATGAAAGCACCACCAAATTCACGACGAAAGGCGCGGGCCGGTTTAGACCCCGACCGGAAATGGCTTCGAGTGGTTCTCGGTGGTGTTGAGTGAAAGCCCTGAGAGGCGTCCCTGCAGCAGCGACATCAGGCCGGTATACCAGTAACCCACCACGAACAGCATCAAAAAAGGAACGGTGAGATAGTTTTCATTCTGCAGCGCATAATAAACGGTCATCGCGAAGTAGCTGCCGATCAATAGTTCGATCCATGGCACCCATCCCAGGCGTTTGCGGTATGTGGCCGCCTGCACTTTGTCCTTCTTCGATTCGACGCGATATTTGGGGGTGCGCGCGAATGGCGTCTGCTTCCCAATCAGCGCCTCTAGCACAGCCAGAGTATTGGTAACTGTGAGCCCGATTCCCAATGCCATTAAAAACGGTAGATAGAGGATGGCTCGCGGCCAGGTTTTCGGGAACAGCTCGCGCTGCGAGACCAGATAAAAGCTTGAAATTGAAAACGTCGAGGCCAGGAATAAAGGAATGTCAATGTACAGCATCTGAAACCAGCCCTGGTAAAAGCGAATGACCATGGCCGGCAGCAGAAGTACTGAAAGGATGACCATCAGCGGATAGCTCAGGTTGGCCGTGAGGTGATACCAGGCCTCCAGCTTCACGCGGAATGGCTGGTCGCTTTTGAGCACCCGCGGCAAAA
This sequence comes from Terriglobales bacterium, assembly GCA_038254805.1. Classification (GTDB taxonomy): domain Bacteria; phylum Acidobacteriota; class Terriglobia; order Terriglobales; family Acidobacteriaceae; genus Gp1-AA145. The sequence continues at coordinate 13,754 of JBBSFW010000014.1, forward strand.
TCTTCTTGCCGGTCTGAACCAGCCCCTTCGCCCAACGCGCCTGCTGCGTTTTGAACGCCGTCATTTCCACGGGAAGCTCCGCCGGACACTCCACATCCTGGCGATAAATGAACTTCCAGCCCTTAAGTTGAGCGCGATAGGAGAGGTCGGTGTCTTCGGTGAGGGTGTCATGCTCCCAGCCACCGGCATCTTCAATCGCCCGGCGCCGCCAGATCCCAGCGGTTCCGTTGAAATTGAAAAACACATCGTGGCGGGCGCGGCCCGAATGCTCCAGCACGAAATGCCCGTCGAGCAAGATCGCCTCGACCTCCGTGAGGAAAGAATAATTACGATTGATGTGTGTCCACCGTGCCTGTACCATGCCGACCTTCGGCTCGGTGAAGTGATGGATAATGCGCAGCAGGAAATCCGGCGTCGGCACAAAGTCGGCGTCGAAGATGGCCACGAACTCGCCTTTCGCGCTCTTCAATCCTTCATGTAGCGCGCCTGCCTTATAGCCCGCGCGATTGCTGCGATGCAGATAAGTGATCGAATATCCCTGCGACGCATAATGCTCAACCAGGCTGCGTGCCACATCTACCGTCTCGTCGGTAGAGTCGTCCAGCAGTTGGATGTCGAGCTTATCCTTCGGATAGTCCAGCCGGCATACCGCCTGTAGCAGCCTGTCCACGACATACTGTTCATTAAAGATGGGAAGCTGGACGGTGACGCGCGGCAGCTCTGCGAATTTCTGCTCGGGCGCAACCGTACGGTTCTTCTTCTTTTTGTAGTAGAGATACACCAGGGCGTAGCGGTGAATCCCATACGATGCCAGCAGAATCAGAACCACAAAATACGGGATAAGCAGCGCCATATCAAAGGCATTGGCATGGTACAGGCCCTTGAAAGTCGTATCCAGAAAATGCTGGCGCACGTATTGTGAGAGCCCGCGCTGGGCAAAAACGGCTAACGTGGGAACAAAAAGCGCCATGTTGAACCAGAAATGGGCCGCCAGACCGAAGGCGATCCCGTGCCAAGCTCTACATTGTAAATGAGCGCGAGGCGCCGTGATATCCTAACTACAGCAGCTGCGCACATGGCTCATGCTTAGGATCAGGGCTGGATATTAGGGCCGCTCCGCGCAGTTCCCTTAGAAATCATGATTTCAGTCAGTAATGTGTCCATGCGCTACGGCGCCAAAATTCTGTTTGACGAAGTCTCCACCGGCTTTACGCCCGGCAAGCGCTATGGTCTCACCGGCCCAAATGGCGCCGGCAAGTCCACCTTCATGAAGCTTCTCTCTGGTGAACTCGAGCCGCAGAAGGGGAGCGTCGTCCGTCCGAAAAAGCTCGGAGTGCTCAGCCAGGACCAGTTTGCCTTCGACCGCTTTCGTGTGATCGATACCGTGATCATGGGCAATCGGCGGCTGTGGGCCGCACTGGAGGAGCGCGAACAGCTTTACTCCAGAGCGGAGATGACCGACAAAGACGGTATGAGGCTCGGCGAGCTGGAAGGCATTGTTGGCGAGGAAGATGGCTACACCGCCGAAAGCGATGCCGTCATCCTGCTGCAGGGTCTGGACATCCCAGACGAATTGCACGAAAGAAAAATGGGCGAGCTGCCGGGTGGACAAAAAGTCCGCGTATTGCTGGCGCAGGCGCTCTTTGGCCATCCCCAGGCGCTGCTGCTCGATGAGCCGACAAACTACCTGGACTTGGACTCCATCCATTGGCTGCAGAGCTTTCTGAATCAATTCGAAGGAGTGCTGATCGTCATCTCCCACGATCGTCACTTTCTGAACCGGGTCTGCACCCACATCGCCGATATCGACTACGAGACCATCATCACTTACACCGGCACTTATGACGACATGATCGTCGCCAAGACCCAGGTCCGCTCGCAGATCGAAAGTCAGAACGCGCAACGCGAAAAGAAAATCGCCCAACTGAACGAGTTCATCGCGCGCTTTTCAGCCGGCACCCGTTCCAGCCAGGTACAGTCACGGCGCAAGGAAGTTGAGCGTCTGCAGGTGACGGAGCTGGCGAGGTCCAACATCCAGCGCCCGTATCTGAAGTTTGAACAAAAGCGTCCTTCGGGCAAGCACATTCTGGAAGTTGAGGGTGTCAGCAAGTCGTACGGCGAAGCTCGAGTGATTCGCAACTTCACCGCCAGCGTGACGCGCGGGGAGAAGATCGCGTTAATGGGACGTAACGGCGCCGGCAAGACCACCCTGGTCAACGCGCTGCTGGCCAACTCCCCCACCATCCCGGAATCTGAGCTGCGCAAGACCAGCGCCTACGACGGCCCCTTTCTGGACGACGGAAAAGTTGTTTGGGGACACGAAGCCGCCGTCGGATACTTTGCCCAGGACCACAAAGCCCTCATCGAACCGGGGACAACGGCGTTCGAATGGCTCCATCAGTGGGATCCGGCCGCCGCCCACGAAGAGATTCGTGGCCTGTTAGGACAAATGCTGTTTCCGCGCGACGACGCCGATAAGGCCACCGGGATTCTTTCCGGCGGAGAGGCGAGCCGCCTGCTCTTCTGCAAAATCATGCTGCAAAAACCCAATGTCCTGGTGCTGGACGAACCCACCAACCACCTCGATCTCGAATCGATCAACGCCCTCAACATCGCTCTGCAGCGTTATCAGGGCACGGTATTCCTGGTCACCCATGACGAAGACTTGATCGACGAGGTGGCCACCAGGATCTGGCACTTCGAAGGCAACCATCAAATCACCGACTTCAAAGGCGCGTACGAGGAGTACGAGGCCGTTCTGGTGTAGGTTGTCCCCCCAGGCTTTTGCATCCCCTGCCGCCGCTCGCGGCGCCGGCGATGCGCTCCACGCTTGCGTCCGCCCCACCAGTCCCGCTCCCTGCAGCGCCTGCTTCACCCAGCTGTAGCTTAATCGGATCCCGTGCTCGGCTTCGAGCTTCTCGTGAAAATGCTGCACGTTCAGATCGAAATACTGCTCCCGGTACAGCGCAAACACTTTCTCCACCGTCGCCACCGGTACCCGGCGGCTCGACGGTTTACCGCAACGCCGGTCGAACAACCCGTTGTATCCCTCTTCCACGTAGCGTTCCCGCCACCGCCGCATGTGCCGGTCGCTGATGCCCAGGATCTCTGCCGCCTGCCACCAACTGATTTTCTTCGCCATCGCCTGCAAGATCACATCCTGTACTTTCATTGCCCGCTCCATCGCGGCCTTCGAGTAGCCTTCCATGCCCTGCATGGTCTCCTACTCTCGCCGCCCGCAAAGCGAACATCTCACGTACTATCTCAACCGGACATATCATGTGCTACCGACACAGGACGAGTACATCAACTTGACTTCGGGTTGGGCTTCAGATACTCTCCGCGTGCTCTGGGATTGCGCCTGGAGTGTCCGGGTACATCTCACCGCATCATGAGTGGAATCCACAGGATCCACTTCTCGACCCGAGGGGGGTCACATCCATGAAAAGCATTACCACTTATCTGTTGGGCGCGACACTTTTGTGCGGAGGACTGAGTCTGGCCGCCGCTCAGGATCAAGATCAGAATCAGGACCAGGATCAGAATCAGAATAATAATAAAGAGAAATCCGAAGGGATGACGACGCCACCGCCCAAGGTGCTATTGGTATATCGCGAGTTCCTGAAACCGGGCAAAGTGGGCGCTCCGCACGAGAAAGCTGAAAGCGCCTTTGTGCAGGCGTTTGCTCGCGCCAAATGGCCGACGCATTATTTCGCCGCGAATTCTCTCTCCGGCAAAACTCGCGCCTTGTTTTTTATCGCCTATCCCTCGTTTGAGGCCTGGGAGAAAGACAACCTGGCGGTCCAGAAGAATGCATCGCTCGCCGCCGCTTTAGATCGCGCAGCCGTTAGCGATGGCGAGGTGCTCAGTGAGACTGACGCCAGCTTGCTTGTCTACAACGAAGAGCAGAGTTTGCGGGCGCCGGTTGATATTGCTCACATGCGCTATTTCGAGATTAGCCTGTTCCGCGTTCGTCCGGGACATCGAAAGGAGTGGAACGATGCCGTTGAGCTGGTCAAAGCGGCCTATGAAAAGCTCCCCGATGCGCACTGGGCGATGTATCAAGCGGCCTATGGCCAGGAGGGCGCAACCTACCTGGTGTTCTCGCCGATGAAGTCTGCGGCAGAGATCGACCGCGCCTTCATGCAGGATAAGGAGTTCGCAGCCGCAATGGGCGAAGATGGCATGAAGAAACTCGGTGAGCTGGAGTCGTCCGCGGTTGAGTTCACCCAAAGGAATCTTTTCCAGTTCAGTCCGAAGATGAGTTATCCCCCAGATGCCTGGGTAAAAGCCGACCCGGATTTCTGGAAACCGAAGGCAGCCGTGGCCAAGGCGTCGAAGGCCGAGGAAAAGCCAGCCAGCACCCAGTAGCCGGATCTGACTTGTCCCGCAATAAACCGAGAAAACATTCACGAAGGGCGGAGCGGCCACTCGCATGAGCGATGCCGCCCCGCCCTTCGATTTCACAGACATACCCCAATGGTGGCCAGGGGACCCGGCCGCAGGCTAATTCAAAAAGTACGTCCGATACAACGTGTCCCTCTGCACGGGTTTGAATCCGGCATCGCGAATAATGCGGCGCAATTCCTCTTCTGTCGTGCAGTTGGTCACGCCGGCGGCGCGGACGACGTTTTCTTCCAGCATCACTGAGCCGACGTCGTTGCCGCCGAAGCGCAGGCCGAGTTGGCAGACTTTCAGTCCCTGGGTGACCCAGCTCGATTGCACGTTCTGGAAGTTTGAGAGGAACAGGCGCGAGATGGCCAGGTTTTTGAGGTATTCGACGGCGGTGGCTTCGTCCCACTTGCGGCCGCCGAGCGCGGTGTTTTGCGGCTGGAACGTCCAGGGGATAAAAGCGGTGAAGCCGCCGGTTTCTTCCTGCAGATCGTAAAGCGCTTGCAGGTGGTTGACGCGATGCTCGTGCTTCTCGCCGACGCCGAACATCATCGTCGCCGTGGTGCGCATGCCCAGTTGGTGCGCGGTGCGGTGCACGTTCAGCCAGTCATCGGTGAGGCACTTCAGGCGCGCAGTGCGATGGCGGACTTCGTCGTCCAGAATTTCCGCGCCGCCTCCGGGGATGGAGTCGAGGCCGGCGTCACGCAGTTTGGAGATCGTATCGCGAATGGTGAGACCGCTGTACTCGGCGATGGCGATGATCTCTGACGCCGAATAGCAGTGCAGATGAATTTTTGGAAAGCGCTCTTTGATGCCACGCAGCATGCGCTGGTGCCAGTCAATCTTCAGGTCGGGGTGCAGGCCGCCCTGCATGAGTACCCCGGTGCCGCCCAGTTCCACAGTTTCGCGAATCTTTTCGCAGATGGTCTCGAATTCGAGGATGTAGCCCTCTTTCGCCAGCGGTCCTTTCAGCGGGCGATAGAACGCGCAGAAGGTGCAGTACTCGGTGCAGAAGTTGGTGTAGTTGATATTGCGATCGATGATGTAAGTGACCACCCCTTCAGGATGGAACTTGCGCCGCACAGTGTCGGCTTCCATGCCGATTCCGATCAGGTCGTCGGAGCGGTAAAGGTCGAGGGCCTGTTGCTTGGTGAGAGACATGTACAACAATTCTAGCGTCATCGCGCAAGAGCGTAAACCGCATGGGGCCGGGAAGGATGGCAACAACGGGTTTTCATAGGCGGACTTCGGGGGTGGTGGTTTGGCGTTGCGAGGGGACTACGCTACCCGAGGGGCAGGCTGCTTCGAGCTAGGGCTGTTCCGGCGCGAGCGGAGATATTCAAATAAGGTGAAGGCTGCCCCGATGACCGCCAGGCCCACTAATACCAGCACTGCCAGCTTGTAGTAGCGGGAGAAGAATGCCATGATGCGTGTTGCATAAAGCGATCCCAGCCCTGCCACCAGAGAGTAGCGGACGCTGCGTCCCAAGGTGAGTGCGCCGACGAATTTTTTCTTTGAATACTGCAGGGCGCCGGCAGCCAGGAGAACGGGAACCAGCGGAAAAGGCGGAGGTAAGAGGGCTGCGACAACGATGGTGCCGAACCCCCAGCGCTCAAACCGGTGAAACAGCTTGCTTGCCCTTCGTTCCTTCAATTTTTTTTGGATGGCTTCTTTTCCACCCTTGCGACCAAGCGAATAGGTTATGTAGCCCCCGATAACGGCGCCGGCGGTCGCCATGCACGCGTAGTAGGGCCAGAGATTGCGGTGGCCGGCTGCCAGCCATAGGGTCAGCACGTCCATGCTGCCGGTGAGCGGCACCACGGAGTTGTCCGCCAAGCCAACCAGTACCAGTCCCAGGCCGCCCAGGCGTGACAGCCAGGGCCAGAGCAGCAAGACGGCAAAGAAGGGCCGCAGAAGCATTCAACGGGTTAGAGGCAATTTCCGCCTAGCGAGTGGTACGGACCTGCTCGATCGAACTTAAATGAGCGCAGACCGGGCATCCGCAAATCGCAATTCGGGAGCGCGGGGAAGAATTTTATATTCACCAGCGTATTGATAGAAAAGTTGCAATCCCTGCAGGCAGGCATCGTCGAGATAATAGTGGATGTTGAACGTGAGATATTGAAACACATCCTCTTCTTGCAGCCCGAGTTTCTGCGCCCACTGCTCGGAAATTTGTTTTAGGTTGATGGGATCGAGGCCATGATCGCGCGACTTCTGAAAAGTCGCGGCCAAATCCTCGTTTTGCTCTTGAAGCGCTTCTCCCCGGATGGCCCAGAAGGCGAAGACGAAAGGCTGGCCGGTAAAGCGGAGCCACTCCTCCGCCAGGTCCCAGGTTTGGTACTGGCCGCGATTCACTTTTAGCGCCGGGTCACCAATCAATAGTGCCGCGTCGTGTGCCGCCAGCATGCTTTCCAAGTTGGGGCGCAGGGAAACAAACTTTCTTGCTCCCCCCCAGTATTTTTCAAAGAGCAGGCGGATCAGCGCAGCGGAAGTGAGAGATGAACTATCGAGAGCGACGGTGCGGATTTCTTCCAGCGGCTTCCGGCTGACGAGCAGAATCGAGCGCACCGCCCGCTTCGATGCAATGGCTATTCCGGGCAGAATGCGCAGCCCAGGAATCGAAGCGTAGGCCGCGGAAGGGATGATACCGATATCGGCGGATCCGCGCTGTAGCTCGGCTGCGCACCGGGAAGGCAGGGTGTAGGAAATCTCGTAGGCGCGGCCTGCGCTGCCGTGATCGAAATCCCACATCAAAGGCGCGGTGTTCAAGTAGGCGATTGCCGAGATACGGAGGGATTTCAGCTGCAGGCTCCTGGCCGCTAGCTTTTAGCAATCTGGCGAGCCAACCAAGGACGCTGGCGTCTAAAAGCTGCCTGAAAAATAGTACCAGACATGTGACGGCTGACCTTGACACGGTTTTTCGCGGATGCATAGAGTCGGCAATGGTGCTCGCGTAAAGGGAGGTCTCATTGTCCAATTTCGCTGTTTGCAGTGCTGGAGCTTCGAATGCTGGATCACACCAGATTGCATGGCTCGCTCTGACACTTACTCCGGGGCTCGGTCCGACCCGGGCCAAGCGGGTGGTGGAGTTTTTCGGCAGCGTCGATGCGGTGTTCAACGCTACGCTGACTGAGCTTGAGGCGGCAGGATTGCCGGCCAGGGCTGCGCAGGCGCTGGGTACAGGCCACTCGGTTGAGCTCGCGCACGATGAGATAGCGAAGGCTGACGCTGCCGGTATTCAGTTGGTGGCGCTCGACGATCCGGCGTATCCCGCACGGCTGCGGCAGATTTACGACCCCCCGCTCATGCTGTACCTGCGCGGAAATATTGCGGCCTTTGCCCAGCCCGGCATCGCGGTCGTGGGCACGCGACACCCTACACCGTATGGAACCGGTATGGCCGAGCGCCTGGGATGTGATCTCGAGGCCAGAGGCCTGGTGATCTTCAGCGGTCTGGCGCGCGGGGTGGACACTGCCGCCCATCGCGGCGCGATTGCGGGCAAAGGCAAAACGGTTGCCGTTTTTGGTACTGGCGCCGACACTGTGTACCCGAAAGAGAACTCACGGCTGGCGGAGCAGATCCTGAGCACGGGGGGCGCCTTGATTTCCGAATTCCCGATCGGCACATTTGCCGCACCGCAGAACTTTCCCATCCGCAATCGCATCATCAGCGGAATTTCTTATGGCGTACTGGTGGTCGAAGCCGCGGAATACAGCGGTACTCGCATCACCGCCCGTTGCGCTCTGGAGCAGAATCGCGAGGTTTTCGCGGTGCCGGGAAACGTCACCAATAAGAACTCGTGGGGTCCGAACGCGCTCATTAAACAAGGCGCCAAGCTGGTCGCGACCTGGGAGGACGTTTGGGAGGAACTCCCGCCAGATGTGCGACTTACCCTGACTCCCCAGGGGGCAAGTGAATCGCCGGTAGGCCAAACTGCATCATTATTTGAGGAACCTGCGTTTTCGCCCCATGAAAAGAAGATCTACTCGGTGCTGAAGGCTGACGAGGCCATGCACCTCGACGAAATCATCGAAGAGCTGGAGCCACAGCTCTCGTCGTCGGAAATCTTCGCCGCGCTGTTTGAGCTGGAGCTGGCTGGAAAGGTCAAGCAGCTGCCGGGTAAGAATTTTGTAAGAAGCTTTTGATGTGGAGCTGTTAGCAGCGTGCAACCCATAGCGCTTCCAAAACGGCGGCTGTCACCCTAGCTATAACTGGAGTTTGCTAAAAGCTAGCGGCTAGTGGCTAGAAGCTGTCATTTCGTGCTAGCTTCAACACCATTGCCTATACAACCGAGGACAAATTGGCAAAAGGTTTAGTCATTGTTGAATCGCCGGCCAAGGCCAAGACGATTCAAAAATATCTCGGCAAGGGTTTCACGGTAGAGGCGTCGCTCGGGCACGTGAAAGACCTGCCCAAGAGCACCCTCGGCGTCGACATCGACAACGATTTCGAGACCGAGTACGTCGTGATCCCCGGCAAAGAGAAAGTCGTCGCCAAGCTGAAGAAGCTGGCGAACTCGATGGACACCATCTATTTGGCGCCTGACCCGGACCGCGAAGGCGAAGCCATTGCAGCCCATCTGGCGGAAGAGCTCGGCGAGGTCAGCAAGAAAAAGAAAAAAAAGAAGGATGAAAATGGTCACCAACGCTTCCGCCGGGTGACGTTTAACGAGATCACCCAGCGCGCTGTTCGCGAGGCCTTCGAGCATCCTCGGGATATTGATCAACACCTGGTGGATGCGCAGCAGGCGCGGCGTGTTCTCGATCGCCTGGTGGGCTATCAGGTTTCGCCGCTGCTGTGGGACAAAGTTCGCCGCGGCCTTTCCGCCGGCCGGGTACAAACGGTTGCGCTCAGGTTGATTGTGGAGCGCGAACGCGAGATCAAGGCGTTCGAGAAAAAAGAATACTGGACCATCGACGCCCATTTGGCAGGTCCCAAGCCTCCGACCTTCGACGCCCGCTTTCTTGGCAAGGACGACGAGAAAATCGAAGTTCCAAACGAAGACGACGCTACTAAGATCCGCACTGCGCTGGAGAACGCGGATTGGGTGGTGCGCACGGCCGAAAGGAAGGAACGCCGGCGTAATGCGACCCCGCCCTTCACCACCAGCAAGCTGCAGCAGGACGCTTCCCGCAAGCTGCGTTTCAGCGTGAAGCGTGCGATGATGATTGCCCAGCGTCTGTATGAAGGCGTCGAGTTGGGCGAAGAAGGGTCGGTTGGTCTAATCACTTACATGAGGACCGATTCGACGCGCGTTTCGAACGAGGCGCTCGCGGAAGTGCGGGAATACATCGGCGCACAGTACGGGCCGAATTACCTTCCCCAGGCGCCGAACACATATAAAGAGAAGAAGCAAGCGCAGGGCGCGCATGAGGCTATCCGGCCAACTTCGGCGATGCGCCATCCCGACCAGATCAAGCAGTATTTGAAAGAAGACGAGTACAAGGTTTACAAGCTGATCTGGCAGCGATTTGTGGCTTCGCAGATCACGCCCGCAGTCTTCGACCAGACGACGGTTGACATCGATGCGAAATCTGGAAGCGATGCGTTCTGGTTCCGAGTCACGGGATCCATCCTGAAGTTCGACGGCTTTCTGCGCGTCTATGAAGAATCGAAGGAAGGCAAAGACGAAGAAGACGAGGAACTGAAACATAAGCTGCCGCCGCTCGAGGCAGGGCAGAAACTAACGCTCAAGTCTCTGAATCCGGAACAACATTTCACCGAGCCGCCGCCACGCTACAACGAAGCATCGCTGGTGAAAGAACTTGAAGAGCGTGGCATTGGCCGTCCCTCTACCTATTCGGCGATTCTCAGCACGATTCAGGAGCGGCAGTATGCGCAGAAGACCGGGGGAAAATTTGCCCCCACTGAAATTGGACTCGTGGTTACGGATTTGCTGGTCGAGAACTTCAGCGATATTTTCGATATTCAATACACGGCGCGCCTGGAAGAAGAGCTGGACGAGATTGAAGAGGGCAAGGAAGTCTGGACGCAGGCGCTGGGCGACTTTTACAAGAAATTCGAGAAAGACCTCCGCTATGCCCACAAACACATGGAAAACATTAAGCGGATGGAGAAGCCCACAGACGAGAAGTGCGAACGCTGTGGGTCACCTCTGGTTATCAAGTGGGGCAAGCACGGTTCGTTTTACGCCTGCAGTTCCTACGACAAAGAGAATCCGGAGAGCTGCACGTTTACGAAAGAAAATCCCATCAACTTGCCCGACCTCGATACCGCCGACGTGCAGGAAACCACGCAGGAGGAATATTGTGAGAACTGCGGCCGGTTAATGGTGCTGAAGCGCGGGCGCTTCGGGCAGTTCATGGCATGCACGGGTTATCCGGATTGCAAGACCACGCGGCGCATGGATCAGGGGAAAAAGGTCCCGGATATTCCTCTCGAAGAGATTTGTCCGAAGTGCGGACGGAACTTGATGATCCGTCACGGACGGTATGGCGAGTTCACATCCTGCAGCGGATATCCCGACTGCAAGTACGTGAAGCAGAATTTTATCGGCGTGAAATGTCCGCTGTGCAAAGACGGCGATCTTGTCGAGAAGAAAGCCCGCAAGGGAAACACATTTTTCGGGTGCAGCAATTATCCCAAATGCAAGTTCACTTCGGCGAACAAGCCGATGGCCGAGAAATGCCCCAGCTGCGGCAGCGAATACCTGGTTGAGAAGATGCTTAAGGCCGGCCCGGTGATCGCCTGCCCCAACAAAGAGTGTGACTTTGAACGGCCAGATGAGGCCGCACCTGCCCCTGGTTAATGACTTAAGGAGAGATTTATGGCAAAAGAGCCCACTGCAGAAGATGCTCAAATCATCATGCGCCTTTACGAGCTACGCCGCGAAGCTGAAATGCGCAAAGCCCGCAACTGGTATGCCACGAGTTTTTGGCCGAAAAATGCGGACGATGTTCTAGATTTAATCCGCGCCGCCAGTCCCCAGGAGAATGCCTGGTTTCGTCAGGTGAGCGGCTACTGGGATATGGCAGCATCGTTCGTGTTGCGGGGCGCGCTGAACGAAGACCTATTTTTTGACAGCGGCGCCGAGATGTGGTTTGTGCTGGCCAAGGTGCATCCCTGGTTGAAGGAAGTCAGGGAAAAAGCGCAGACCCCGACTTTGTTCCAGCGAGTGGAGACGGTGGCGGCGCAGTCCGAGGCCGGACGCGAGCGCCTGCAACTGATGATGAAACGGGTTGAAGCCAGGCGCGCAGCCGCGGCTAAGAACTCCTAAGCCAGGCGAACTTTCACGAAATATATTCGCGGATGTACTCGTCCTCAATCTCTCGCAGGCTGTGCAGGTCTCCATCGAAAATGATGCGGCCATCGCGCAAGATCAAAAAGAACAGGGGGACGGCGCCGCGCGCCTCGTTCTGAAGCGGCTTCATTTTGTTCTCAGCCCGGTCGAAGTAGTGCGTACCCATGGTGAAGGCGTCTTGCAGGCGGTGGGTGACCAGCAGAGAGCTGGTCTTATAAACGTCACGTTGTTTAACCACCAGTTCGATGATGGTGTTTGAGGTCACCGGGTCCAGCCCTCCGGTGGGCGAGTCATACAGAACCACTTCGGGATGGGTAATGATGGTGCGCGCGATCGCCACCCGCCGCCGCATCCCGCCGGAAAGTTCGGATGGATACAATTCCACCGTGTGCTCCAGCTCCACGAAGCTCAATGCCTCAAGTACGCGCCCCTCAACTTCTTCTTCAGGAACATCACCCTCTTCGAGCAGCCGGAACCCAACGTTTTCGCGCACCGTAAGGGAATCGAACAGGGCGCTCTCCTGAAATACGATGCCAACTCTCCGGCGCAAATCGAAAAGCTCGGTTTCACTCATTTCTGTAATTTCTTCGCCCAGCACCCAGATGCGTCCCGCATCAGGCCGAAGCAAGCCGAGAGCAAGCTTCAGGATGGTGCTTTTGCCCGAGCCCGCGACGCCGAAGATCGCTTTGGTTTCGCCGCGGGCCAGCCGGAACGAGACGCCATCCAAAATTGCTTTTCGCCCGAACGCCAGCTCCACATTCTCAAACACCACTGCGTCGCCCGCCGGGTGTGGGGCTGAGAATGACACGTGGGCCAGAGGAAGTGTAGACATGGGCAGCCTGGGGTCAGCCTCCTAGAACCATCATCAGCAGGCGCGTGACGAAGACATCGACGGCAATGATCAGAATCATAGACGTCACAACGGCTTCTGTAGTTGAGCGACCCACACCCTGCGTGCCCCCTTGGGTGGAAAGACCGTAATAGCAGCCCACGGTCGCGATGATAAAGCCGAACACAACGGGCTTGGCCAGTCCCATGAATACATCGGAAAATTGCAGTGTCTGCCAGGCGCTGCTCCAATAGGAGCGCGCGTCGAGTCCCAGCAGCAAGCTCGCCACCACGTTGCCGCCTATCAGGCCCAGGAAATCGCCGAGAATGGTGAGAAAGAAAAGCATGACCACGGTGGCGATGACTCGCGGGGTGACCAGCTTCTTCATCGGATCGGTGCCGAGCGCGCGCATGGCATCGATCTGCTCGGTCACCATCATCGAACCTAGTTCGCTGGCCATCCCGGAGGCATTGCGCCCGGCCACCACAAGGCCTGCCAGTACCGGACCCAGCTCGCGCACAATGCCAATGGAAACTAACTGGCCGACCAGAGTGAGGGCTCCAAAGCGCGTAAGCGTGGTTGCACTGTTCAGGGCCAGGGCTGCGCCGGTGAAGAAACACGCAGCCAGCACAATGGGCAGGGAGCCGAAGCCGATCAGATCGGCTTGCTGTGTCATGTCGCCCAGATAACGAGGCGGGGTGAAAAGATTGCCGACCGACCGGGACGCAAGTACGGCATAGTCCTGCACCGACTGCAGCTTCTGCTTAACAAAATCACCCGGCGAGATCAGTTCCATATTTGGTGCGAACTGAGGAAACTATAGCAGAGGGCTCCGCAGGTTATGAGCACGATAAAACGAAGCAGGTCCACAGGCTCAACCCCGCCCGCAAGCCGGACAGGGTACGGTACTTCTACTCTCTCATTTTCTTTTTAATTTCGATACTTAATCGCTTGATTTTTTGATTCAGGGTGGAGAGCGGAATGTGAAAGCGCTCGGCGGCATCGGTCTGGTTCCAGCTGCATTTTTCCAGCATGTCAACGATAAGGCGCCGTTCGCAGTCCTCCATCAGAGCAAACAGGGAGGCATCGCCGCGATTCTCGATGAGAGGAAGGGTGGTTCCGCGGCCGGCGATGTGGTCAGCCAAAAGTTCGGGGCCGATGGCCGGCGACGAGGAGAGTACCACGGCCCGTTCCACAACATTTTCGAGTTCCCGCACATTTCCCGGCCAGGAGTAGTTCAGTAAGGGCCGCAACGCCTCAGGAGTAATATGGCGCGCCGGGCGCTGGTTTTCCTCAGAGTACCTGCGCAGGAAAAATTCCACCAGCAAGGGGATGTCTTCCTTGCGTTGCCGCAGCGGAGGAAGATCAACTGTAATGACGTTCAAGCGGTAAAATAGATCTTCGCGAAACTTGCCTTCGCGAACCATCTGTCGCAGGTCCACATTGGTGGCTGCAACGATTCGGACATCCACCTGGATTTCGTGCACGCCGCCCAAATGCATGAACTTGCGGTCCTGCAGCACTCGCAGGATTTTGGATTGGGTATCGACTCCCATGGTGCCGATTTCGTCCAGGAACAAGGTGCCGCGATCGGCGATTTCAAACAGGCCCTTCTTCGACGCAATCGCGCTGGTGAATGCGCCTTTGACGTGTCCGAACAGAGTGGACTCGAGCAGATCTGGCGGCATGGATCCGGTGTTTACCGGCACGAAGGGCCGGTCGCGCCGCGGAGAGTTCAAATGCAGAGCCTTGGCGATCAATTCCTTCCCAGTGCCGCTCTCGCCCTGCAGTAGTATGGTGGAGCGGCTGGGAGCGACCTGCGCAACCAGGTCGAAAATCTTGAGCATGGACTCGCTCTTGCCAACAATATTTTCGAAGTTGTACCGTTGCTTAAGGGCGCGTTTGAGCTGGATATTCTCTTCTTCCGCTCGCCGCCGCGCCACCGCCGCCCGGACGTCAGCGAGCAGTTTTTCGTTGTCCCATGGCTTCTGAAGGAAATTCGCAGCTCCCGACTGCATCGCCTGGACCGCATCCTCCACGGTTCCGTACGCCGTGATCATGATTACCGAAATTTGAGGATCCAGCGTACGAATCTCCGGCAGCAATTCAATCCCGCTACGGTCGGGCAGTGCCAGATCCAGCAGCACCAGATCGAACGATCCGTCACCCAGCTTGGCAAGTCCCTGTCCGCCGTTCGCGGCCGTCTCCACCTCGTAGCCTTCCATTTCAAGAAGCGTCTGCAGCGACTCGCGAATTTCCGCCTCGTCGTCGATGATGAGTATGTAGCCCTGCGACGGCAGCGACGCGCCGCTCATGCCCCGCGAAATGACGGCAGCTTCAGACATTGACAGTCTTCTTCGTCAGCGGAAAATCAAGGTAGAAGGTCGTACCTACCTCCGGGGAGCTCTCGACGCGGATCTTGCCCGAGTGCTCCTGAATAATGCCGTAGGTAACGGAAAGCCCAAGCCCGGTGCCGCGCTTCTGGCCGTCTTGAGGTAATGCCTTGGTGGTGAAAAATGGGTCATAAATGCGCGGGATGTGTTCCTGAGGAATGCCGCTGCCGGAATCTGACACCATGACTCTCACCCCGTCACCGTTAGAGGTGACAATACGCAATGTCCCGCCCCCGGACATCGCGTCTTTGGAATTCAAAAATAAGTTCAGAAAGACCTGCTGCAATCGTCCCGCGTTACCTTGAATCGGGGGCAAGTGGGGCGCGAGTTCGTCTTCGACTCGGATCTTTGTGGTCTTGAACTGGTGTTCCAGCAGGCTCAACGTGTCGAGAATAATGCGGTTGACGTCGACCTCCGTGAATTCCGCGCCACTGGTGCGCGAAAAGTTCAGCAGGTTGTTCACGATCTCGGAAGCACGGAAGGTCTGGCGGGTAATCTTCTCGAGCAAAGCGCCCTTGTGGGGGTCTCCCTGTAATTGCTTCGAGAGCATCTGCGCGTAAGAGGAAATCACTGCCAGGGGCGTGTTCACTTCATGGGCAACTCCGGCTGCCAGCAGCCCGATCGACGAGAGCTTGTCCGCCTGCGAAAGCTGGGTTTCAAGCTCGATGCGTTCAGTGATGTCGTCCATGATAATCAGGCGGCCGATCACGCTGAATTCCTTTGTCACCAAAGGCGCAATGGCGACGTTCACAATTCGGGTCTCGCCGGTGGGCGCAGCGAGACGGAACTTGTACAGATTGTGAATTCCAGGGGTTTGCCGCAGACGATAAAACTCCTCGACAAACTCCGGCGGAAAGATTTCACTCAAGGGACGAGTAAGCGCCTGCCACCGGGGCAGGGCATACATCACCTCCATCTGCGAGTTCCAGGATTCGACGCGGTCCGCCAGATCAACCGCCAGGACCCCAACGTTGATGGATTCGACGATGTTCTCGTTGAAATCCTTAAGCCGCTCATACTGCGCAACCTTCTGTTCCAGAGACGCGTACAGGCGGCCATTCTGAATAGCGATTGCCAGATATCCAGCCAGCGTCTCGAGCAGCTCTACGTCTTCGCTGGACAGGAAGTCGCCGTCCACCGTCTTTCCCAGCCCCAAGATTGCCACCGTGCTTTTCTGCGCGCGGCAGGGAATGTAGTAATTCAGATCCAGGCGCGCAATGGTCTCCTGCGCACCAGCACTCTCGCGGGGCATGTAGTGTGTATTTTCGAAAAACCAGTGTCCCTGGATATTTTCCGGTCGCGGAGTGCTCAGGAAACTGAGATCCAGGCCGCTGATTTGCTGCATGCCGAAGGACTGGGCCAGGGCGAAGCGATCCCGCGGCTCCTCCACAGCGAGAAAAATTGCTAGGCGGTCCACCAGGAGGGTGCGCGAAAGCCTGTCGACGACGGCGCTCAACATCTTGTCCAAGTCGGTTTGGCTACTCAACTCGCGCCCAAATTCGACGAGGGTATGACGATAATCGTAGTGGGTTCGATAAAAGAAGCGATCTATACATTGCTCGATCCATTTGCGCATTGGATCGAAGAGCAGCGCGGTAATCACCATTACCAGTACTAAGCCGGCGGGACCGGAACTGGGAAGACGTGCGTGCACCAGCAAAGCGACCAGAGCGACGATGGTGAAAAAACCACCCGCAATCGCAATGGCGGCGAGCGTGTAAGCCATGCCGCGTTTGAAGATCAGATCTACGTCCATCAGTCGATAGCGGAAGATGGCATATCCGAAGGTCAGCGGCAGGACCCCCAACGACAAAACCGAAACCTTCATTGCCGGAGTGGGCAAAATCCCCAATAGGTACGGGAGTACATAAAACAGCGTGAAGGGAGTGATTGCGATGATGGTGCCGCGCGTCACCCACTTGAGTTGCTGCCGGAGAATAGGACGATTTGCCGCACGATAACTGTGCATGAGCACGGCTGCAGCAGAAACGAAATACAGTGCCAGATAAGACATCTCCAGGCGGTCAAACTGCCAGCGGAGCGCCTCGCTCGCTCGGGACAGGTTCAGGGCGAGAATATGAAGGCCAAGAAGAATCAGCCCAGGGACATAGACTGACCGTACAAGCCACTTATGCTTCTGAACCAGGCGGTGTTCTTCCGGGAATGTGAGCACGAAATGCAGGAACAGAGCCGGTTGCAGCATCCAGGCAACGACGTTCGACCAATAGATCGCCCAGTCAAATGAATTCAGCTTTCCCGTGTAGTGGAACGAATACAGAACAAACGAAACCAGGCAAAACATGTAGAAATGGGTCGAACCGGTGGCGGTCCAGCGGCGGAAGAGCACATACAGACCGATTCCCAGATAGATGAGCGCGATCAGGCGAAGCCAGTCGTTAGAAGATCGCTCCTTGGGGACCAGAATGACCGCCGCATCCAGCGGAACTGAGCCACGTAAAAGCGAGTAGGTCGCTTTCGTCCATGGGCCATCCTGATATAGCTGGCGAACTGCCAAGTCGGTCCGGTTGACGGTCCGGCCGTCTACGGCCACTAGGCGGTCGCCAGGCTTAATCCACCCTGCCGCTGGCCCTTTTGGATCCACGCGCTCGGCGATCACTTGGTGGTTGCGCTCGGTCCACCATACGCCGTCATAAGGGGTTACAAACTGGATCTCTCTGCGAAAATTAATCCAGCCGAAAGTCATCGCCGCCGCAGTCAGTAGAACCAGGAATCCTGCGACAAAACGTGTTTGGTATTCCCGATTCATAAAATAGCTGGCCGGCGCGGGCTTCGCACCTAGAGCTGACGGATCCACAAGATGCAAGTTCGCTGCCAAGACCCTGAACCCTTTAGACGAAGTAAGTGCCACAAATGTAAGCGCTTTTGAAATTATAGAAGGAGTCTCGGCCGCGGGTTATGGTTTTTGGAAGGAAAATCTGGTATTTGGTAAGTGCATGTGCGGGAGTTGGTTATGGAGCACAGCTTGCCTTCTCAAAGTGAGTAACGGCACGCGTTCGGTTGTACGGAAACGATAGGAGATGCGATGGAATCAAGTCATTGCATCGAATGTTGATGTTTACCTGGAGCAGAGCCGCCAGGGGGAAAGACGTGCGTGAATCTTTGAGGCAGGCTGCCCTCGGCTGCTCCGAACGGTACGTCCAGGTGGAGGGACGCCACGTCAGATTCTGGCACGCGGGTTCCGGTCCCGCAGTAGTCCTGATTCATGGACTCCTCGGCTATTCGTTCAGCTGGCGACACGTGATCCCGATTCTTGCTAGAAGCCATGAAGTGTTTGCCCCCGACATGCCCGGCTCAGGCTTCTCCGAATGCGATCCGAGGATGGACTGCCGGATCTCATTTGCAGCCGATCGACTGCTGCAGTTGCTAGATGCAATGAATATTTTTACGTGCGATCTGGCGGGAAGTTCCTATGGTGGTGCGACGGTGCTGATGCTGGCCGCCGCCCAGCCATCGAGAATTCGCCGGCTTATTCTGATTTCTCCAGCAAATCCATGGTCACGTTATGGGGCGAGGCGGCTTGCTTTGCTGCAGATTCCGCCCGTGAAAGCTCTATTTCCGATACTGGCCCGGCCCCTGCGTCCACTGCACAACTACTTCCTTCGACGGTTGTACGGTAATCCCCACCTGATTACGTCCGAGGTATATCGTGGTTATTTGGCCCCCTTGCGATGCGGAGGCCGGATTGACCACGCTCTCCGGATCGTTCAGTCATGGGACTCCGGCATGGAAGACTTAAGAGCCGCATTGCCGCGGGTTTCGCATATTCCCACTTTGCTGGTATGGGGCAGCCGGGATCGCGCCGTGGACCCAGTGTCGGCGGGGCCGCTCAGCCGCAATTTCCGCGATGTGCAGGTCGCGATCATAAAAGGCGCCGGACACCTGCCGTACGAAGAATGTCCGGAGCAATTCAGCGTTATTTTAGGCGAATTCCTGGATTCACGTTTGGCGCGTGCCGAGAAGTAACCTGACAACCACTTCATTCGATGTTAGGCTCGGCCAGTTTCGATAAAAATGGCTTCCGATTCCCAAGACGTGATGCGCAACCAGTGGGCGAAGCTGGCCGATGCATTCCAGGCCGAGAATGCCGGCGCGTGGCTGAGGTTCGCCTTGGCAGCCATTGGACTTGCGCTGGCGTTTGGGGCAGCTATCTTCTCGACTGCGTCGCGTGATGCCGGCAATGTCCCCGCGACGGTAATTCTAGCTTCGGTCGCCCTGCTAACGGCCGCTGGTGTCGGGCTCGGAACCGTGCCCTATCTGGCTCGCCGGGTGGGCGCTCGGCGGATGCGCGAAGCATTGTATTTCGAAGTCACAAGAACGGGTGCGCTTTATGCAATCGTCGTTTTGCTCATCGGGATCGCGGCCCTCAACACCGGGAATAACCTTCTGTATATCGTGGTCGCCGTTATGTTGGGTGCGATTGTGGTGTCGGGAGTCGCGTCAGCCCTTTGTCTGCGCGGACTTGAATTGGAGCTGAAAATTCCCGATCACATCTTTGCCATGACGGAGATCGCGGCGACAGTTTGTGTGCGTAATCCAAGCCGTTGGGTGCCTTCACTTTCTATATCAGCCGTGCCGGCAGAAAAGAACAAAGTGAGAAGAAAGTGGCGCTGGGTCCCCACGACTTTTCCAGTCCCGCCCTGGCGGCCTCCCGATAAGCAATGGCTACAACTGCCTGACCGGAAGCTGCGCAGAATAAACCTAGGTGAACCTTCTGGGGTCTTTCACGAATCCGCGTATTTCCCGCTCATTCCCGCTGATACCCAGCTCCAAGCGCAGGTGAGGCTCAATTTCCGCAAGCGGGGACGGTATCAGGAGCGTTTCAGCCTGTCTACTCGTTTCCCGTTTGCGTTCCTGGTGAAGACGCGGCGAGTAGCGCTGGCACGAGAAGTGCTTGTTTATCCGGAATTGGTCAACTCCGGAGAAGTGGTTGAACTGCTGCCGGTACTCAGCGGCAAGTGTGAGGCGTATCTCCGCGGGCGTGGTTCCGACCTTTACCGCATCCGTGAATATCTCCCGGAGGACTCGTCCCGGCACGTGGACTGGAAAGCGACGGCGAAATCAGGAGCTCTGAAGGTCCGCGAATTCGCCCGAGAGGACGATCGAAGGCTTCGCCTGGTATTTGATAACCCGGCGCCGGGCGCCATCTCCGCAGCCGAATACGAGCGCATGATCTCCCTGGCTGCATCCGTCACTTGGCGCCTAAGCGAAGAAAATGTGTTTCTGACGTTTACTTCGCAGGAGTACGAATCCATCGGCGATGTGTATGGATTCCTGCAGTATTTAGCCGCAGCCGGCCCCCAACGTTCCCCCTCGGTTCTGGACGACCTATCTGGCTCTTCTGACTACAGTCTCGTGATTACAGCGCGAAAGCGCGGCACAATCCCGCCGGTGTTATGGGCAAATTGTTATTTCCTTTTTCTTGAATAAAGCTTCTGCCTTCGCGGTAGCGAAGTAACCAGGACCCTGATTACTTCGGTACATTGGACCTTCGTCTGTAAGCTGTTAAGGTTCCATCCAGTTCGGGGTCCAGCGTTCAGGCCCTGGCTTGAAAACATGTCCAGCGCCCAAATCCAGCTTGCATTATGGGTATGTCAGCCCGCATTGCAGGCGGGTGTAGCGGGCACCATGATGTACCGTAAGTTGCAAAAATATTTCCCTATTTTCTTCGCCTTCGTCCTGTTCCAAATCGCAGTTTTTGCCGTCCAGTTTCCTGTGTATCGCTGGGGTAACCGCGATGCGTACTTCTATGTCTTTTGGGTCTCGATGTCGTTGAATCTGGTGATTGAATTCAAGGTAATTCACGAGATTTTTCTTGACGTGTTCCGTCCTTATCATGCGCTGAAAGACCTGGGCACGGCCCTTTTCAAATGGGCGGCGCTGATTATGATTCTGGTGTCGGTAGTCCTGATTTCGATCAGCCCCGGCTGGGATGACCCGGTCGTGAAGACGCTCATGGTCGCGCATCGATGTGTGCGGGTCATCCAATGCGGAATGGTCTTGTTTCTGCTTGCCTTTTCCGAACCTCTCGGTTTCTCGTGGAAGCGCCAGAGCTTTGGCATCGCCCTGGGCTTTGGAGTTCTGGCAGCGGCGGAATTAATGACCAACGCCCTTTATTCGGGGACGCACATTTCCGTCAATCTGGTAAATGTGGTGGATATGTCTGCCTATAATGCGGGCGTATCCATTTGGCTGGTCTATTCGTGGCTCACCAGCCGCCAATTCCGGGCAGCGGTGCTGGTGCCCCAACGTTGGGACGAGGCATTAAAGGACATACACGCCCAGAGCGGCACCGAGTCTATGATTCCCATGTTTGAACAGATGGTGGATCGAGCCTTTTCGAAGGCCCAAGACCACCGCGCCTGATTCCTTCACCGATAACCTTCCCGGTCGCGTTCCAAACCGATTTGCATCGAGCCGCTTGACAGCAGAGGTATAATCCTGCCACTCGGGTTTCCGCTCCCAGGGAACCCGCTTGTAGGAGAAAACAATGAAGCATGCGGTCAGGACTCTGGTCCTGGTGGTAGCTGTTGCTTGTGCCTGCCTGGCGATTGCCGCTCCGATCACGACTACTGTGAAAGACGGACCGATCGCAATATGCAGGGTGAACTGCGGGCATTAAATACCCGTGCAAAACACCTTGCGGCCTGAAATTTGAAGGCCACGGACTTATGGGCCAAAGATTGCGAGAGCAACCGCGGCCCTCTTTTATTTCGGGTATTTTTGGGAAAACTTTCTAAGCTGCTGGTATGGTCTCGGTTAAGAGTTGTTTCAGTTCTTTCGCTGTATGCACCGGGGGTCGGCAGAGTGTGCCCGAGCAAACTACAGCCGCAGTGGTTGCGCTTTTTAACGCAGGAAGTTGAGGAATGGCTTGTGCCAGCGCGGGGGGAAGGTTTGGGGCGACGGCCTGGCTGGCTTTCAACTTTAGTGCGGACCGGCCGAACCGCGGTAAGGCAACTGCCTGAGAGTAAAGTTCGGAAGCGACTTCATCCTCGCCAATTATGACAATCTGCTCGTCGGGCCCGGAAAAATGGACCGCTGCGATGCCGTAAGTAGCCGCAAATAGGCCGAATTGTCCCGCTCCGCCAGCCAATAGTTCCAAAGTCTGTTCGGCATTTACTCGATACTCTTTGTCGTCGGTGTACTGGTGGATGCGGAGCAGGGCGATCACGGCCATAGAGTTTCCGGCGGGTGTGGGAGAATCCTGGAATGGCTTACGCGCTGTGCCGAGCACGCCGAGAGGCTCCCGTTTAGATTCGGAGTCGAAAAATCCTCCCGATGTGGAGTCGTAGAACCGGTGGATCATCTCGTCCGTCAGCTGCTTTGACAGGCGAAAATACGTCAAGTCCGCGGTAGACTCGTAGGCATCGAGACAGGCGATCGAGGTGAAGGCGTAATCGTCGAGAAAGCCAGAGTTCTCGCGTTTGGCGGAGCCGGGATCAGAGTAGGCGATCACATGCCTCAGTCCGGTTTCGGCGTTCCATGCCTCGGCCAGAATACGATCGAGAGAGCGCAGCGCGAAAAGGCGTGATTCCTCCAAGTTCAGGGCGCGCGCCGCCTGCAGGTAAGCAGAAATTGCCAGCGCGTTCCAGCTCACGTAAATCGTCTTATCCACGTAGGGAGTCGGGCGCCGCAGGCGCGCGGCATGCATTTTCTGTTTTGCCGAACCCAGCAGTTCGCGCACTCGCTCAGGGGAGAGCTGCAGGCGGGCTGATATTTCTTCGACGTGGGCGCGCTGATACAGCACATTTTTGGAAGGATTGTGGTGCATTTCGCCGACGTCGTTGATGTCGAAATGCAGGCAGGCGACTCGATATTCATCTTCGGTGAGAACGGCCCTGGCTTCCTCGACCGTCCAGGTGAAATAGTCGCCGTCATCGTCAAGCGAAATGTCTGCATCCTGCGAGGCATAGAAGCCGCCGCGCGCGCGGTCACTCAGGCATTCATCCATCCAACGAATGATGTCGCGGGCAACTTCCGCAAAAAACTCTGACCCGGTGGCCTGGTACGCCCGCACATAATTCTTGAGCAGCTCAGAGTTGTCGTAAGACATTTTTTCGAAATGCGGAACGACCCAGCGTTCGTCAACCGAGTAGCGATGAAAACCGCCGCCCAGCTGGTCATAAACGCCGCCGAGTGCCATCTTCTCTAGCGTGGTCGTGAAGACGTGTCGAAGGTGCTCGTCCCCTGAACGGGCATATCGATCAATAATTAGATCCAGCATCGAAGGATGCGGAAATTTCGGTGAGTTGCCGAACCCCCCGTGCTTCGCGTCGAACATTTTCAGAGCGGACTCGATGATCTCTGGAATGACTTTAGGCGAAAAACCGCCGGTTTTAGCCGCGAACGATTCAGAGTGCGCGATCGCATTTTGGACCAGCTTTGCCTGTTCAACCACATCTGCATTTTTTTCACGGTAGGCATCGGAAATCGAAAACAGCACGCGCTGGAAACTGGGGCGGCCATAGTAGTCCTGCGGGGGGAAATAAGTTCCGCCATAAAACGGCTTTCCGTCCGGCGTGAGAAAGGCGGTGAGCGGCCACCCCCCCTGTCCGCTGATGGCCTGGACCGCAATCTGATAGCGGCTGTCCACGTCGGGGCGCTCGTCTCGATCAACTTTAATAGCCAGGAAACGCTCGTTCACGATCGCCGCGATTTCAGGATCCTCGTAGGACTCGCGGTCCATCACGTGGCACCAGTGGCACCAGACGGCCCCGATATCCAGGAGGATAGGCTTGTTCTCCCGTTTCGCGATCTCAAAGGCTTCTTCGCCCCACTCATGCCAGCGAATGGGCTGGTGCATGGCCGAGCGGAGATAGGAGGAAGAAGCATGGGACAGGGAGTTGGATACGGTCGTGGACATGCTTCAAGTGTAATCTTGTGGGCGGAGAAGTGAACGTTGCAACGGGGCAATCTAAACTTTCATCCGGGATTCAGGTTTGCAGTAGCTGCTTCGCGATGCGCGAGTATAACTCCACCGCCTCATGCAACTGTTTCTTCTCCACGTACTCACCTTCGGTATGCGCGACATGGATTGATCCCGGGCCGACCAGCAGGGGCTGGCCCCAGTTGCTCAGAGCCGGGATATCGGTGGTGAAGGCAGCGACCATGGTTGGCAAGCTCTGGAATGTGCGCAGGCGAATGAAAGGAATGTCTAAGGTGAACTCGACGGCGGCCAAATCTTGCACGGATGCAACGATCTCGCGACGAAGCTGTTCGGAGGGGCCGATCAAGCGATAGAGCAACTGAGCGCGGGCCTTGTCAGGAATCACGTTGGGGGCGCGGCCACCCTCGATCACACCGATATTCAGAGTGCAAGGCCCCACTTCGCGATCAGAAGGCAGCTTCATCGCGCGTAAGCGATGCAGCGCTTCGAGCAGTTTGTCGATCGCAGACTCGCCCAACTCTGGATAGGCGGAGTGCGCCATTCGGCCAGTCGCGGTGAGTTGCACCCGCAGCGAGCCTTTCGAGGCAATCGCCACGCGGTTCTCTGTTGGCTCACCATTGATTAGAAACTTACATCCGTGCGCCTGCTGGTTCGCAACCTTCGCGCCCAAACTATCGCGTTCTTCGCCCACCACAAACAGAAGGCCGACGTAAATTCCTTCGCGCTTCAGTCTCTCCGCGGCAGCGATTTGAGTGGCAATGATTCCTTTAGCGTCGCAGGACCCGCGTCCATACACGCGGTTTTGATCTCCAGAGGACGGGATAAACGGCGGAACCGTGTCCATGTGCGTAGAGAAGACGACCGCCGGATTCGGCTCCTGGGGAGAAGTTGCATACACATTGGCGCGCTCGCCTTCGACCGGCATGCGTCGAGCCTCGTAGCCCAGCCGCCGCAGCGCTTGCTCGAGGAAATGGCTGACGGGGCCTTCGTTTCCGGTGATGGATTCGATGTCCACGAGTTGCCGCATGAGTAAGACGAGGTCGAAAGCCATTCGTATCGAGAATAACCTACGACCGCGAGGGGAGCGAACTCGGGTTTGAATGCAAGGTAGTTATTGAACTTCGCGTTGCCGCGCAAGGCGGACGAGGAGGTCTGCCGCCACATGGTTCATGGCTGCGATAATCTAGTCGCCATGAATGTGACCGGCGGCGCAATTCGTTCGTTGTTCCTGGAGGGTCCAGCGGGCCGCCTGGAAGCCCTGCTCAATTCCGGCACACCCAGCGCCACCCATGCCGCCCTGGTCTGCCATCCGCATCCCCTTTATGGGGGCACCATGCACAATAAGGTTGTGTTCCATGCCATGAAGGCGCTGAACGGCTTTGGATTTCCGGTGGTGCGATTCAATTTTCGCGGCGCGGGGCTCAGCCACGATCAACACGACGACGGTCGCGGCGAAGCCGATGACGTCAGCGCAGCTCTATTGTGGCTGGATCGTGAATTCCACCTCCCATTGATCTTTGCGGGATTTTCTTTTGGCGCTGCAGTTGGACTTCGAGCCGCCTGTCCGGATGACCGCGTGAAAGCGGTTATAGGACTCGGCTTGCCGGTTTCGCCGGTGGCAGAGCGCACATACGATCTAAATGTCCTGCATTCGTGCCAGAAACCCAAACTGTTCGTCAGCGGCAGCCGCGACCAGTTTGGTCCGCGAGCCAAGCTTGAAATTGTCGTCAACGATCTCCCCGAGCCGAAGACGCTGGTAATCATCGAAGGCGCCGATCATTTTTTTGAAGGAAGGCTGCGGGAGATGCGGGAAGCGATAGAAGGATGGATCAAAGAAACGGTCCAATGAAACAAGTCGCCCGGCACATCTTCGATCACGCCTTGCGCGGGTGCAGCATCAGCCAGGCCTTCGCCCATAACGTGCATTGCGATCGCGGTGTTCTGCGCATAGGTGAAGATCTTTACGACTTGAACGCCTACAGCCGGGTTTTTGTGGCTGCAATCGGCAAAGCTGCGCCCTCGATGCTCACGGCCCTATACGAGCAAGCGGGAGAGCGCTTCGAAGGAATTGTCGCCAGCTCCGTCGCGCCCCAGTTTCATATCCGCGGCTTTCGTTATTTTCTCGGCGGGCATCCGCTGCCGAATGCGGAATCCGTCCGGGCAGCCGAGGCCCTGCTGAAATCGCTCAATACCCTGAATGAATCATCGCTCGTACTCTACCTGCTGAGCGGCGGGGGCTCGGCGGCGGCTGAAAAACCGAATGACGGTGAAATATCGTTAGACGATCTCATCGCGACCTATCGAGCCCTGGTGCACTCCGGCGCCACGATTGGAGAGATCAATGCCATCCGCAAACACCTTTCGGCGATAAAAGGTGGACGGCTGGCGCAAGCTGCATATCCGGCACAGCAGGTTTCGATTCTGGTCTCTGACGTGCCCGACCATACGCCCGATGCGCTGGCCTCCGGACCAACAATGCCAGACTCGACGACGGTTGAGGAGTGCTATGCCGTCGCCGCAAAATACCAGCTGAAGTTCCCACGATCAGTACGTGAACTGTTTGAACAACAGTTGTTGGAAGAAACACCGAAGTCCGATGAGCCTGCGTTTATCCGGGCGCGGTGGTGGACGATTCTTTCCAATTCAGCCCTGCTTCAGGCCGCGAAGCAGGAAGCTGAACGCCAGGGCTTCACCGTCGAAATCGATAATAGCTGCGACGATTGGGACTACGCAGAGGCTGCGGATTATCTGTTGCGGCGTTTGCGTGATCTGCGACAACAAGGTGAGCGACTGTGCCTTCTTTCCGGGGGAGAAGTTACCGTGCGTGTGGAAAACGGGGGAACCGGCGGGCGCAATCAACATTTTGCGCTGTACTGTGCTGGAAAAATCGTGGGAGAAAACATTTGCGTAGCCAGTGCTGGCTCCGATGGGATCGACGGCAACAGTCCCGCCGCCGGTGCGATTGCGGATGGAACGACGCTCAATCGTCCAGAAGTCCGCAGGCTGGATGCGTCGACTCACCTCGCTGGTTTCAATGCCTATCCGTACTTCGAGGCGTTGGGCGATGCCATCGTCACCGGGCCCACGGGCAATAACCTACGAGACTTGAGAATCTTGCTCGCCCCCTAAGCGGTCTTTTTCATAGCAGCCATGGCTTCATCCTGCGCGCGCTGCATCTCTTCGGGAGACATGTCTTTGATGTGTGATGCCAATGACCACCTGTGTCCGTACGGATCTGCCACTATGCCGTAGCGATCGCCCCAGAACTGGTCCATCAACGGCATCTTGACCTGGGCACCAGCCGAAACGGCGCGATCGAACGCCGCATCGACGTTCTCGGTATAGATATGCAGCATCACGCCAGTTCCACCGGTGGAAAGCGGAGACAGCGCCCCGAATTCCGGGGACTCTTCGTTCAACATCAGCTTGGAATCGCCAAACTGGAGGGCCGCGTGCATCACTTTTCCGTTTGGCATGCGCGCTACATGCTGGACCTCGGCACCGAACGCATTCTTGTAAAACTCGAGTGCCTTGTCCGCATCACGGACCGTTATGTGCGGGGTGAGTGTATGGAATCCGCTGGGAACAGCTTTCACTTGGTCAGCCATGGGAATCTCCTCCAAGCGAGACATTTTAGACCAGACTGATGTTAGAAATTGTCAAAAAATCTTGGTGACGCCTTCCCTTAAGACCAGTACCCGGTCTTCAATTCCGGCAGCGACGGCTTCTTTTTCGAGCAGTTGCAAAGGCTCGTCCATGGGTTCGTGCGAGAGGCGGAACGTTCCGTAATGCATAGGAACCATCCAGCGCGAGTTCAAGTCCAGGAAGGCGCGGGTAGCGTCCGCGGGACTGGTATGGACATTGCGAAATGGCGGCGGGTGGTAGGCGCCAATGGGGAGTAGGGCCAACTGCGGAGCGAGCCGTGTCCCGATTTCCCGGAAGCCGGAAAAATATGCGGTGTCTCCGGCGTGATACACGGAGTGTTTTCCGTCGCGCAGGACGTACCCGCCATACCCTCGGTGGGCATCGCGAAGAACCCGTGCTCCCCAATGGCGCGAGGGCACATGCGTGATGGTTACATTGCGGTGCCGGTAGCTGTTCCACCAGTTCAACTCCACCACGTCGCGAAATCCGAGATCCGCGACCAGGTCGAAAACGTGCTCAGGGACCACAATGGTGGGCGCCGATCCACGAAGGCGTCTGGTGTGCTGTACCAGAGCGCGCAGCGACGGCCGGTGCAGGTGATCAAAGTGCGCATGCGTGATCAGGACAAGGTCAACCGGCGGGAGATCGAGGATTTTTACCCCGGGCTGCCGCAAGCGTTTCAGGAGAAAAAGCCAGCGCGCAAAATTCGGGTCAATAACGATGTTCTCGCTACCCACCTGCAGGAAGAAGCTGGCGTGGCCGATGAAGGTCACGCCCATCTCCCCGCCCGAGACCAGCCTCGGCTTGTGCGATTCGCCAATACGCGGGGTCACCGCTGAATGCCGGATGAGCCGGCCGAATTGTGTGGCGCGTTTACGCAGCGCGGGATTCTTGAGTGCCTGTTTCAGCATGGGAGGCCATGATTGACTTATGGCTCTAACTTGCCCGATGGTTCTTGGCTAAAGGCTAAAACCCAGCCCCATTTTACCAAGCGGCAATCATTTCCTTGACCGCCTGTGCCGTCTCGGTTCTAATTCTCTTTGATTTAGCCAAAATCAGGAGCACGAAAAATGCGGGTTGCATTCTTAGGTTTAGGAATTATGGGTGGATCAATGGCTGCCAATCTGGTCAAAGCCGGCCACGAAGTCACGGTCTGGAACCGCACTTCGGGGAAGAATGTTGGCGGGGCGCGCGTGGCGGCGTCCCCGGCGGAGGCTGCGCAAGCGGCGGAGGTCGTCTGGCTCTGCGTTTCAGATACCGCCGCAGTCGAAAGCGTGCTTTTCGGCCCGAATGGAGTTGAGCAGTCGCTCGCTGAAGGCATGATTATCGCGGATTCCAGCACCATTTCCCCCTCCGCGACTCAAAGGTTCGCCGAGCGAGTGCAGAAAAAGGGCGTCCAGTACGTGGATTCGCCGATGACGGGATCGAAATCCGGCGCCGAGAGTGGCACCTTGCTGTTCATTGTCGGCGGAAAGGAGCAGGCCATCCAGAGACTGAAGCCACTGTATGCAGCGATGGGGAAGAAAATCTTTCGCATGGGCGAAACCGGGAAGGGACAATCCGCCAAGCTGGTCATGAACATGCAAATTGCGCTCATCTACGAGGGATTTGCCGAGGCGCTCACACTGGCCGCCAAGCTGGGAGTGGATGCTGAAACGTTAATGCCGCTGGTTCAAGCGTCAATGGTGAAATCAGGCGTGATCGAATACAAGGCGCCATTTGTTCTGGGACGCGATTTCTCTGCGAACTTTCCTCTTCGTCTTATGCGTAAGGATATCCGCCTCGCCCTCGACGCCGCCAAAGAAGTTCGCGTGAAGCTCCCGGGCCTGGAAACGGTTGAAGAAGTTTACGAAATGGCGGTCGAAGATGGACACGCCGATCTCGATTACGCTGCGACGCTGCTGCTGCTTGAGAAATGGGCTGGGGTGAAGGTGAAGGGCCAAGCCGCGTAGGCCCCCATTTCTATTCCTACTGTAAGGGTTCTCTGGGGCATCGTCGATTTTTTCAAACGGACAACCTGAGTTGAAAGGGACTGTCACTCACATACCGTCGTAATTCGGCCCGCCTCCGCCTTCGGGCGGGACCCAGGTGATGATCTGGTATGGGTCCTGAATATCGCAGGCCTTGCAGTGCACGCAGTTCGACGGATTGAGGGAGATACGCTTTCCATTTGGCGCCGATGAATCATCGAGCATCTCATAGACATTTGCGGGACAGAAGTTCTGGCAGGGACTGCCGAATTCGCGGATGCAACGCGATTCGCAGATATTGGTGTCTTCAATGATTAGATGGGCAGGCTGATCTTCTTCATGCTTCGTCCCGGAGTGATAAAGATCGGTGAGCTTGTGAAAGGTCAGCTTGCCGTCGCCTTTGGCCGGGCCAAGTAGATGCGCTTCCGTGCCGCCGTCAGACGGCAGATCACGCAGTTTGTTCATGCGACCGTAGCCGCAAGCGCCAGGATAGCGGCTGCGCAATCCGCGCCCGCCCGTGACCTGCTGCAAGCCCGCGTGGAGCATTCCGCGCCAGAAGCCGTGCTCGAAGCCCTGGTGAAAATTGCGCACCCTCCACAATTCTTCTTTGATCCAACTATTTTCGACGCGAGCTTGGAACTGACCGAGCGTCGCGACCGAGGAATCGTCTTTTGTCAGCGCTTCGAATGCAGTCTCAGCGGCCAGCATTCCGCTCTTAATCGCGAGGTGGATTCCCTTTAGCCGCTGCGAATTCAGGAAGCCGGCCGAGTCTCCCATGATCATCCATCCGTCTCCAGCCACTGGCGGAATTGACCACCAGCCTCCGTATGGCAGCGATTTTGCACCGTAGTGAATCATCTTGCCGCCCTCGAGTAGCTTCGCAACCAATGGGTGTTGCTTGAATTGCTGTAGCACACGTTGGGGGTCGAGCCGGGGGTCGGGGTAGTCGAGCCCGGTCACAAAGCCCAGCGAAACAACGTTGTCTTTACTGCCATAGATCCAGGCGCCGCCGTATTCGCGAGAAGTCAGTGGCCACCCCATGGTGTAGATCACTTCGCCCGGAGCAATGCGGCCCGCAGGAACTTCCCAAAGCTCTTTCACACCCTGGCCGTAAGTCTGCGGATTGCAATGTTTATCCAACTGGAACCTCTTAATGAGTTGCTTGGTCAGGGACCCGCGCGTGCCTTCCGCCAGAATGACGACTTTGGCCTGCAAATCGTATCCTGGCTCGAAGTTTGACTTTTGCTGGTTCTGCTTGTCGAGGCCTTTGTCGTCAGTACGAACTCCGGTGACCCGATCTCCTTCAAATAGCAACTGTGATCCGGCAAATCCGGTGAAGACAGTAACCCCGGCGGCTTCCACTTTGCCACCGAGCCATTTCACAAACCGATTGAGCGAGATTACATGGTTGCCATGGTCGCGCAGCGGTGGCGGAGTGATGGGAAATTTGAGCTTGCCTTTTTCGGTCAGGAAATAAACTGCTTCCTTGGTAACCGCCGCATCCAGCGGGGCGTCTTTTTCAAAATCGGGCAGCAGTTCGCGCATGGACCGCGGATCGAGCAGCGCGCCGGAAAGACAATGCGCGCCGATCTCGCGGGCCTTCTCGAGCACGTAGATATTCTCTTTGCTGAGTTGCGAGTCTGGATGGGTTGGGTTGTGCGCGTCAATAAGCTGCGAAAGCCGCAGCGCGCAAGCCATTCCGGCAGGTCCCCCGCCAACGATGACGATGTCGGCGGGCATCACGGGATGCAGAACGTCAGTTGGCGGTTTGCGGAAGATCAACATCGGTTTCTATGTTGGCCATCTTTCTTCGCGAATCAACGCAGCGACTGGATATCATAAATCTTTCCTCGGGTTTCAGCGAAGCGGGCCGGTCACTGGTTTGTGTCTTAAATAGTTGGTGAGTATAGCCGGGTACTGCGAGTTATTGCAGATTCGAATGGCTGTGGGGTTCTTAACTTTACGGCGCCGAGGCACGGGAGCGTTGCGATTTCTTTGTGCGTCTTGATAAGACGCCGTGTAGGCGGGCGGGTCTTGTCCCACTGGCCGATAGGACGGTTTAGAATTTTTGCTCTGCACCGCCAGCGTACAATGCGCTAGATGTGTCCTCTGTTGCTCGGCCATCGCGGTTTACGTAGGTCGCGTCTGGCCCGGGAGAACACTCTTCCTGCGTTCGACCTTGCCCTCCATCATGGCTGTGATGGGTTTGAATTTGACGTGCGTCTGACCGCAGACGGCGCAGCCGTGGTCTGCCATGACGCTCGCTTTGCCGAAATAGTCGTCGCCAAGGCATCCGCGGCCCGGCTAAAACACCTGCCGAAACTCGAAGATGTGTTGGCTCAATACTGTGAGCGCGCCTTCCTGGACATCGAACTCAAAGTGCCGGGACTCGCGAAGTCGCTTATTGCGGCGCTTTGCGAGTTCCGGCCGAAGAAGGGCTATGTGATTTCGTCTTTTCTGCCGGACGTACTGACCGAGGTCAAAGCCGTTCATCCCCTGGTCCGATTAGGTTTTATTTGCGATGAGAGGCGGGAACTGCAACTTTGGCGGGAACTGCCGGTGGAATTCGTAATCGCTCATCAGGTTTTAGTTTCCCGCGAGTTGGTGGATGAATTGCACGGGGCTGGCAAGAAGTTGCTCGTGTGGACGGTAAATCGCAAGCCTGCCATGCTCCGCTTCGCCGATTGGAAAGTGGACGGAATTATCTCGGACAAAACTGAAATGCTGGTGAGAGCGTTGCGCTTCGAGGTAGAACAGCCCGCCCAGTAGGACCGTCTGCAGGAGCTGCATCGTACGGACGGGCGCTTGCATAGAATCGCTTCGCCCTAGAATCAGAGAGCAGTTAGTCGGTCAACTATAGTCGTTCTTCGAGATGTCCAATTCACTGAGACAGAGCTTCAGCAGCCCCAAATTCCTTCTGGCCCTGACCGCCACGCTGCTGGCGTTCGGCGTGCAATCGGGCGAACTGGGCTCCGCAGATACCATGCACAGACTGCAGACCGCGCATTCTTTTTGGACGCATGAACCAGCCGTTTTTGCCAATGAGTATCCCGAATTCGGTGTGCATGGCCGTGGGGGCAGGCTTTATGACTGGTATGGACTCGGCCAGCCACTGCTAATGCTGCCGGCGGATATCATCGGAACGTATCTGGAGAAGCTACCATACTTCACCGATTACAACGGCGCCGATCCGACGATCCGCAACATTTTCGTTGCCTACACGACGAATATTCTGATCAGCGTTTTAACAGCCCTCACTTGTTTCCGCTTCCTGCAGCAGTTGGGATTCAGCCTGCGTCACGCAGCTGCGGGAGTCCTGGCGCTGCTGTTCTGCACTACCCATCTGCACTACGCGCAGAACATGATGGAGAACAATTACATCCTGCTACTCACCCTTACTGGATTCTGCTTTCAGTATGAGTGGCTGCTGACCGGGAGCAGGCGTGCGCTGATGATCGGTTCCGCCGCGTTCGGGCTAAATCTGCTGACACGATTGACCACCGCTTTAGATTTGATGGCCGGAGGGTTGTTCCTGGCTTTGGCTCTGTGGTTCGACAAGGCAGGGAGGCAGGCATTTTGGGACCGCCTAATTAGATATCTGAAGGTGGCTTCGCCGGTTTACGTCTTCTTTCTGGTCGTGGACCGGGCCTATCAGTTTTATCGCTTTGGGACGTTGACGGACACATACGTCCATTACTTCACGCTGGAGCATCGCTTGCAGGATCCTACATTGCCGGCGAAGTATCCGTGGGAGACGCCGTTCCACGCCGGGTTTCTCGGTCCGCTCATCTCGCCCGAGAAGTCAATATTTCTTTTCGACCCGCTGATCTTGCTTACGATTCTGCTAGTCATCTGCATGGGCAAACGGTTTAGCGGACCGATGAAGGCCTATGTGGGATCGGCATTCTTCCTGATGCTCGCATACATCTGCCTATACGCCCGCTACACCGTCTGGAGCGGGGAATTCGCCTGGGGCGATCGCTACGTTTCTACCGCGGTTCAGATGGCTGCGTTTATCTCGGTTCCATTGCTGCTGAAATTTCGCCAGGAATCAGGCAGGGTGGTTTGGGCTGTGGGCGTCGTTCTCACGGCAGCGAGTCTGGCCATCCAGATGGGGTCTCTCGCGTTCTGGATGCCGCTGGAGATTTACCAAACGGAGGACTTCGGCCATCCGCAATTTGTGATCTGGCTGCGGTCCAGGAACATCGTGGCGTTCGCGCTGGGAAAGATGCAAGAGTGGGGCCTGAACACCGACACCATGACCTATGATCGCTGGGATTATCAGCACATCACCACCTGGAATTTTCTGCCGTTTGTGCTGCGAAAAGCCGGAGAGGCGCCGGTATGGGTGATGCATCTGACGCTGGGGTGCTGGTATGCGGGAGTTGCCGCGCTAGTGGCTGTGCTGCTCAGATTGCGATCATCACTGAAGGGCGTGATTTCAAGCGTGGGCGATGGCGTCCCGCCACAATACAACTGGACCAAGACTTAATCGTATTTTTCGTATCGAATATTTTTTCTGTCCCACCCCAATGATTTCAGCAGGTCGCGGTTGGCTTTGATCATTTTGTCCAGCCCGCAGACGTACGCGTGCATATCCGAACGGCCCTGGGCGATTTGCGGAACGTGATCCTGCACATACCCGCGAAGACCCTTCCAGTTGGGCTCGGCTCGGCTGAGCGTAGGTCTGTAGTGAAAATTTTCGTGTTCACGCGCGAGCGAGAGAAATTCCTGGATGTAGTAAATGTCCTTCTCCGTGCGATTGCCAAAAACGAGCCAGAGCTGTTTATGCAGGTGGCGTGCCGGATCCGCTAACAGCCATTGCAACATTGACCGAAACGGGGCGATGCCGGTACCGGTCGCAATGAAGATTGTGTCATGCATGGGCGGGCGCGGAATGAAGTCCCCGAACGGTCCCTGGCAGGAAATTTCGTCGCCAGCGTTCATATCACAAAGGAAGTTGGACATAAATCCGTCCTGCACTCGATTCAAACAGAGCGCAAATTTGTTGTTATCCGAGGGGGCCGAGGCGATGGAGTAAGCGCGAGTCATCTCTTCGCCATCCGGCTTGATGTGCTTCAGCGAAAGCCATTGTCCAGGCACAAAGGTGAAACGGGGCGCGCCCGGCATTTCAAATTCAAGATGCTTGGTGGCGCCAGACAGGGAAGAGGACCGAAGCAGGCGCGCGGTATGGGTCTGGAAGGGAGCCATCTACATGTAGAAAACCTGGGGCGCTTTGGCGCCGCTGCAAATGCCGGACCTACTCGACGGTCACTGACTTCGCCAGATTTCTCGGCTGATCCACGTCGCAGCCTCGACGTACGGCGATATGATAAGCCAGCAACTGCAACGGCACGATTTCAAGGATCGGCAGCAATTCTTCTGGCGCGGGGGGCAGATAAATCACGTGATCGGCTGCCTCTTTAATCTCATCATCGCCCTCAGTAGCAAGCGCGATCACCTGGCCGGAGCGGGCCTTCACTTCTTTGAGATTGGAAATTGTCTTCTCATACCGTACCATGGACAGCGCATCTGGCAGATCACGCGTGGCGATGATCACCACTGGAAGATTTTCATCGATGAGCGCATTAGGGCCGTGTTTCATCTCGCCGGCGGGATAGCCTTCCGCGTGAATGTAGGAAACTTCTTTCAGCTTCAGCGCACCCTCAAGGGCAATCGGGTAGTGAATTCCGCGCCCCAGAAAGAGGAAATCCTGAGACCTGACGTACTGCTTCGCCAGATCTTCACAAATTTCTTCATGAGTAAGCAAGTGCTCGAGTTTGGCGGGGATTTGAACCAGCTCGTGCACCGCATCTTTTGCCTGGTCCGGCGAGATGGCGCCGCGCACCTGACCTAAATACAGAGCAAACAGATACAGTGCAGTTAGTTGCGCGGTGAACGCCTTGGTAGATGCAACGCCAATTTCGGGTCCTGCATGAGTGTAGATTGTCCCCGCCGCTTCGCGCGTGATCATCGAGCCGACAACGTTGCATATGGCCAGCGTCTTAGATCCTCGGGCCTTGGCCTCACGCTGAGCGGCGATGGTGTCGGCCGTCTCGCCCGACTGTGAAATCAAAAGTGTGATCGTCTCCGGCGGCACAATGGGATCGCGATAGCGCCACTCGCTGGCATAATCCACCTCCACCGGAATCCGCGCCAACCGCTCAATCATGAACTTACCAGCTTGCGCGGCGTGCCAACTGGTGCCGCAGGCCGCGATATTTATTTTCTTGGCGGCCTTGAATTCGGCTTCGGTAATTTCCATTTCATCCAGGAAGACCTTTCCGGTTTCCTGCGAAATTCGTCCTAAAGTCGTGTCCCGGACAGCTCGCGGCTGCTCATAAATTTCTTTGAGCATGAAATGTTTAAAGCCGCCTTTTTCCGCCATGATCGGATCCCAGGTCACGTGCTGCACTTCCCGAACGACGGGTTGGCCGCCGAAGTCGGTAAGACGCACGCCTTCCGGCGTAATCACCGCCAGGTCCCCGTCTGCCAGGAAGAACAGATCGCGGGTGTGATATAGAATGGCCGGCACATCGGAAGCTACAAAGTA
Organism: Terriglobales bacterium; assembly: GCA_038254805.1. Taxonomy (GTDB): domain Bacteria; phylum Acidobacteriota; class Terriglobia; order Terriglobales; family Acidobacteriaceae; genus Gp1-AA145. The sequence continues at coordinate 49,705 of JBBSFW010000014.1, forward strand.
TTCATCTTTGCCCAATCCGATAACGGCGGGCGGCCCGTTGCGGGCGGCGACGATTTTATTTGGCTCGTCCACCGAAATGACGGCCAGGGCGAACACTCCGGTGAGCTGCGTGACGGTTTTTCTAACCGCTTCCTCCAGCGAAGGCCGATGCCCATTACCGGATTGCAGATAGTACTTCTCTATCATGTGCGCGATAACTTCGGTATCCGTCTCAGTGGTAAAGCGATGGCCCTCTTCCGCCAGCTTCCTTTTTAGAGGGACGTAGTTCTCGATGATTCCGTTGTGTACAACCACCACCGTGCCGGTGCAATCGCGGTGAGGGTGCGCGTTTTCTTCGGTGGGGCGGCCATGGGTGGCCCAGCGGGTATGGCCAATCCCATAGGTGCCATCCAGGGGCTTGAGCCTGATAACTTCTTCCAGATTCCGCAATTTGCCTTCGGCGCGGCGAATTTGCAGACCCTCGCCGTTACCGCACACCGCAATTCCGGCGGAATCGTAGCCGCGATATTCCAAGCGCCTCAGACCATCGAGAATGACCGGCACGACCCGCTTTTTACCTACGTATCCCACAATTCCGCACATACAAGCGACTCCTAACGAGTGTGTGGGGAGGATTCCTGCAAAAGCTCCAAAAATTACTCTTCAAGCGAAAAACGGAATTCCTCGATTACAGGATTCGTCAGAACCTCCCTAGCGATACGGCCGATTTCCGATTCCGCCTCCCGACGATCCAGTCCGTCCTCAAGCGTCAACTCGAAAAACTTTCCTTGCCGCACATCCTGCAGACCCTTGTAGCCAATTTTGTGCAGCGCTCCCTGGATCGTCTTGCCTTGGGGATCCAGAACGCTCCGCTTGAGCGAAACGTATACGTATGCTTTCATGGGGATAATCCATTATACGGCACGGCGCAATTTGCCCGTCCGTCTAATGACCAAAGTACCGTTCTCCGCCCACTACACTGACAATGCGGGGGAAACTCCTATGTCACCGTGACCTTGCCGGAAAAATGTTTTCCATGTGGAAAACTAGGGTATGATTTGTCCCAATTGAGGGAACTTTGCTCGAGGGGGGAGTCAGGTGGCTCGTGCAAACGGTTCCAGTGCGCCACATACAAGCTAGCCGTGTCAGTCTTGACGAGTTTCCGCGCCATTACCATGCACTTCTACAGACCGTCGATCCTGCTGCCTGCGAGCGCAGCTTGCGGGAGCTTTTTGCCAAGACCCTAAAGCGGTTTAAACATGAGATCAGCGTAGATTATCTGGCCCTGGGGCTGCACGATCCTGCTCGGAGTCTTTTTATCTATCACTCGCTCTCACCAGCCGCCGCTTATAAGCTGCCTGCAGAGATTCCTCTGGAAGCATCGCTCAGCGGACTAGTACTTGCGGATCAGCAACCCATCGAAGTTGAGGACATTGACGCCGAAACCAGATTTCCTGATCGCCTTGAAATTGCCAAAAGCCAAGGTCTCCGCTCGCTTCGAATTGTCCCGCTCACCACGGAGCGGCGCAAAATCGGAGCCATAGGAGCGGGCCGTCCAGTTGCTGGGGGCTTCTCGCAGGCGGATATCCGACAATTCGACCAACTGGCAGAAGTATTTTCTTTGATTCTGGATAACGCGTTGATGGCTGATGCGCTGAGCCGCGAGAAGACACGCCTTGACACCTTGTTGGACATCAACTTCGCACTGCTTTCCACTCTCGACTTTCAAGAACTGCTCAAAGCGGCGTCACGTTCCATGCGGCGCCTCGTACCCCACAATCTCACCTATTTTGCGCTTTACGATGAAGCCTCTGACGCGATGAGGATAACGGCGCTCAATTTTTCGCAAACGGAGGTGACCGGGCAGCCCGAAGTCCTGGTGCCGGTCGCAGAGTGCCCGTCGGGAATCGCATACCGGCGAGGTGAAACAAAACTATTTACAACCGCGGATCTCGAATCCATAAAATCCGGATTCACTAATGACCTACTTTCCAAAGGCATCCGCCAGGTTTACTGCTTCCCGCTAACCAGCCGCGGAAAGAGGTTGGGAAGTCTTGCTCTGGCAAGTCCCGAACAGATCCTGTTTTCCGGAGAAGATCTCGGCCTGCTGACCCAGGTTGCGGCGCAAGTCGCCACGGCTATAGATAACGCTGTGGCCTATTCGCGAACAGCCAAATTGAAAGACAAACTCTCAAAAGAAAAACTCTATCTGCAGGACGAAATTCGTTCAGCCCGTAATCTTGGAGAAATCGTAGGCAGCAGCCCCGCCCTAAAGAAAGTGTTGCAGCAAGTGGAGATTGCTGCGCCCAGTGATGCGACCGTCCTGATACTAGGTGAAACCGGCACCGGCAAGGAGCTGGTGGCGCGTGCCTTGCACCGGTTGAGCTCTCGACGCGAGGGGCTGGTCGTAAAGTTGAACTGCGCGGCGATCCCCACAGGCCTGTTGGAGAGCGAACTTTTCGGACACGAAAAGGGCGCGTTTACCGGAGCTATCAGTCCTAAAATAGGGCGCCTTGAACTCGCCGACAAGGGAACTCTTTTTCTAGACGAGATTGGTGAAATTTCCAGCGAATTGCAACCCAAGCTACTCCGGGTGCTTCAGGATCATGAATTCGAGCGCTTGGGAGGGAACCGCACAATTCGTGTTAATGTGCGCGTGATTGCCGCAACCAATCGCGACCTTGCTACGGCAGTTTCTGAGCACCAGTTTCGCAGTGATTTGTATTACTGGCTGAATGTTTTCCCGATTCATGTGCCACCCTTGCGCGATCGAGTCGAGGACATAGCTCCCCTAGTGAGATTTTTGTCGCGCGCATTGCCAAACTGATGGGCAAGACCATCGAGATCATTCCGACTGAGATCATCAGAGAACTCGAGCGATGGCAGTGGCCGGGTAACATTAGAGAATTGGAGAATTTCATCGGGAGATCGGTGATTCTTACTCAAGGGCCAATACTACTCGCTCCCATCGCGGAATTGCGGGCGGTATCTCCGGCTAAAGTCGGCAGCGAAACTCTTGAGGGCGTTGAACGCCAATATATCCTGCGCACGCTGCGAGCAGCGGGGGGAGTGATTTCCGGTTCTCACGGAGCGGCGGCCCGGCTGGGAATGAAGCGGACTACCTTGCAGTCGAAGATGCAGCGGCTCGGGATCACGCGCAATGAATACGAGATTGAAGTGACGACGAGATTTCGGCACGCTCCCGAATAGCCGGCAGCCGTTCATTCGAATTTCAGACTCTCGCAGCCCTACCCTCTTTGGTTCTACACAGTTTATGAGACAGTCCCATTTTGGTTACGCACTTGCTTTAGCAATGTCAAACAAGCAATCAGGTTTGGTGGAGCGAGATGCCTCAAAGGTTGGGATTGGAGTCTTCCCTCGACAGTCATGCCCAGGCGCCTGTATTTGCACCGGGCGAATTTCCAGAGGCGAAGCCACAGAATCCTTCTGACCATGCCTTTCTGCCGTTAGAGAAACTCACTTCTGAGCACGAGGCGGAGCTGCGGCCGGCAACTCCAGATCTTCTGTACCTTTTTCTTTGTGGAATCAAATGGCACAAATTCGGAGAAACCGAGTCGGGCTGGGAGCTAGTCCAGGCGATGAGATCAGGATATCCCGGGGCGCGCGCATTTGCGGCTGAACTCCTTGCGGACACCGAAAACGGCCGCTTACTGGTGCGCGATCTGCGACGCACGCGCAGTGGCTTGTATCAGATTACAACCGTCACACGGACGGCAGCGCCTGCCGAGCAACTCGGAAAAGGGGAGGACATGAATACACCGTATGGATTAGAGATCGTCGAAAACTGTATGACGTGCAAGCTCCGGAAGAACGGCTGGTTTTGCCATTTTTCCCCCGACCTCTTGAAGTCATTCAGCGCCTTTAGCCACTTGACGACATATCCCGGTGGCGCAATTCTGTTCGTGGAGGGCCAGACCGCGCGCGGCGCGTTCGTGCTGTGCTCAGGGAAGGTCAAACTTTCAACTACGTCGCGCGAGGGAAAGGTTTTGATTTAAAAATGGTCGAACCGGGAGAGATGATTGGGCTAAGCGCCCTTATATCGGGGGAGGCTTACGAGGTGACCGCCGAAACATCGGGCCCCTGCTTAGTCAATTTTGTGGACCGGGCAGGGATGTTGCGGCTCATAGAGCGTAATGGCGAACTGGGCCTCCGCGCTGCCCAGGCCGTCAGCCGCGAATTCCAGTCTGCATACCGTGATTTTCACGAGCTGGTACTCTCCAGATCGTCTTCGGGCAAGCTCGCGCGGCTGCTGCTTTCATGGGTAAACCGGCGAGACGGCGACATGAGCCAGGAGCTGCGAATTCATACTCCGGCCACACATGAGGAAATGGCGCAAAGAATTGGCGCTTCGCGGGAGACCGTGACTCGCCTGCTGAGTGAGTTGAAGAAAAAACAAATGATCAGGCTGGAAGGCTCAACCCTGGTGATTACCGACCGCATGGCGCTAGAAGCCATGGCGGTGTGAACCGGGCTGTCTTTTGAGACGCGTTCCAGGCTAAAGTTCGCGTCCAGCGGCTCAAAACTCACAATCCAAATAATTCTCTCAATTTTTTAGTCTGCGCCCTGCTGACCGGAATTTCCGTTTGTTTCTTGTCATCCATGCGTAGTTGATACGAGCTTTTGAACCATGGCACCACTTCCTTGATCCGGTTGGTGTTGACCAGGTAAGAGCGGTGAGCCCGCCAGAATAAATTTGGATCAAGACTGTCGAGGAGGTCCTCTAAAGTCCGGCAATTCGATTGTCCCTCCATGCCGCCGGGGCCGCCGGTGGCGACAGTGATAATCCCATCTTCTATGGATGCGAAGCAGATATCTTTTTGACTGACCAAAAACAACCGCCCCCCGGCCTTCAAAAGAATCTTAGAGGTCTGCGGCTTCTGCGACTCGAGCATCCGAACCAAAGTGTCCAGCTTGTTCGCGGAAGAGTTTGCAGGTTCGGCCATGGAGCGCGCGCGCTCCACCGATTGCGCGACGCGCTTTCGATCGAAAGGCTTCAGGAGGTAGTCCACCGCATTCACCTCGAAGGCGCGAACGGCGTATTGATCGAAGGCGGTGGAAAAGATGATTCTGGGAAGCGGCAACTTCCGATCCAGCAGTTTCTTGATGACCCCGAAGCCGTCGAGGCCAGGCATTTGCACGTCGAGGAATACCAGATCAGGATTGTGCTCGCGGATTAGGTTTACGGCCTCCAGTCCATTCTTCCCCTGAGCGACCACATCCACATCTCCGATGTTCTTGAGCAAATAAGCCAGTTCATCGCGCGCAAGTTGCTCGTCATCAACAATCACTGCCGATAAGGACATACCGCTCCTGCAATTAAAAAAGTATAACGAATTCAACCGACTTTCACAGCCGATTGGAACCCTTTACACTGAATGGCAATGCATGTAATTTTTGGAATCAACTCAGTTGCGGAAGCCCTGAGGGCGCGTGGCCGGGGCTTCGAGTGGGTTGGGGTGGCAAAAGAACGCAATGACTTGCGCCTGCAGAAATTGATCCAGGAATGCCGGCAGAACGGAGTGTCAGTTCGTTTTTTGCCGCGGATAGAATTGGACCGCATGGCTGCCAGTGGATCACATCAAGGTGTGGTGGCGGTTACTTCGTCAAAGCATTATTCCGATCTTGACGACGTGATCTCTGCGCGACGTGGCGAGCATTCGCTCGTTGTTGTGCTCGACGGAGTAGAGGATCCCCATAACCTGGGGGCCATTCTGCGCACGGCGGATGCCTCGGGAGCGGATGGAGTCATCATTCCTGAACGACGCGCCGCGGGCATCACCGGCACCGTAACGAAGTCCTCTGCCGGGGCCAGCGAGCATCTCCCGGTTGCCAAGGTCACCAATATCGCCAGGACTCTTGAAGACCTCAAGGCGAAGGGATTGTGGATTGTGGGGCTCGATGAACGTGGGAAACAAAGCTACGAGCATGTGGACTACAAGATGGATTGCGCCATCGTGCTAGGCGCTGAAGGCAAGGGATTGCACGACCTGGTTGCGAAGAAATGCGACTTCCTGGTTTCAATTCCCATGCTCGGCAAGGTTCCGTCGCTCAACGTCTCGGTGGCGGCGGGCGTTGTTCTTTATGAAGTCGTGCGCCAACGTCGCGGGATCAAGGCGTCGAACAAGAAATGAAGTTCGTTTTCCTTTTCTTCCTTCTGGGCGGATCTGTCGTTTCTTTCGCTCTTGACCGCGAAGCGTTTACTTTCACCGGATATGACCTCGAGGTTCATGTCGAACCTGCGCAGCAGCGTCTTGCGGTCCGCGGAAAGATCGCGCTGCGAAATGCCTCCAGTGCGCCGCAAAAAAATCTCGCCCTGCAGGTATCTTCCTCGCTGAAGTGGAGTTCCATCCGGTTCAATGGGAATCTTCTGAAATTCATTCCCCAGATTTACAGTTCGGACCTTGACCACACGGGAGCACTCTCAGAAGCAATCGTTACTTTGCCGCGCGCGGTTGCGCCAGGCCTGACGATTGAGCTGCAGATCGGATATGAGGGCCTGATTCAGCAGGATGCAAAGCGCCTGACTCGCATCGGCGTGCCGGCGCAGGTTGCCGGCCACTCAGACTGGGACCAGATCAGTCCCGCATTTACCGCGGTTCGGGGCATCGGGTACGCTGCCTGGTATCCAATTTCCATGGAAGCGGCGAGTTTGTCCGAAGGGGACAGTGTTTTTGAGGCGGTGGGAAGGTGGAAACAACACTCCGCGACGGCAAACATGAAAATCAATTTGTGCGCCGATGTGTCCAACGCGGGCACGCCCTTGATAGTGACGAACAATGTGACGACGGGAGCTGCAACCGGAATTGGTGGATCCACCGGATCGCAAGGGGGTATCGGCAGATCTTTTTCCTGCATGCAGGTTAGCTTTGAGCCCCTTGGGAACACTACACCTGCATTCGTTATGGGCAACTACGAGGAGTTGAAAACGCAATTCGGAACCGTCGCGTACGTGCCCGGCCATAGAAAAGGGGCGGAGGCCTATGCCTCGGCGTCGCAGGATGTGGGATCTGTTATAAGTGAATGGTTGGGAGCACCGCAGACCAGAGCACAGGTGGCTGAGCTTGCCGGAGACGAGGACTCGCCCTTCGAAAGCGGCACCCTGTTGCTGACTTCGCTGACAACCCTCGACGCTGCGGATTATCAACTGCTCGCGGTGCTGCAATTTGCGCGATTGGCATTTCCATCTCCGCGATCTTGGATGCATGAGGGAGTAGCGGGCTTTACGCAGCTGGAATTCATTCAAAAGACACAAAGTCGCGAGGCCGTGATCGGCTACCTCGAAAACCATCGTGGACCGCTGCTGGCATTGGAGAATCAAAGCGCCGGGCAGAATCACGATCAGGCCGAGGAGCATTCCCTCATCAATGCAACGGATGAGTTTTACGTCGCAGCCAAAGCGATGAATGTCTGGTGGATGCTTCGAGATATAGTGGGCGAACCTGCCCTTAAGGCCGCGCTGCACGGTTACAAAATTCGGGACGATAGAGATGCCTCTTACATGCAAAACCTGATCGAAGCGCAGGCGCATCGCGACCTGGAGTGGTTTTTCGACGATTGGGTTTATCGAGACCGCGGCCTGCCGGATTTCAAGATTGACTCTGTATATCCGCGGCAACTCCTAAGCGGCGGGTACATGGTTACAGTCACGGTTGAGAACCTGGGCGCAGCGGCCGCCGAAGTACCCGTGATTCTACACATGGGAAAGAGCGAGTCCCTGCAGCGCCTGGTGGTGCCTGGGGAAGCCAAAGCGTCGGTACGGATTCAAGCGGCCACAATGCCGCAGGAAGTTACTGTCAACGACGGCAGCGTGCCCGAGAGTGACAGCAGCAACAACACATATAAGATTGAATAATCGAATTCTTTTGGAGGCTTCTTGGCCTATATCCAATTTCTAGGCGCGGCTGGGACCGTGACCGGTTCGAAGCACCTGGTCAATACCTTAGGCGATATTTCTGCAAAAAATGGTTTGCAGGTGCTGGTGGACTGCGGCCTGTTCCAGGGCCAGAAAGAGTGGCGCGAGAGGAACTGGCAGGACCTGCCCCTGGCGGCGGGTGACATCGAATGCGTGATCCTGACGCACGCGCATCTCGATCACTGTGGCTGGATTCCGCGTCTTGTCAAGCAAGGATTTCGTGGGCCGATCTACGCTACGCCTGCGACTATTGACCTTTGCAGCGTGATCCTGCCCGATTCCGGACACTTGCAAGAAGAAGACGCAGAGTTTCACAACCGCCATCAGACCTCGCGTCACGATCCTGCGTTGCCGCTCTACACTCTCGAAGAAGCGCAAGCATGCCAGCAATATTTCCAGCCGATTGAGTTTGGCGAGACCAAGCAAATAGCTCCGGAGCTTTCATTCCGCTTCGTCCATGCGGCTCACATTCTGGGATCCTCGATGGCCGAGATCACACTGACGTCCAAGCTGGCAGCCGGGGGTGGCCGCCCCACACGGATGCTTTTCACCGGCGATATCGGACGCGTGCACGACAATAACGTTGCTCCTGGGAAAGTTGTCTATTCGGGTCCCCAGGCAGGCGAGAGCGCGGACCTTTTGGTCATGGAATCCACCTACGGAAATCGCCAGCACCCTAAAGACGATCCCCGGCCACACTTGGCAGAGCTGATACGGAAGACCATCGAACGCGGAGGAAGTGTGGTGGTCCCGGCTTTCGCGGTCGAGCGCACACAGAAATTTCTGTTCTTGCTCAAGGAGTTGATGGAGTCAGGAGAAGTGCCGCGAGCTCCGGTTTATTGTGACAGCCCCATGGCAATCAAGGCGGTCGATATATTTCTCAAGCACACGGAAGAATACAGCGATAGCACCCGGCAGCTGATCAATCGCTACGGTTCTCCGCTCAAGTGGCAGGGCTTTGTTTTTGCGGAAACCACGATAGATTCCAAGGCAATCAATGATAGTAAGGTACCGTGCATCATCATTTCGTCGAGTGGCATGGTCACCGGGGGACGCATTCAGCACCATTTAGCGCGGCGGCTGCCCGATCCGAAGAACCTAGTCATTTTTATAGGATTTCAAGCGCCGGGCACTCGCGGGTGGACGATCAAGAGCGGCGCGCCCGAAGTCAGAATGTTGGGACAAATGATTCCCATCCGCGCCCAGGTAGCGGTTCTGGAACAATTCAGCGATCATGCCGACACACCCGAGCTCCTCGAATGGCTGCATACTTTTACTAATCAACCGGCGGTTACTTACCTTGTGCACGGCGAGCCGGGAGCATCTTCACAGTTGCGCGATGCGATGGCGAAGGAGTTGGGCTGGAACGTGCAAATCGCGCAATGGATGCAGAAGGTCGAGATCAATTTCCAGAGTTCCACTCAGTGATTGCGTGCGCCAGCCTGACCTCAGGCGGAGCGTTTCCGAGAAGTTGCGAAGATGTCTGGAGGTGGAGCGAGGAGCTGCAGCAGGATCGAAAGCCTGCAAAGGCGGCAACGAGCGTTCATTGGCGTTCTGCATTCGTGAACCGGCGCAAAGCTTCAAGCTTGTCCGCAGCCGCTCCTGAGTCAATGGCATTTGCAGCCCGCGGAATTCCATCCTTGAAACTTGAGGCTTTGCCGGCCGCCACCAGGGCGGCCGCCGCATTCATCAGTACGATATCGCGTCGCGGCGATCGTTCGCCGGCCAGGATCCTGCGCGCGATCTCCGCATTTGTTGCGGCGTCTCCGCCGGAAATTTCACTGAGCGATGCGGAGCTCAGGCCAAATTCTTCCGGAGTAACTTCATACGTGTGCAGTGTCCCTTCGCGAACTTCCGCTATGCGGGTGGGCCCGGTGATGGTGATTTCATCCAGCCCATCGAGGCCGTGGACGACGAATGAGCGATGAGTGCCTAAGATACTAAGGGCCTGGGCTAGCTTCTCCACCAGATCGAGTGAGTAAACGCCAACCACCTGCGCCGAGGCTCCGGCAGGATTGGTGAGCGGTCCCAGAAGGTTAAAAACTGTGCGCAGGCGCGTCTCTCGACGCATTGGGACCACATACCTTGCTGCAGCATGAATAAGCGGGGCAAACAGGAAAGCAATGCCGACTTGTTCCAGACACTCGGCCAGAAGCTCGGGAGAGAGCTGAATCTTCACCCCGAGCGCTTCCATTACGTCCGCAGCGCCACATTTTGCGGCGAGCGCGCGGCCATCGCTCTTGGGTGTGGAGCTGCGGTTGCCATGCTTGGCAACGCGAACGCCGGCGCCCGCCACGACCAAAGCGGCGACAGTTGAAATATTGAATGTGCCGGCGGTATCGCCGCCCGTGCCGCAGGTATCCACCAATGCCTCACGTCCGGCGCCGCTCGCGTCGAGAAGGGAATTGCTGTGCGCCAGAATCGGAGTTGCAGCGGCGCGAATCGCCTCGGCGAAACCGACGATCTCTTCCACGCTCTCACCCTTCATATGGAGGCCTACGAGCAGCGCGGCGATTTGCGAATCGGTACACTTGCCTGAGAGTACTTCGCCCATGACGGCGAGCGCCTCGTGGCGCGAGAGCGATTCGCGATGATTCACAATACGATGAAGAGATTCAAGGATCATGAGGCCTTCCAAAGCAGTACCAGAAACGGCTCTGGAGACGCAACTAGGTTGTCAGAGAGGGAGACCAGCGGGCTAAATGCAACTGCACACCCGGGTCTATGCCTTTACCGATCCTTAAGCGTTCTATAAAATCAAGACTTTGCTGCAAGCAGTTGTGTAGCCGCAAAGCTAGTCCTGCCTCAGTTCGAAAGCATTATGAAAATTCACGAGTACCAGGCCAAGGCGATCCTGAAGAGATATGGTGTCGCCGTGCCCCGCGGCGAGATGGTGGAGAGCCGTGATCAAGCCGGGGTCGCAGCCAAAACCTTGTTCGATTCGGGCGTTGGCGGCGTCGTAGTCAAGGCGCAGATTCATGCCGGAGGCCGGGGCAAGGGCGGTGGCGTGAAGATTGCCAAATCCGTCGAAGAGGCTGTCGACCTTTCCTCCCAGATCCTGGGCATGAACTTGGTCACGCATCAAACGGGACCCGACGGGCGCCTGGTCAGGCGCCTGTTAATCGAGGAAACGTTGCCGATCGAAAGGGAGCTATATCTGGGAATCGTGATCGACCGCGTCGAGGCGAAACCGGTGTTCATGGCGTCGGTTGCCGGCGGAATGGAAATCGAGCAGGTAGCGGCCGAAAATCCAAATGCGATCCTGAAGGAATACATCACCCCGGGACTGGGGCTTGAAGCTTTTCAAGCACGGAAGCTGGCCTTTCAGCTTGGACTGAAGCCACAGCAGATTAATCAAGCGGTGCAATTCATGGCCGGGCTGTACAAGGCGTTCCAAGAGACCGATTCGTCGCTGATGGAAATCAATCCGTTCATCACCTGCAGCGACGGCCGGCTGTTCGCGCTCGATGCCAAGATGAATTTTGACGATAGTGCGCTGCTCCGGCATCCCGAGCTGAAGGAATTGCGCGACGTCACAGAGGAAGACCCGCTCGAAGTGGAAGCTTCGAAATACAGCTTGAATTACATCAAGCTCGAGGGGAATGTAGGCTGCATGGTGAATGGGGCGGGACTCGCCATGGCCACGATGGATATCATCAAATACGCCGGCGGGATGCCGGCGAACTTTCTTGACGTCGGCGGCGGCGCCAATACGGAGCAGGTGACGCATGCGTTCGAGATCCTATTGAGCGACCAGAATGTTAAGGCCGTGCTGATTAACATTTTTGGTGGCATCCTGCGTGTCGACACCCTCGCGCGGGGAGTCGTCGAGGCGGCGAACAAAACAAAGATTCAGCTTCCGGTTGTCTTGCGGCTGGAAGGTACCAATGTGGAACAAGGAAGAGAAATCTTGCGCGATTCTGGACTGAACTTCATCGTGGCCCAGACCATGAAAGACGCGGCGGAAAAAGTAGTGGCGGCGGCAAGCGCCGGCATAAAAAAGATTCAATCATGAGCATCCTGATCGATAAATCAACCCGAGTTGTTGTGCAGGGCCTCACCGGCCGCGAAGGAACCTTTCACGCTAAGGCCTGTGCAGAGTACGGAACCAAAGTGGTCGGTGGAGTGACTCCCGGCAAAGGTGGCACCACGCATGAGGGCTGGCAGGTGTTCAACAGCGTCCAGGAAGCGGTGGAGAAAACCGGCGCTGATGCCTCCGTTATTTTTGTCCCTCCGCCCTTTGCAGCTGACGCAATCATGGAAGCGGCGGATGCAGAGATCGAACTGATTATCTGCATTACCGAAGGAATTCCGGTGCTGGATATGGTGCGGGCGTGGGAATTCCTCCAGAGCAAGCGCGCCCGGTTGATTGGACCCAACTGCCCGGGAATTATCTCCCCGGGCAAATGCAAAATCGGAATTATGCCGGGACACATCCACCGCGAAGGTCCGGTGGGGATCGTTTCGCGTTCCGGCACGTTGACCTACGAAGCGGTTTACCAGCTCACGACCCGCGACATAGGGCAGTCCACCGCGATCGGAATCGGCGGAGACCCGATTATCGGCACCAATTTTGTCGATGCCCTCGACTTGTTTAATCGCGATCCACAGACGGAAGCTGTGATCATGATCGGAGAAATCGGCGGCAACGCGGAAGAAACTGCGGCTGAGTTCGTGAAATCCCGCATGAACAAGCCTGTCATTGGATTTATTGCCGGACAAACCGCGCCTCCGGGACGCCGCATGGGCCACGCAGGGGCAATTATTGCCGGAGGCTTGGGTACTGCTTCCGAAAAAATCAAGGCCATGGAGTCAGCCGGAATTCGCGTATGTAAATCACCGGCTCAAATCGGTGAAACCGTAGCCGCCGCCATGAAAGTAAAGGCAAGCGTATGAGAAACCAACGATCCAGATAACGACTGAATCTATGAAAACTCTTCAACGTACACTCACGATCATCAAACCGGACGCCGTACGCCGGAATGCGATAGGCGACATTATTGAACAGTTCGAAAAAAATGGCTTTCGAATCCTCGCCATGAAGATGCTGGAAATTTCCAAGCATCAGTCGGAGCAGTTTTACGCAGTGCATGCCCATCGCCCGTTCTTCAATTCGCTGACGGATTTCATGTCGAGCGGCCCAATTGTCGCGCTGGCTCTTGAAAAGGAAGACGCCATCGCCGACCTGCGCAAGCTCATGGGCGCCACCAACCCGGCGAACGCGGAAGAGGGAACGATCCGCAAGAAATGGGCGTCAAGCATTGAGCACAACGCGATTCACGGCTCCGACGCTGACGATACAGCCAGATTCGAGTTAAGTTTCTTTTTTGCCGGGTACGAATTGGCGCAATAGAACAGGCTCGAATGGCAGACAGTTGATGCTCGTCGCGACCCAACCCACTGGAGGCCCGGGGCGGGCGCTATTCGAGCGGCTCGTATAAGTGGGCTTCCACGCGATCCGCAAGTCTGGGTAAGTCTTTCTTCGCATATTGCAGGAAATGCGGGGCGCTCCGATGGGCCTCGAGAGCCGCATCGTCTTTGTACTGCTCGTAAATTAAGAATCGCCGCGGCTCGTTACAATGCCGGTGCACTTGATACATCAGGCACCCCGATTCCTTGCGCGATTCCTCGGTTAGCTTGGAAAAGAGCGCCTTCACTTCTTCTTCGCGTCCCACTTTTGCGACCCAGGTTACCGCCAGAACGATCATAGCGATCCTCGTACCGCCTCCGTCCGGGTCTCAGACTTCAGTTCCGCGGCGAACTCATCTACAAAAATGGTTTCTTCGCGACCTGGACCGGTCGAAACCATGCCGATTCGCGCTCCCGCTTCCTTCTCAATAAACGCCAGATACTCGCGGGCAGCTTTTGGCAGCTTGTCAAGCTCGGTGATGCCTTGGGTGGGTGTCTGCCATCCGGGCATCTTGCGATAGACACATTCAATTGTTTCCCAGCCACTAGCCTCGGCGGGGATTTCGTCCGTCTCTCTGCCGTCCACTTTGTAAGCGGCACATACAGGAATCTCTGGCAATCCGTCGAGTACATCGAGTTTTGTCACCACCAGCCAGGAACTGCCATTAATCATTCCTGAGTAGCGCAACAGCGGCGTGTCGAGCCAGCCGCAACGTCGCGGGCGCCCGGTGACGGCGCCGAATTCGTTGCCGCGTTTACGAATCTCGTCGCCGGCGGAATCGAACAATTCGGATGGAAAGGGGCCTTCCCCCACCCGGGTGCAATATGCCTTGGTGACGCCTATCACCGATCCAATTGCGGTGGGCGCGACTCCGGTTCCAATGACTGCGCCGCCAGAGGTTGCGCTGGATGACGTTACAAATGGATAAGTTCCATGATCAATGTCGAGCATGGTGCCCTGAGCACCCTCGAACATGACAGTCCCTCCGTTGGCAATGGCACGATTCAGCAGCACTGCCGTGTCGCACACGAACGGGGCCAGCTGTCGCGAAGCCTCGACGTATTCGGAATACATCTTGTCGGAATCGAGCGGCTCGGAATTAAAAAGGGCATGCGCGATCATGTTCTTTTCACGGCAGGCGTTTTCGATGTGCTTCTTCAGGAGATCGAGATCAAGCAAATCAATGACGCGCAGCCCGCGTCGTCCGGCTTTGTCTTCATAACTTGGACCGATTCCGCGCGACGTCGTACCGATCTTCACTCGTCCCGGAGCATTCTCCGACGCCAGCTCAATCATGCGGTGATAGGGAAGAATGACGTGAGCGCGATTGCTGACAAAAAGATTGCCATCGACCTTCACTTCGGCATCGCGCAGCGCGGAAACTTCTTTCAGAAACGCGATCGGATCCAGCACTACGCCGTTGCCGATTACACTGCGGCAGCCCTCTCGTAGGACTCCGCAGGGCACGAGCTGCAGCACAAACCTCTTGCCGTTGATGATGACGGTGTGGCCGGCATTGTGGCCGCCGCCATATCGCGCGACCACCGAGAATTGCTCCGAGAGCACGTCAACAATCTTGCCTTTGCCCTCATCACCCCACTGAGCGCCAATTACGACCGCCGTCTTTCCCTTCTTCAATGCAAACTCCTGTTGAATTGCCGGGCTTGCCCCGAGCCTCTGATAGCACACGCCCCTCGCAGAAATGCGAGGAAACAAGTATCAGGAAGTTTAGCTGGGCAGAAGTGTACTGGAAATCATACCCTGCGGGCGAAGGGAAGCCAATGCAGATTAGGCTTGCACCTCCGGGGAATTTTTGATGGCAGAGTTCAGAAGCCCGCAGGCCGCTCACCGGCCACGCCGAAAGCATGCTCCAGTGCAATTCCGGCGCTTGCCAGCCGGCCCTCGTCGAAGAGCCGGCCAATCAGGGTGACGCCGTGGGGTACGCGGCGAGGAGTAGAAAATTTTGGCTGCGGATGTTTCGGGTCGGGAGCCCAGTCGCTGCGCGCCTCTGAGACTTCGACGAAGCCCGCGCGCAGGGTGAGTGATGGATGTCCCGTGAAATTAGTGATAGTGAGCATTTCATCCCGCAGTGAGGGAACAAGCAAGAGGTCAACCTCAGCAAACACCCGAGCCATCTCATTTGCTACTTTCCGCCGGAAGCGGTCGGCTTGCACAAAATCTACCGCCGAAAGAAACCTGGATTGACGGAAGGTGTTTGGCCATGCATCCGGAACCTGAACTCTGAGCTGATCAAGCCCATGACTCAGGGTCAACTCCTCGAAAGCTGCAGCGCTTTCCGCAAACAAGATCAGGTCAAGAGAGTCGTAGGGCCAGTCTGGAATCGCAACCTCGACCGGGACCATACCAACTTTCGTAACCGTTTCCAGGGCCGCACGGTCGACGTCGGTGGCGGGATTCGCTTTCATCCATTTTGGAAAGTACCCCACACGAAGCCCGTCTATCGATCTGGTGGCATCGAAATCCAGGTGAGTGGGTTCACTGTCCAGATCACCGGCGTCGGTTCCGGAAATGGCGTGTAGAACCAGCATTGTGTCTTCAACGCTGCGGGTCATAGGGCCGAGCTTGTCCAGCGACCAGCACAGTGTCATTGCCCCGGTGCGCGGCACTCGCCCGTAAGTTGGCCTCAACCCGGTAACTCCGCACCTCATGGAAGGCGAAATGATGCTGCCGCTGGTTTCACTGCCCATGGCGAAGGCGACTAGTCCGGCGCCCGTGGCGGCGCCCGGCCCAGCGCTCGACCCCGAAGACCCTTCCTCTACCAGCCAGGGATTCATGGTCTGTCCGCCGAACCAGATGTCATTGAGGGCGAGAGCGCCCAGGCTACTTGGCCACCAGCACTGCGCCAGCCTTTTGCAGGAGTTTTACGACCGCCGCGTCTTCCGCGGGTACGCGGTTTCTAAACGGATCGGCCCCGTAGGTAGTAGGAATTCCCGCAGTATCCAGAAGGTCTTTGGCTCCCCACGGAATGCCATGCAGCGGGCCGCGATACTTACCAGCAGCGATTTCCTGGTCAGCCTCCTTTGCCTGCGCCAGCGCCAAGTCACTTGTGAGCGTAATCACGCACCGCAGCTTGGGATCGAACTGTTGCAGCCGTTGCAGATAGAGCTGCGTCAGGCGCTCGGAGCTGAGCTTTCGCTGTCCAATCCAGCGCGACAGCCTTGTTAGCGGGGCGAAGGCAATGTCTTCATCCTTGCCGGGCAGCGGCCCCGGATCAGCAGTGCTGCGGATGAAACGATCGCGCTCCGGGCCGACCTTCATACCGGGCAGCACTGGATTCCAACGCGACCCAGGTGAGATCGCGGGTTCTAACGCCACTTTGCGCGGCCCGGTGCGCCGCTCGTAAAGAAAGGCCAAATTTGCGCGCCAGTTGGTCGCCGCAAGAAAGCGCTCGCTATCTTTCAGTTCGAACTGGACGAGTTTCTCTGCCTCGCGAAAGGTGGTGGGCGAAACGTCGGGTCCAACCACCGGTGCGGTGCCGAACGCTGGCGGCGCTCCTGGGGGGAGATCGGCCGGCTTCTGTGCCTGGCTGCGATATGCCGCGGCGCCGGCAAACGCCAGAGACGTAGCTGCCAGAAACTGCCGTCGCGATTTCGTCATGGTCCCCTCCGTACGGGATTGTAGCTGTATCACAAACAACGATGCGAGAATGTAACAGACATACGGGAAAATTGGCCGAAGTGATAGGGAAGCCTAGGGACATCGTAACCCCCGGAATGGTTGAGGTAATAATCCAAGAAGACAGGTGGCAGGAGGCAGAGTTGGAG
Source organism: Terriglobales bacterium (assembly GCA_038254805.1). Lineage (GTDB taxonomy): Bacteria > Acidobacteriota > Terriglobia > Terriglobales > Acidobacteriaceae > Gp1-AA145. Next base: position 66,812 of record JBBSFW010000014.1, read on the forward strand.
TGGCCAACGAGGCTGGAGCTGCTCGACGATCTGCCAGGGGCTGAGGTTTTGTTTGTGGGAGTTGGGGCGGGCGAGGTTGAAGTAGAGCTGGTAAGTGAAGGCTTTGGCGAGGAAGTCGCCGCGACTGGCGAACGATTCCAGGTCGAAGAACTCATCTTCGACGAGGCGGTGAACGGTTTCAACATCACTCTGGAAGGTGTGCGCGGCAGGCGGGATGCGGACATGTTGGCTGTCCCCTAAGGCAGCGGGGAAGCCAGTGCGGCGGCCTTTGCGGTCATAACTGCCGATAAATTCTCCGCCGTTGTCGGTCTGCCAAACCAGATCGCGGAGCGAGACGCCACAGCGTTCGAGGTGCTGCTGAATGCGGGCGGCGAAGACCGCGCTGGCGGAGGCGGAGCGGCGTTGGGCAAAGGCCCAGAATAATAAACCGCTGCGCACCTCGCGGGCGGTGTATTCGACGGCGGGCAAGTCGAGGGTCTGGGCCTGCGGCCAGTAGCGCGGGATATCGTCGAGATCCTTGGTATCGGCGGAGATCTGTTGAAAGACCCGCCACCTGGCTTTGATGTGGGCGAGGTCCTGTTTGCGCTGATACTTGCGACGGCGCTTGTGTAGCAGGCCATGCTGACGCCAGATGCGTTCCAGAGCACGATGGCTGAGGGGCAGATCAAACTCGCGGATCAGGCGGCGCGCGCCGAAGGTAAACAATTGCTGGCGAAGTGCAATGACCTGCTCTTGCAGTTGCGGCGAAGTTTGATTGGGATGGTGATGAGGAGCGCGGGAGAGTTCGATCAACCCACGCAGCCCGTGCTGCTGAAAACGGCGCAGCCACTTGCGAACCGTAGGAACGGTGGTTTGAAACCGGCGAGCGGTAGGCTTTATGCCTTGTTGCCGGGCGCTCTGCACCAGGCGCAAGCGATGATTGTAAGCGTCGCGCATTTCGCGGATCAGGACAAAGTAAGGGGTGGACACAGCGGATTGTAATCCCGGTGGCTGGCCTCCCGGCTTTGTAGGA
>JBBSFW010000015.1:0-67149 GCA_038254805.1 Terriglobales bacterium
AACATAAGTCTGGCTTCTTCTCTGCCCGTCAGGTTTCCGCTGTATTGCGTCTATTTCATCCTGCGCCTAGGCTTTATGAGCAATTCAATTAGGAGGACTTATGAATTGGGACCAGATGGAAGGAAAATGGAAACAGGTCAAGGGCTCTGTAAAAACCAAATGGGGCAAATTGACCGATGACGATTTGGACGTAATCGCCGGGAAAAAAGACCAACTCGTCGGCAGAATCCAGGAGCGCTACGGTGTCGCCAAGGATGATGCGCAACGCCAGGTGGATGAGTGGAACGACACCCTCGATCAGGAAACCGACCGCGCCCGGGAGCGCCAGGCCGCGGATAGCACCTTAGATCGCAAGGCCAGCTAGTCTCACGCGGGTGACCTGTTCGCGCCGGGCGTCTAGTTCCTCACTAGGCGCCCGCGCGCAGCGGGTGCTCTTTCAAGGTGGTCAACGGTATTGTCGCTCTCACGGTCGTGCCGCGTTCATCGGACGTGATTTCGAAGTCGCCATCCAGTTCGTGGATGCGCTCCCGCATCCCTGCCAGCCCTACACCCAGGCTTGAACCGTCCCCTTCTATTTGCTGAACGATGTGCGGGGGCATTCCTCGGCCTTGGTCACGAATCTCCATTGTGATCTGCTCAATATCGGCTTCCACTTTGATTTCAGCCGATGTGGCTTGCGAATGCCGGTGCACGTTAGTAAGACTTTCCTGCAAAACACGAAATAAGGCAATTTCGACAGCCGCCGGCAGCCGGGTGAGGTCTGGCGGCAGATTGAGCGTAATTTTGACCCCGCTGCGCTGCGCGAATCCATTTACGAACCAGCTGGCGGCAGAGGCGAAGCCCGCCTCATCCAGCAGCGGCGGGTGCAGCAGGTGCGATAGCGTTCGGGTTTCCGTGATCGATTTTTCGAGAATGTCGCTACACTCGGCTAGAAGCGCTTCATTGTTTGTCGAGGGACCGCGACTGAGCATGTCAATTGCGATCTTCAGGCCAGCCAGATATTGTCCCAGGCTATCATGCAATTCCCGTGCAATTCTCCTGCGCTCCTGGTCCTGAATCCCCAGCAATCTTCCGCTCAATTTGCGTAATGCCTCTTCCGCGTTGTGGCGGGCGGTCACATCCACAGCGATAATTCCGAGCTGGGTGAGGGCGCCCCGGGCGTCGGGAATGGGAAAATAGTTCACCAGCCAGTGCCGCAGCTCTCCTAACCTGCCACGAAATTCGCCGGACACTTCTCGGTCGAGCACCGGTTTGCCGTTATGCAGTGCCTCGCGCAACAGCTCATCAGCACTGCTTCCGTGCTCAGCGAAGATATCTGAAGCTGATTTGCCGGCCAAGTCGTCCGCACTCAGGCCTGCCATTCGCGGAAGTACATCGTTCAATCGCGTGTATCTAAGTTCAGAATCTAAAATGCCGAAACCCACCGTGGAAGACGAAAAGAAGGCGTTCACGATTTCGCGGCTTTCTCTGGCCACGCTCTCGGTGCGGCGATGCTGGGTAAATTCATAGCTTAACAGGAACATTTCCGCGAGCAGCAGCATCAGGGCAATCACGAATGACGCAGCTATCAGTTTCAACGTGTGCTGATAGTTCATCCGCGAGAGTACCTGCCGCTGTTCCAGCAGCCGATCTTCTTCATTGCGAATTTGCTGCAGCCCGCGATGCACCCGATCACCCAGGGCCGCTGTTTGTAGCGTGACCTCAATTTCCCACTCGCTGGAGGAAGTATGGCTTTCCTGGGCATCGATGGATTTGGCGATTAGGTCCATTTCATTCTCAATGTCTGCCTGAATCACAGCCATTTCCGCGACTCGCTCCTTATTGTCAGCGATTAGGCTGCGCAATGAGGCAAGCTGCTGCGGAATATTTTGAACGGCCGAGCGATAGCCCCCCAGCATGGATTCTTGGCCTGTGATTACGAACGCGCGGCGGGAGTTACTGGCCTGAAAAACCTCGGAATTGAGGTCTTCCAGCACTGTCTCTACCTGGTGGCTGTGGGCTACCCAAAAATCACTATCACGCTGCCTGCTCGTGGCCCGGAAGAGCAGAACGCTGCTGCCGACCAGCAAGACGACGGCGACGGCGAATGCCGTCCACGCAATACCTCGGAGCGAGAAGTTCATCAAGCAATCGCAATGGAGCTAGGGCACATTCTCTTCCGGCCTTTGCACGTACTATAACATCCGGCTCAGGTTCGCAACCTGCGGCACTGGACTGTAGAATAAGTTAGATGGGCAGCGGTCCCCAATTAGTCCAAATCGACCTCGGTCGTCCTGTGAGAGAGCCAAAACCCTCATGGCTCAAGGCCAAGGCGCCCGCCGGCGAGAACTTTCATCAGCTTAAGAAATTGGCCCGCGGGCTGGGACTGCACACGGTTTGCGAGTCAGCACAGTGCCCCAACATTGGCGAGTGCTGGAACCATCGCACCGCCACCTTCATGCTTCTCGGCGATATTTGCACGCGGCGCTGCGGTTTCTGCGCGGTCCCCAAAGGACGTCCGCAGCCGCTAGACCTGGATGAACCGCGCCGGGTGGCCGAGGCGGTGGCGACTTTGGGGTTGAAGCACGCCGTGATTACCAGCGTGAACCGCGACGACGAGAACCTTGGCGGGGCCAGAATTTTTGCCGCAACCATCGCCGAAGTTCACCGCGCCGCGCCCGGCTGCCGGGTGGAAGTGCTGATTCCGGATTTTCAGGGGATCGATGAAGCATTATGCATCGTGCTTGATGCCCGGCCCGATGTCCTGAATCACAATACCGAATCGGTTCCGCGGCTGTATCGCGCAGTGCGGTCCGGGGCTCGATACGAACGGACCTTGCGGTTGCTGGAGAATGCCAAGAAATTCTCGCCGGGGATGGTAACCAAGTCCGGGGTGATGGTCGGACTGGGTGAAACTATGACCGAACTAGTGGACGTTTTCACCGGCCTCGCCGCCCGCAAAGTGGATATCCTCACCGTGGGGCAGTATCTGCGTCCATCTCGCGACCACTTGCCGATTGCGCGCTTCTACACCCCCGGCGAATTCCAATATTTAAAAGAAGAAGCCCTGCGTCTCGGCTTCCGCCACGTGGAATCAGGGCCGCTGGTGCGCTCCAGCTACCACGCGCATGAACAGGCTGAAGGCGTGAGCCCGGGACACTGAAAGGCTTGCCCCTGAACTCGAGGGATTGGGTATTGTCCGTAGCCGCAGCGTATAGAACGACGGCGCCCCGCTCACGCTCCGCCCGTTCGACTTCGCTCAGCGGAGGCCGCGGGCGGGGATTTACGCCGAAGGCCTCCCTTGTACTGCTGGAAATACTCCAGCTCGTTCTCGCCCCCCGCTGTCCACCAGTGCGATTCGATCTCCACTGCTCCCGATTCACCGCGCAGCTAGTGACGAAAACTGATCCCAGCCCAATCTGTAGAATACGGTGAGCAACACGCGCTTGAGCGCATTAGGGAATGGCGTAAGTTCCGTTGCAGGCCCAGTTCACGGAGCCATCCGCGCTGCCGGTTCCGGTGCAGGTGCCGCTCGCCTTGATTCCCTTGAACTTTCCGGCCCCGCTGGTTGACTGCCACTTGTTGGAACCCGACTGCATCTTTCCGTCCTTAGTGGTCGCGGTGAACTGGTAGACGAAGTGGATCTTGTCTCCGTTGGCCATGGTTTCAACGAACACCCCGTGGCCTTTCATGCTATTTCCAGCGACCTCTGCGAACTCAGTGCCCGTGCCCTCCTTCTCCCGCACCCCCTCGATTTCGCCCTTGGTTGAAGTGCACGTGATCTGGTCGATCGAGTAGGAGTGGCCGGGCTTATCTCCTATCTCGATACTGTGCGCATCGGCCGGCTTGGGACACGCCCATCCGTTCGCTGTCTTGCCTGTCTTGCCCTGTGCCACAGCCAGGGAAGCGCACCAGCACACCACGCCAGCTACCAACAATAGTCTTCGCATACTTATCCTCCTGAAGTAAGAACTTCTTGCAACCGGGGAGGAACTATACCATGCCAACGGACAGTGTCGAGTAGGTTCTAATTTTGGTGTGACACAGGACTCACAGGAGTTCCCATGTCGTTTTGGTTAAAAGGAATTTCCGCCGCACCGGCATTACTATAGGAAGAGGAGCCACCCTCCCCCATGTTTACCTCTCACCCGATTGGATTTGTGCGTAGTCCGTACAAGGATGCAAGCGAAGTTCCCAGGGGGCTTGGCGCTAAACACGACGCCGATGGTGTGCTCAAGATCCTGCCCGAGTTTGAGCCGGGGCTCGCCGACATCGAGGGCTTCTCGCATCTCATCGTCCTCTGGGAGTTCGATCACTCCCCTAAGCTCGAATTGCACGGACCCGAATTGCATAGCGACGAACCGCGTGGCTCCGAATTGATCGCCACCCCGCCCTCTGACAACCGGCCGCATGGCGTGTTCGCGACCCGGTCTCCGCGCCGTCCCAACCCGATTGGCCTGACCACCGTCGAGCTGCTTCGCCGCGAAGGCATCCAACTGCACGTTCGCGGCGTCGATATGCTGGATGGGACACCGATACTCGATATCAAACCCTACTTGTCAAATATCGCAGATGACAAGCTGCGCCGGGGATGGCTGGCCGAAGCTGAGGCTCGACAGAAGTGATGGGTGGCCGGTCCGAGCTCCGCCGTTCGACTTTGAGGTTTATGGCTGCGGCGGCGGAGAATTGGCTGTACGTCGTCCGGCCCTGGGGAGACTCGGCGCAGTACGACTTTATCGTGGAGCACCAGGGTCGCTTCCTGCGCATCCAGGTCAAGTCCTCACAATTCTTTGACCGCGGCTGTTATCCCTGCGCCGTTCGTGGAAGTCACTGGCGGTACTCGGCTGATGCATTCGATTTTATAGCTGCTTACATCCTGCCCGAAGACCTCTGGTACATCATTCCCAAGCGCGCGTCACCTGCGCTTGCGGGCCTGAGCAGCAGAAGCGGGCGCCGTGGCTGCGGGCTTTTTCTTCCCCTCCATTTGCGCGAGGCTTTCTTTCAACGCCGCCATAAGGTCCACAACCGGAGCCAGCTTCTTGGGCTTTTCCACTTCCGCAACCTCGCCGCCCTCGAGCTTGGTCTGAATCAGGTTTTTGAGATTCTCCTGGAAGTCGTCCTTATACTTGGAAGGTTCCCACTCGGCGGCAAGCGCTTTAATCAGTTGATGGGCGACCTTGACTTCCGAGTCCTTTAACTCCACCTCGGGCGGACCAAAGCCTTCGACCTTGCGCACTTCTTCCTCATAGTACATAGTGTGCAGCATCATTCCGCCTTCGTGGGGGCGAAGGAAAACGGTGTACTCGCGGTTGTGCATAGTGAGCTTGGCGATAGCAACATAATCGCTCTCCTCAAGCGCTTTGGTCAGAAGCGCGTAAGGCCGGCGGCCGGCCTCCTCCGGCATCATGTAGTAAGAAGATTCGAAATAGACCGGATCCACTTCGCTGGCCTTCACGAATTCGAGGATCTCCATGGTTTTGGCGGTCTTGGGCTCGATCTTCTTAATCTCTTCGGGCTCGATGACGATGTACTCATTCTTGCGGTACTCGTATCCCTTGACGACTTCACTGCGCTCAATTACGCGATTGTCGGCGGGGCAGTAGAGCTGCTGCTTTACGCGGGTGAGGTCGTCGCGATGCAGCATATTGAACGAGATGCCTGAACTGCGAGCGCCGGAGAAGAGGCGCACTGGCATTGAGATCAAGCCGAAGGTAAGATAACCGGACCAAACGGAGGCTGCCATCTTTCCACCCCGTAACGTGCGCTGGCGCGGGAACCTGTCTTTGCATGCCTAATGCCTGCATGCTGAAGCTGGTAGAGCGCGCCGGTTGCAGTTTAGACTACGCCGGTGCATTGGATGCAGCAGAATTGTACTGGTAACCGAATCTCGAAGCTGGATATCTGGTTGTGGCTCCGCCCCCACAACTAGGGCTGGTGTTAACTGACGTGGTGCAGGCATTCTGGGGGTTGCATTTTGCATCCGGAGGCGCTTTCCTACTGATAATCCAAGACTTATATGTTCCTGACAGATTCCTCTCAGCACCTTCAGCCCATGAAGTGTGGATCTTCTCCGCTCTATCCATTCTTTTTGCCGTTCTCGGCAGGGTAGCTCGAGGTGTAACCATTGGCGGCGCGGTGGCAGGAGCCGCCCTATGCTTTGCTCTCCTGTTGGGTGCCCGCCTCGGCGGATTCACTGCTCTGCTTGCACTGTTCGTGCTCACCTGGGCCGCCACTCGCATCGGTTACGGCTGCAAGCAGATGCGGGGAACCGCGGAGGCGCAGGGCGGCCGGAGCGCGGCGCAGGTCTTCGCCAATGTCGGCGTGGCGGCAATGTGCGCGGTACTCTATGCGGTAAATCGCGACCTGCGGTTTCTGGTTGCGCTCGGAGCATCGCTGTCCGAGGCTGCCGCGGACACCGTTTCCAGCGAAATTGGCCAGGCCGTGGGCGTCGTTCCCCGCCTGGTAACGACCTGGAGCAAGGTAGCGCCGGGAACTGATGGCGCAATCACCTTGGCTGGGACTCTCGCGGGAGTACTAGCGGCGATGTGCGTAAGCCTCACCTGCGTTCTGGCCGGCATATATGGCAAGGCACAGTTCCTGGTCAGCGTTGGAGCAGCCTTGCTGGGGATGCTGGCTGACAGTTTTCTGGGCGCAACCCTCGAGCGCCGGGGCGCCCTCGGGAATAATGGGGTGAACTTTCTTTCGACTGCCGTCTCGGCCGTCGCAGCGCTTCTTTCCTGCTAGGCAATCGATGACGTCTATCTGCGCGAAAATTGCTGCTCCAGCGCAAGGCGCAGCCTGTAATTCTTACATTGCGGAAAATTCGCTGCTCCTGACGACCCAGCAACTGCCTGAGGCGCAAGCCCGCGAGCAGTGGGCGGCGCTCCGAAGAATACGGCGCGGAGGGCGTCTTTGGCTCATGCCTCTCTTACCCGTGCCTCGGCAGGGCGGACCTCTGCCGGCGATAACAACTCCGCTAGCTTGTCATAGCTCTCGGCGGCGCCGTGCTCCATTCCGGATTGGATGACTGCGTCGCGAATCTCCTTCGACGGGTAGAGTACCGTTGCCGTGAGCGTTGTCTTCCCGCCCTGTTCGGCCATCACCGCAGTCACCTGCGACTCACCCGGATAATCGTCAAACGACTCCATGTGGACGGAGCGCTCCGGCGGCGTCAGTTCCTTGTAAACGCCGCGCATCCCCATGTCCCGGCCATCGGGTCCGCGCATGACGAAGCGGAACCCGCCGCCGGCTCGCAAATCAACCTCACAGACCCGCAGCGACCAACCGCGCGGTCCAAACCAGCGCTTAAGCAGTTCGGGCTTGGTGAATGCGTCGAAGACCAGACTGCGCGGCGCGTCGAAGACACGCGTCATCACGATCTCGCGATCGGTGGGGGTTGTGACTTTCAATGTTCCAGTGTTCTTCATTAGTGATCTCCTCAATCCTTTATCGTTTTCCGTCTTCTGTGTTCGGGTTTGTTTTTCTTGCTTTTCTTTTCCACGGTTTTCAAATCGGCGAGCAGCGTATCGAGGCGCTGGAAGCTGGACTCCCAGAGCTGACGATAGCCCTCCAGCCATTGACTGGCTTCCGCGAGCGGCTTGCCTTCGATCCGGCGCGGTCTTCTTTGAGCATCGCGGCCTCGCGAAATCAGGCCCGCGTTCTCCAACACTTTGAGGTGTTTGGAGATCGCCGGCTGCGTCATTGCGAACGGCTCGGCCAGTTGCATCACTGACGCTTCACCCGAGGCGAGCCGGGCCAAAATCGCACGCCGGGTGGGATCGGCGAGGGCCGCGAAGGTCGCGCCGAGGTCGCCGGAAGCGGGCTGTCCATAACTCATACGTTGTATAACCTGTAGGTAATATAACGTCTGCCCCGCGGCTTGTCAAGCGGGGTTTAGAAATCCTGCCGCTTTGATCTGCTCTGGTTCATCTATGATCCAGTTGGCACGTAGGAGATGAAAAATGCGCGACCCGCGATATCCCCTCGGCAAATTCCACTTCGACGGTGCGCTATCGGAAGATCAGCGAAGCGAATTGATTAGCGAGATTGAGCAGACGCCGGCCCACTTGCGCGTGGCGGTAAAAGACCTGTCGCCGCAACAACTCGACACTCCCTACCGCGACGGCGGATGGACGGTCCGGCAGGTGACGCACCACGTCCCTGACAGCCACCTGAACGCATACGTGCGCTTCAAGCTGGCCCTTACCGAGGACGAACCAACCATCAAGCCATATGCGGAAGACCGGTGGGCGCAACTCGACGACACTAGGTCCACGCCGGTTGAAGTCTCGCTGGCGCTGCTGGAGTCGCTGCACAGCCGCTGGGGCCGGCTATTGCGCTCGCTGACGCCGCAAGACTGGAAGCGAACGTTCCGTCATCCGGAGCTCGGACTGGTGTCGCTGGAAAGAAATCTGGCCTTATATTCCTGGCACGGAAGGCATCACGTGGCGCACGTCACCGAACTGAGGAAAAGGATGGGATGGTAAATAATAAAGACCAGCCACCCGGCAATGACATCGCTAGCTCCGAGTGCCGAGCCTCCAGAGCAGATAACTGACGGTCTCGCGCATCACTGCCTCGCCGCGCTGCCAGGCAGACTTCGGCCTGGAGTCCGTGCGCGGAGCCAAAAAGACCTGCATGCCCTGGTGCTCAAGCAGTTGGCGGATTCGGAATACGTGGTAGGCGTCGCTGACTGCGATGCAACTTCGCATACGATTGGCGCGCATGATGACGGCGACTCGTTCGGCTGACTCCGCAGAGTCTGACGCTCGAGTTTCGGCAATGAGGGCGGATTCCGGCACTCCGCGGCGCATCAGGTAGTCGTGGCCGACCCCGCCTTCGCTGAAATTCGGGTCGGCCGCATAGCCGCCAGTGGTTATCACCACGGCAGCCAGACCCATGCGAAAAAGATCATTGGCGTGGTCCAGGCGGGCGCGGAAGACGGGAGAAGGACGGCCATCGTACTCTGCCGCGCCAAATACGACGATTGCGTCAGCGGGATGCAGTTCCTGTTTGTAGGAATCGTGGAGGATGGAGTGCGCGACGGCCGTAATCCCGGCTAGCAGAAGTACGAGCGCAATCGCCGCTGTCCACAACAGCCGGGATCGGGCCGTTTGTCTGACACTGGCCGTCGCGATCACCCCTGCGCGAAGAATTCCGAAATCTCCTGCGATGAGATGGCGCCCTCGCGCAGGACCTTCCACCGAGCCTCTTCATCCGTGAGGTCAACGATAGTGGAGGGAATTTCGCGGGGCGATGTTCCACCGTCCACGATGATTGGGACCCGCATGCCGAGCTGGTCGCGTAGCGCCACAGCGGTAGTACACTCGGCCTCGCCGCTCAGGTTGGCGGAAGTCGCCGTAATTGGAATACGCGCAGCCTGAACGACGGCGAGTGGAATCTTGGCATTCGGGATTCGCAGCGCTACGTTGCCAGTGTTCGCCGTCACCTTCAACGGGAGCCGGGACGCGGCTTTCACAATCATCGTCAACGGGCCAGGCCAGAATTTTTTGGCCAGCGCATGGAATTCTTCCGGCAGCGGCCTTGCCAGCTCCTCAGCCTGCTCCACATCTTCGATCAGCAACGAAAGCGCTTTATGGCGGGAGCGAGACTTGATTTCGTAAACGCGTTCCACAGCGCGAAGATTGAATGGGTCGGCGGCCAGGCCATAGAAAGTGTCGGTGGGCATGCCCAATACCTCACCGGAACGAATCTGGTCAGCGGCATAGCGGACCAGAGAGGGCTCTGGGTTCTCGCTGTTGATTTTGACCATCTCGACGCGCACACAGGCTCCAAGGGTATGGGTTTGCGACAGTTAAGATATCACGAGCACACGTCCGTCGCTGATAGGCGCGTATGATTTGGGTTTCAGGGGGATAGGTTGGAGAGCATAACCCGAACGAAGAGTGGCAGGTTGCGGCGCATCGAAGGCCGCCATAATGCGCTGGTGAAAGAGCTTCGTCAGGCTTTTAGCCGGGGCGAATTGACCTCCTCGGGCGAATGCGCGATTGAAGGGTTTCGCGTCATCGAAGAGGCCATCCGCAGTGGATTGAAGCTGCGCGCCGTCTTCTTTAGCGAATCCGGGGAGTCCCGGGGCGCACGCCTGTTGCCGCAAATCGGGGTGCACGTTGAAACCTTGCTTTTGCCGGACAAGTTGTTTGCGGCCGCGGTGCCGAGCGACACGCCGCAAGGCATCGCGGCTTTGGTGAACGTGAGGAAATTCACTCCGGCTGAGATTCTCGATCACGGCGCGATCGGGCCGCTGCTCGTAATCGCCGGAGTTCAGGACCCCGGCAACCTGGGCACGATGTTGCGCTCCGCCGAAGCATTCGGCGCAAAAGGGGTTCTGCTCGGGGAAGGAACCGTGAGCGCCTACAACAACAAGGTGGTGCGAGCTTCGGCAGGATCTATGTTTCGACTGATGTTGTCGAAGGTCGAGCTGACCGAGGCGCTCAGCACGATGCGTAAGAGAGGAATCCGGCTGATAGCAACGTCATCTCATAAAGGAACTCTTCTTGCGCAGGCCGATGTGTCGGGCCCAGTCGCGATATTTGTTGGGAATGAAGGCGCGGGGTTGGACAAAAAGCTGCTGTCGCAAATGGACGAACTGGTGATGATTCCACATTCACCAAAAGTAGAATCGCTGAACGCCGGGGTGGCGGCCAGCATCATGTTATACGAAGCTGCTAGGCAAAAGGGGTAATTGACACGGGGAGAGATTGTTTGGGTTTAGGCCAGCTCTGCTGTAGCGGCATCAGCGGGCATTAGTAGGGGGTCCCATGCAGGGTGCTTCGCGCAAATCATTTTATGAGCTTATTCCAAACGCTTCCTGGCGGTGACAATCCCGGAGACAAATCGCGCCCCCTGGCCGACAGGATGCGCCCCCGCACCCTGGATGAATTCGTTGGTCAAGAGCATCTGATTGCCACCGGCAAGCCGCTGCGCGCGCAAATCGATCGCGATGACCTCGGCTCGCTCATTTTCTGGGGACCTCCCGGCACCGGCAAGACTACGCTGGCCCAGATCATCGCGCGCCTCACCAGGGCGGAATTTATTGAGTTTAGCGCCGTGCTGGCGGGCATCAAGGAAATCAAGCAGGTCATGGCAGATGCTGAACGCGCCCGGCAATACGGCACGCGCACCATTGTGTTCGTTGACGAGATTCATCGCTTTAACAAGGCGCAGCAGGACGCGTTTCTTCCGCATGTAGAAAAGGGCAACATTCGCCTGATCGGCGCGACCACCGAGAACCCTTCGTTTGAAATCATCTCCGCCCTGCTCTCGCGCAGCCGGGTTTACGTCCTCAAACCACTTACAGAGCCACAGATCGTAATGCTCTTGCGCCGGGCGCTGGAGGACAAGGAGCGGGGTTTGGGAGCGATGACGCTGGCGGCGAATGACGATGTGTTGAAGCAGGTTGCCGCGTATTCCAGCGGCGATGCCCGGAGCGCATACAACGTGCTGGAAGTAGCCGCCGCTTTGGCCTTGGAGCAGGGGCGGTTTGTATCCGAAACTGCTCCGCCTCATCCGTTGAAGGCCACAAAGAGTGCGGCAGCTATCACTACTGAAATCGTTCAGGATGCCCTGCAGAAGAAAGTATTGCTCTACGACAAAGCGGGCGAAGAGCATTACAACCTGATCTCAGCCTTGCACAAGTCGGTGCGCAATAGCGATCCCGATGCGGCCTTGTATTGGCTGGGGCGGATGCTCGAAGCTGGTGAAGATCCTTTTTATGTCGCGCGCCGCGTTGTCCGCATGGCTGTCGAAGACATAGGCTTGGCTGATCCAAACGCGCTTTCGCTGTGCATGGCTGCCCGGGATGCGGTGGATTTCATCGGTATGCCTGAAGGCAATCTTGCCTTGGCGCAGGCGGTTGTATATCTCGCACTGGCGCCTAAATCGAATGCGCTGTACACCGCGTACACCGATGTTCAGCAAGATGTGGAACGAACAGCGGCGGAGGCGGTGCCTTTGCATCTCCGCAACGCGCCCACCGGACTGATGAAAAACCTGGGCTATGGCCACGGCTACCAGTATGCGCACGATCTTGCTGGCAAAGTGGCCGACATGCAATGTCTGCCAGACAATTTGAAGCACCGCCGCTACTATCACCCGACGAACGAAGGCACGGAAAAACGCATTCGTGAGCGCCTCGAGGAAATCAGCAAGAAACGAGCGAGCTCGCCTTCTGCAGAATCCGGCCAATAGCTTGGCCGGGAAAAGCGTCCTAACCGAATCGTGCCCGGTGTTCCTTCAAAATGCACAGGTCCATCAGGACCAGCAGCCCGGCCTCGCGTGCTTTACGTGCTGCCTGGTTGTGGACCACGCCCTCCTGCATCCATACCGCCGGGACTTTCAGCTGGATGGCCTGATCCACGATCTCTTCCACGAATTCCGGGCGGCGGAAGATATTCACGATGTCGATTTTTCCCGGAATTTCCAGCAACGAGGCATAGGAGCGCTCGCCGAGCGCCTCTGAAATTCCAGGATTTACGGGGATGATCTTGTATCCCTGATTTTGCATGTAGGCCGAAACTCCATGACTGGGCCGTAGTGGGCGGTCGGATAATCCAACCACGGCAATTGTCTTCGAAGCTTGCAGAAGTTCGCGGATACGATCAGGCTGCGGCACAGTGAACACAAACCGTATCTTAGCGAATTACCGGCCAGCGGGAAAATCCATGTACTCGTCTTCAAGGGGATGAGTACATGGTCTTGCAACTCGTCCTCAAAACCTTGACACTAGCACCGCATGAAAGTCATTGCCGTGATTCCCGCGCGCCTGGCCTCTACCCGCTTGCCGAGGAAGATGCTGCTGGAAATCGAGGGGCGGCCGCTAGTGGTCTGGGTGTATCAGGCGGTGCGCTCATCACCATTGCTCGAAGATGTCATCGTAGCTACTGATTCCGACGAGATTCTTGAGATTTGCAAGGAACATTCCTGTAAGGCGCGCATGACCTCGGCGAAGCACCGCAGCGGCACCGAGCGGGTCCATGAAATTTCGCAGTCAGTGGATGCCCAGGTTTATATCAACGTTCAAGGGGACGAGCCCATGATCGGGGCGGCGCACCTCGCCGCACTGATTGACTTGATGAAGAATTCCGATATACCGGTGGGAACGCTGAAGACTCCAGCCCCGCCGGAGGACATCGCCAATCCCAATGCAGTGAAAGTTGTGACCGACTTGAGCGGACGCGCACTCTATTTCTCCCGTTCTACCGTGCCCTACGATCGCGATGGGACCCAGCCTGGATATTTCAAGCATCTGGGCATTTACGCGTACCGCAAAGCCGCGCTGAAGCAATTTATCCGCCTTCCGGAATCGTCGCTGGAGCGCGCCGAGCGCCTGGAGCAACTGCGCTTTTTGGAGAATGGCGTTCCGATTTACGCAGCCGAGACACCATACGACAGCATTGGGGTTGACACCCAGGAAGATTTTGCGCGCGTGCTGAAGTTACTCCAGAAAACTTAATATGCGTTTGCTCTTTCCCAGCCTTGGGCAGCTGCCACCCGGCGTGCGATCGCCGGATGCGAATAGAACCACCATTCCACCCAGGGCGCGGGTCTCCTTTCGGCGAGGTTCTGTTCAGCCAATTTATTCATCGAGGAAATAAACGGATGAACGCTCGCGATGTTCTCAAAGGCGTAGCGGTCCGCCTGGCGCTCGTTAAAGCGGGAAAAAGCATTCAGCGCCGGCATCATTAGGAACCAAAGCACTACGAAGGTCAGCATCACCAGCGGAAGATTGGCAAAATCATGCAGGGTTTCGAATATGTGCCAGCGATCCACGGCATAGTGCAGCACCCAGTTCGCCGCCCAAAAGCCCACGAAAGTGACAGCGCCCTGCACGGCGAGTCCTTTCAGAATGTGCTTATGCACATGGTGGCCAAGTTCATGGGCCAGAACAGCTTCGATTTCATCGGCAGAATAATTATCGAGCAGCGTGTCAGCCAGGATGATCCTCCGGGTGCTCCCAAGTCCGGTTAGAGCGGCGTTGGCCTTCTTACTTTTCTCCGACAAATGCCACTTGTAAACGCCGCGCACCCGGGTACCCGCACGTTCCCCAAGAATCACGAGTCGAGCCTTCAGTTCCTCATCCTGCAGCGGTTCGAATTTGTAAAACATCGGGAACAGGACCACGGGGGCAAGCTGTGCCAGAAGAACCACGACTCCTAAGAACCCCAACCACGCCAGCACCCACCAATGCTGCGGAAAATGGCGAATGATGAGGTAGAGCAATTCCGTGAGAAGTGAAGCCAGAACTGCGCCGACAATCAGTCCTTTGATTTCGTCCCACGCCCACGCCCGCAGCTTCTGGTTTGAGAGTTGGTAGCGGTGCTCCAATCGGAAGCCATAAAAATCCATTCCCAGGGTGAGAACTTTGCTGATGCCGGCGAGCATCAGCACGTAAAGGAGTACCGCCAGCGAATAGCTCTGGAATGCACCGTGGTAGGCAAAGTCGCGCAGCCATCCCGTCCATCCGGTCAGCAACAGCAATAGCAGAAAGGCCAGCCCGAGCAGGAATTCGCCGATTCCAAGCCATCGGCGGATGCGGTTGTACCGGCGCACCTCCGGAGAATCCGGCGGAGCCACTAGAGCGGGGGAAACCATTCTTTAGATTATTGCACTGTGGTGCGGAATATACGAAAGTCTGTCAGAGCTACAAGTAGCCGGGCGTAGCGTGCGAGAAGAATCACGCCGAATGCACGAAGGCTTCTGCCGACGCGAGGACTTCCTGAACCAGATCCGGGGAGGCTGCTTCGGCATAGATTCGCAGCAGCGGCTCGGTTCCCGAGGCGCGAAACAGTACCCAGGGCTCGGCGCCGTTGCCGTTACTCGATGCGTCGAGGAAAAATTTGACCCCGTCGAGCCCTTCCTTCTTCATCACTCCATAGTTTCCCAGGCGAGTTGTCCCGTCGGAGCGAGCGCGGGTGATGGCACTTAACTTGATCTCCTCGGCGATGTGCAGGTCACGGCGGCCATAAAAATGTGGACCGTATTCTTTCTGCAGGCGAGCCACTAGCTCTCCCAGGGGCCTTTGCTCCTCGGCCATCACATTCGCGAGCAACAGCGAATTAAGAATTCCGTCGCGCTCGGGAAGATAGCGCGAGTATCCGATTCCGCCTGACTCCTCGCCGCCAATGACGATCTCGCGCTCCAACATGAGATCAGCGATGTATTTGAAGCCGATGGGGCACTCGTTCAGCTTGCGTCCATGCTTGGCGGCAATGCGGTCCAGCATGCGCGTGGTATTGAAAGCGCGGACCACTTCCCCAGGCCACTGCTTGCGGCGCAGCAGCCAGTCGAGAAGAACAGAAAAAATCTTGTGCGAATCCACAAAGCTTCCGTCTTCTGCGACGGCGCCGATTCGGTCGGCATCTCCGTCGGTGGCGAACCCTGCATGGCAGTTTTCCCGCGTGACCGTTTCCTGCAGCATTCGAACGTGGGGTTCAATCGGTTCAGGGTTGATGTCCGGAAAGAGTGGGTTCAATTCCTGACGGATAGCAACAAACTTTATGTCATTCTCGCCGAAAATTTGCGCGAGCACGCCTCGTCCGGATCCGTACATGGAATCAATGGCGAATTTGAATCGTGCCTTCGAGATGAGCTCCAGGTCGGCAAAGCGGCAGACGGCGCGGATATACGCGGGTTTCAGGTCAACCTCTTCGATCGCAGCCTGATTACCGGCCGGCATGGCTCCGGCAGCGGCTTCTTGTTCGATCACTTTCATGATCGCGGGAGTGGCAGATCCGCCGAATTTCGCCTTAAACTTTACGCCGTTCCAGTTCCAGGGATTGTGGCTTGAAGTGATGACCACTCCGCCCGCGGCTCCGGTATTTTTGACCGCAAAGGAAACCGCCGGGGTGGGCACACAATCATCCGCCAACCGAGTCGGAATGCCGGCTTTCGCCAGAACTTCAGCGGCAGTGCGAGCAAACTGGGGCGAGCCGAACCGCGTATCGTAGCCTACGATGAGCCCGCGAGACGCATCCTCATGCTTCAGCACATAAGACGCGATCGCGCCCGCCACTCGCCGTACGTTGTCGAAAGTGAAGTCGTCCGCGATGACCGCGCGCCAGCCGTCAGTGCCAAATTTAATCATAAGGAGCCATCAGCCATCCGCTCTCAGCCGTCAGCCTCACCAGTTTCCCCTGAAGGCTAACAACTGATGGCTGACGGCTTCTTTTCACACTAGCTTCTTCAGTTTCTTTTCGTCCAGGTACTTCACCACTTTTCCCACATCCTGCGCATTTTCGCGGGTGGTGATCAGCAATGCATCTCCGGTTTCCACGACCACAATGTCGTTGACGCCGACCACCGCCACAAATTTCTCCGGCGCGTGCACGTAGTTCCCGCTGGCATTCAGGGTGAAAATACCCTGCCCCGAAATCAGGTTCCCGTGCGCCGGCGTCAGCTTTCCGGTGTGGTGCTCGTGCAGCGCGGTCCATGATCCCAGGTCGTTCCAGCCAAAATCCGCACGCAGACAGAAAATGTTCGAGGCCTGTTCTCCTTTTGCCGATCGCGGTTCGAGGATCGCGTAATCCACACTGATGTTTTCGCACTTCGGATACAGCCGCCGGAAAGTGCTGGCAAACTTCCGGGTACCGTAATCGGCGGCGATTTTCTCGAGCAAGGCAGCGGTCTTCGGCAGGTGCTCGATTAAGGCGTTGGCCAGAGTGCTTGCGCTCCACATGAACATGCCGCTGTTCCAATAAAAGTTTCCGGTACGAAGAAACTCCGCTGCCCGGTCAGCGTTCGGCTTTTCCGTGAAGCGGCGCACGTGGCGGGCATTTCCGGCGGAAAGCGATCCGGCTTCGATGTACCCGTATCCCGTCTCCGCCCGCGAAGGTTGAATTCCGAGCACCACAATGTTCTCGCCGGAAGAGGCAATCTGGATCCCTTCCTGCAGAACTTCGCGGAAGCGTTCGGGGTTGGTGATCACATGGTCCGAAGGAAAGAGTCCGATCACCGCCTCCGGATGCGCACGCCGCAAGATGAAGGCTGCAAGACCAATCGCGGGGGCAGTGTTTCGTCCTGCTGGCTCGGCGATGACCTGCTCGGAACGCAGCTGGCGCAGCTGGCGCAGAATTTCTGGGCGCAAATCTCCGTTCGTGATGACCCAACATTGCTTCGCCGGGGCTAGGGGCAGGAGGCGCGAGACCGTCTGTTGGATCATGGTCTTCTTCCCATCGAGCGCCAGCAGTTGCTTGGCGCGCTTCTTGCGGCTCAAAGGCCAGAAACGGGTCCCCCGGCCGCCGGCAAGAATTACAGGATAAAAGTTGGAGATCATGAGAATGATAGACTTCAAACCGTGGATTTCAGATTTCCTTCTCGCCGGCTCGCAAATCCAGAATCTGGCGCTTCCATTTCAAATCGTTTCCGGTTCCGGGACCGCCTGACCCGGCACATACGATTTCAATAGCTGCACAGCCGGCTGTGGCTGGACACTAAACCTGGAAATCGCGGCCGGCACGACCGCCGCATCGCCTTTGCTGACACGCACGCAATCGCATCCCGGGGCCTCGATCGTGGCCGACCCTTCGACCGCTACCAGAATTTGCACCGAGCTCTTGCCTGCGCCCGCCAATTCGAACTCGTGCGGCGCATGCAAATTAAACTTCTCCACGCCGAAGCACTCAGACGTGACCAGAGACTGTACGCGGTTTCCGTTTTTGCCGAGTTTCGAAAATGGCTGCGGCTTCACCTTTCCCGATGCCACTTTCTCTTTAATTACCCGCAACCCTTCTTCCAAATGAAGCTCTCGCGGACGACCGTAGTCGTAAAGCCGGAATGTGGTGTCGGACTGTTGCTGGGTCTCGACGATGATCGAACCCGGCCCCAGCGTGTGCACCGTGCCTGCGGCAACGTAAATCATGTCTCCGGGAGAAACTTTTATCCAATTCAGAAGTTCTTCCGCGCGATTTTCCCGGATCGATTGTTCAAAATGCGCCCGCGTGACTCCCGATTTCAGTCCCAAGCCAATCTCCGCCGCGGGTTCGGCATGCGCCACGTACCAGCACTCGGTTTTTCCGCAAGGCTCCCCCATTTCGCGCGCGGCTGCATCATCCGGATGCACCTGCACCGACAATTTCTCCTGCGGGAACAGGAATTTCACCAGCAGCGGAAAACGATCTTCGTCCCTGGGAGCTTCGCCTATCAGTTTGCGTTTAAAATGCGCCGCCAGCTGGGCCAGCGGCTTTCCGGCGTGGACGCCGTTTTGGACCTTGCAATGGTCCCCGGTCAGCCAGGATTCTCCGATTTTCTCGGTGAAACGCTGAAGGTAAATGGGCGAAAGATCTGTCCGGCCCCAGGGGCGGGGGTCGAATAAGGGCGTCATTAGGAGTGGATACAGTTCACCCATGGGCGCGAACGGTCAGGTAGCCCTCCTTAGAAGCCAAACTCAGCAGAGAGGCTGCCCGCCAAAAGATAATGGCCGAAACCGGCGGGGAATACGAGGAGATTGTGGCCTTCTGACGCCCTTCGGTAATGCTGAGGGTCTCATTTTTAGAGCGAATGCAAAAATGTCCGCAACCGCTCCAAGCCGCGATCCAGCTCTTTCTCGGAAGTCGCGTAGGAGATTCGGATATGCTCATCGGTACCGAATCCCTCACCGGGCACCGTAGCAACATGCGCCCCATGCAGCAGCTTGCGCGAGAAATCTGCGGGGGCGTGTACGCCGCCGCGTCCGAAAAATGACGAGATATTGGGGTATACGTAGAAGGCGCCCTCCGGCTTGGCGCACTTGATCCCAGCGATCGAACCAAGGCCCGCCAATACCTGATCGCGAAGATGAATGTAATCTTTACGCATCTCAACCACGCATCCCTGCGGGCCCTGGAGAGCCGCCACTGCTGCTTTTTGCACAATCGAAGTCGGGTTCGAGGTGGACTGGCTCTGCAGCATCTGCATGGCGCTGACGACCGCTGCCGGAGCGAGCGCATAGCCCATCCGCCATCCGGTCATGGCGTATGTCTTTGAAAGAGAGCCCACGACGATCATCCGCTCGCGGTATTCCTGCAGCGAGCCGATGGAAAACTCACGACCGCTATAGTTCAAATACACATAGCATTCGTCGGAAATGACCCAGATCCCGCGCTCGGTAGCAAGACGCACAACTTCGGTTAGGTCCTCCGGCGACATCACCGCCCCCGAGGGATTGGCCGGCGAATTCAGAATGATCAGCTTGGTGCGCGGCGTCACCACGCGCGCGACCATTTCCGCTGTCACGCGAAAGCCCTCTTCTTCGTCGCTTTGCAGCAGCACACAGTTGCCGCCGGCGTAGCGAACGATGTCTTTGAACGATACCCAGTACGGCACCGGCAGAATGACCTCGTCTCCGTGGTCCACCAACACCTGGATGGCGTTGAACAACACATGCTTGCCGCCCACCGAGGCCATGGCTTCCTCGCGTTTATAGGCCGAACCGAAGTCCTGCGCATGGCGCTGGATGATCGCGTCTTTCAGTTCAACGGTGCCGCCGACGGCGGTGTAGCGCGTGAAATTGTTATTGATTGCCGCTATGGCGGCATCTTTAATATGTTGCGGCGTGGAAAAATGGGGCTCGCCCACACTCAAGTCCACCACGTCCGCGCCCGCCTGGCGCAGCTTGTCCGCTTCGGCGACCACGGCCATGGTGGCCGAAGGCTCGATGCGGTCGATGCGTTGGGTGAGTTTCAGCGGCCCGGCTGTGATGACGGGCGCCACCGCGGATTCAGTGCTGGGCGTCATGCTTTCCCTGCCTTTGCTTTTACTTTGCCAATTGAGAGTTTATATGCCGGATCAAGTTTTTCCTTGAGGCGCTGTTCCACGATTTCCGGGACCAGCCCGCTGATGTCGCCGCCCAGCCGCGCCACTTCGCGTACCAGACGCGAGCTCAGATACGAATACTGCTCGGCCGGCATCATGAACACTGTCTCAAGATGTGGCCGCAGCTTGCGGTTCATGAGCGCCATCTGCAGCTCGTATTCGTAATCGCTCAAGGCGCGAATGCCGCGTAATACGGCGCCGGCTTTCACCCGGGTGGCGTAATCGACGGTCAGCCCGTCGAACGTATCCACCCGAACATTTTTGAAATTAGATGTCAACTCCTCCAGCATCCTGCGACGGTCGCCTACGCTGAACAAAGGGGTCTTTTCGGTATTGCGCAGGATCGCCACCACCAGCTCGTCAAAAATATGGCTGCCGCGCTCAATCAGATCCAAATGCCCATTGGTCGGCGGATCGAACGAGCCGGGATAAATGGCGATGACGTTTTTCAATCAGCCTTTCGGGAACGCCAGGGACACGGCTCCTGGGGATTGATTAGATTTTATTCGGGCGAGATGACAGATGGCAATTAGGCGTTTGTCATCGCGGAAGGGATTCGCTCAGATGCGCTTCCGAATCTGCGGACGGCGTTCGGGTGCCATTCCGTCGCTATTCGGGTGCAGGAACAGGAGTTAAATGCTGGAAGCGGAAAGAGAAACTGCACGCCGGCAGCAAAAGCACAATCCGTCAAAGTGCTCGCATCCAAGGTCTGAGTTCTGGCGACGCTAGCGCCTCGCCGGTCCCTTCCCTTCCGTTCCCGTGGTCGGCATGGTCGTGACCCGCGCTCCCTGGCCTGCTCCCTGACTGGCGGCTTGCGCCTGCGGCGCCGCTTGTGGACCCGGCAGCGTAAGCCCCAGCGTCTTTCGCACCTCTGCCTCCAGCCGCGTGGTCACTTCCTTGTTGTCTTTCAGAAACTGGCGGGCGTTTTCACGGCCCTGGCCAATGCGTTCGCCCTTGTAGCTGTACCAGGACCCGGATTTCTCCAAAATATTCTGGTTTGCCGCCAGGTCGAGCAGATCGCCTTCACGCGAAATTCCCTCTCCGTATAAAATATCGAACTCAGCTTCGCGGAAGGGCGCCGCGACTTTGTTTTTCACGATCTTCACTTTGGTGCGCGAGCCTACCACCAGGTCGCCTTCTTTGATGGCCGCGATGCGGCGGATGTCGATACGCACCGAGGAATAGAACTTCAGCGCGCGGCCTCCGGTGGTGGTCTCAGGATTGCCGAACATTACGCCAATTTTTTCGCGAATCTGGTTGATGAAGATCAGGCAAGTGCGCGACTTCGAAACCGTCCCGGTCAATTTGCGCAGCGCTTGCGACATGAGCCGGGCCTGCAGTCCCATGTGGCTGTCGCCCATTTCACCGTCGAGTTCGGCCTTGGGCACCAGTGCAGCCACCGAATCCACGACCAGCACGTCAATGGCGTTGGACCGCACCAGAGCTTCCGTAATTTCGAGCGCCTGCTCGCCATAATCGGGCTGCGATACCAGCAGGTTGTCCACGTCCACGCCCAGCTTTTTGGCGTACGCGGGATCGAGCGCGTGCTCGGCGTCCACGAACGCGGCCATGCCGCCGGCCTTCTGCGCCTCCGCGATTACCTGTAGCGTGATCGTGGTCTTGCCGGAAGACTCCGGTCCAAAAACTTCAACCACGCGTCCGCGCGGGAAGCCACCCACCCCGAGCGCCGCGTCGAACGAGATGGCTCCGGTCGAGATCACGGAAATGGGAACGATTGCCTCTTTCGACCCCAGCCGCATAATGGAGCCTTTGCCAAACTGCTTTTCGATTTGCGCAAACGCCAGATCAATCGCCCGGTTCCGCTCGTCCGCCATGAACATTTTCTCCTGTGAGAACAACTTGAACTTGGCTGGAGTATACCGCTTGCGCGAAGCGAATAAAAGGCGAATCTTAAAATATTCCCAAAAATGTTCCCAAAAGTGGACTAGAAACGTCCGGCCCGAGAAGTCTGCGTTCGCCGAGCAGCAGAAGCGCACAAATCGAAGGCGGATAAATGCGCACTTTGCCGCGGCCGCTCAATCGAGGTTTCCACCGGAATTTCATGAGACACGGAGCAAGTTCACAGCTACTTTGATTTCGGCTCGCGCGGATGTTGCCTGCGTGCCCAGCTAAAATGCCTCCGGTTCGGCCGCCCGGTGAACGTGCTACAATCTGGAAGTTTTTCCCCTGAGTATCAGGCTCCCGCACATCGCAACCGGACGCACTGTGGCCCAGAATCCCTCAAACCCCATTACTTACGCTGACGCCGGCGTCAATATTGACCAGGCAAACCGCACCAAGCAGCGCATTAAGTACCTGGCCCACAAAACCTTTACCAAGGGCGTGCTAAGCGAGATCGGCGGCTTTGGCGGATTGTTTTCCGTGGACAAGACGAAGTATGCCGACCCAGTTCTGGTTTCCAGCGTGGACGGGGTGGGCACCAAGCTGAAACTCGCATTCGAGATGAATATCCACTACACCATCGGCGCCGACCTGGTGAACCATTGCGTGAATGACATCGCCGTGCAAGGCGCCGCGCCGCTGTTTTTCATGGATTATCTGGCCACCGGGAAGCTTCAGCCCGAAATTGCCGAAAAAGTTGTCGAGGGACTGGCCGACGCCTGCAAGCACAACGGCTGCGCTCTGATTGGTGGTGAGACCGCGGAGATGCCCGGTTTTTATCCCAGCGGCGAGTACGATCTGGCGGGATTCATTGTTGGCGTGGTGGAGCGCGATCGCATCGTCACTGGCAAGACGGTCGAGGCTGGAGACATCATTCTCGGACTGCCTTCCACCGGACTCCACACCAACGGCTATTCCCTGGCTCGCAAGCTGCTGTTTGAAATTGCCGGTTACACGTTGGAAACTTACGTAAACGAGCTCAAAGGCAAGGTGGGGAACGAGCTCCTGCGCACCCACCGCAGCTACTGGCCAATCATCAAAAAGCTGGTTACCGCCGAGTGTGTGTCAGCCTTGGCGCACATCACCGGCGGCGGAATCACGGAGAATCTGCCTCGCGTTCTCCCCCGCGGGGTCGCAGCCGTGATTGAATACGGCTCCTGGCCGGTGCTGCCGATCTTTAGCCACCTGCAACAACTGGGCAATGTCCCGCAAGAAGAAATGATGCGCACCTTCAACATGGGGCTCGGCATGCTGCTGGTGGTCCCCTCCAAGAAATTCAAAAAAGCGCAGACGGTGCTCGACCGCGCCGGCGAAAAGTACTACGCCATCGGCCGGATCGTGAAGGGCGAGCGCAAGGTGAGTTATAGTTAGCCCACTTCTCGCAAAGAACGCGAGAAACAACGCAGCTTGTCCATCCTCTCACGCAAGGGCTTCGCAAACGGACTCCGGTTCTTTTTCCGGTAAGTTTGGCATCAGCAGTTTCTGCTTCATTAAGTCCCAGGCGTCAAGAAATTTTGCATATTTCGAATATGCTCGCGCCGGGCGCAGGGCTACGCTGGCTTGTCCCCAAAAGGCCGGCATCTTACAACCTTATGTTCGCGCCACGCTTCCTACCCTGAATCTCGCCGAGGATGCGCTCTCTGGCGAGAAATCCGCTCAGCCTTTAGAATTAAGACCTTTCCCCAATGATATCTGGATTCCACAAAAATGAGTTCACGCCTGCAGCTTGCCCGCGCGTGGTGATGGCGTCCGTGGCGGCGCTTTTTGCGTTGATCGGCCTCGGATGCGGAGACGTTTACCGTCCCGTCGCGCAGCCCATACCTTTGCCACCTCCAGACCCCAGCGCTTTCCACTTTGTGGTTGCTCTGAGCACCAACGGCCCAGCTGATCCCGGCAGCGCCAGCCGCATTGACGTCTCCGGGGATACCAGCCAAGGGGTGTTTGCCACCGGTGTTGCGCCTGTACATGCTGTTTTGATTCCCAACGGCACCCGGCTATATGTGGCCAACACCGGCGAGGATACGGTTTCTGCAAACAACACGCCTACTCCCACCGCGGCCGTCACCATCAGCCTGCCTGGCGGCTCAAAGCCGGTTTTTGTACACACCACCGAGAACGGGAATGTATATGTCGCCAATTCCGGGAACAATACCGTCTCGGTGATCAACACCACCTCAAATGTGGTCACCGCCACAGTTCCGGCCGGTACCCGGCCTATTGCAATGGCGGAATTGCCTAACGCGCAAAAGCTTTATGTGGCCAACCAGGGAAGTAGTGACGTGACTGTGATCAACACGGTGGACAACAGCGTGGGCAAGACTATTCCGCTTGGTGCGCCGCCGGTCTGGATTGTCGCTCGTTCAGACAGTGCCAGAATTTACGCACTCGACGCGAGCGGCACCATCTATGACGTTGATACCTTGTCCGACTCGGTGACTGCCACCGTCTCCAGCGGCGGGTCCGGATCAAACTTTCTCTTATATGACAGCACCGCTAATGCGCTGCTGGTCGCCAATTCCGGGTCGGACTCCCTAAGCATCCTCAATGCGGCGGTCGATCCGCCCGCTCCTCGGGCGGCGGGGCCTGTGCCTATCACCCCGCCTTCCACTGCTGGATATCCATGTCACACGGCCCCCGTTCCGGTCTCGGTTACTGCACTTGCGGACGGCAGGGCTTATGTGGCCAGCTATCAGCTGGATTCAGGATTGATATGCACCCAGGCATCAGTCGTTGATATCGCTACCGGACTTGTAAAGACGACCATCCCGTTGTCTGCCCAAGCAGTTGACGCCGCCAATCCCACCGGATGCGCGAGCGCGCGGTTTCGTGTTTTCACGGTGGCCTCCCGGGGAAGTACCACTTCAGCCTTCAAAGTTTACGTTTCCCAGTGCGACGCAGGCAATGTGGCAGTGATCGACACTTTCGCATCGCCTTCCGGAGTGAGCCCGCACGCCGCAGATGTTTTCAGCGCGTCCATTGCCGCGCCCCTGAGTTCATTTTCGCCACAACAGATCTCGATCTCAGCCGCGGCCCGCATCGCTTCGACCAGCATCACCACGTACACTTATTCCTTGACTAGCGGCTCCGGCCTGCAAGCGGGCACGAGCGTGTTCATCACCGGCATGTCGGATGCCGGCAACAATGGTGTGTTTCTCATTTCGAGCGTTGACGCGCAAGCGGGAACATTCAGCGTGGTTAACCCGTCAGGAATGTCCACCACCAGCCAAAGTGGCGCTGGAATAGTGATGCCACCGCAAAATCCTGTGTATTTAGTTGCGGGACCTTAGGCGATGAGCAGTCAGCTTAAAGACGGGAAATAGAAGGCACGCTCTCACCGGCCTGCGAGGTTGGGGAGGAGGGCCAATTACCCCCGCGCCGCCACTTTCTTCCTGGACTGGCCGTAACGCAGGGCAATGTTCATGTACAGGTTGCCGCTGGCGGTTTCAAAGCACAGCACCAGTGCTTCCGTATCCTCAGTGCTCTTGGGGCCATGCTCGGAAGTATGGAGTTCAGGGGGATGTACGCGAAAAAGGAATCCCTCATCATTTAACGTGGCGACTGCATTTCCGACGACTTGGTTCGCCAACTCGCACACCGCTTCCCGAACCAGTTCATCCGATTCCGGCAGCTCCGCCCCTGCCAAATGATTGGCCACGAGTGAGGCGGTTTTCGGCGCGAGGTCAAATATGATTCTGCCTTCAATGTCACCGGTGAGCCGCACCATGGCGGCCACTCCCCTGCGGCGGTAGGCTTCCTCGTCCATGCTTAGATTGCCAATTGCCATCGGAGACTGCAGACCTTGTGCCAGGACTGCATCAGCCGCATTGATGAACGGCTGGATCAGTTCCATCTTCATTTCAGGCTCCCGCGCCCGCAGCGCTCGCGACCGTTCCTTCTTCTCCCAGAACGTACTTAATTACTTCGTAAAGTACCTCCGCCTTCACCGGCTTTTGCACGAAGTGCCGCGCTCCGCGCTGCAACGCCGCCACGATGTTCTCCTGGTAGCCGACTGAAGACACCATCACAATGCGAGCCGCGGGATTTTTCTGCACGATCTTTTCCGCCGCCTCAATACCTTCCATCTGCGGCATGGTGATATCCATAAGCACGATGTCGGGTTTGATGCGTTCATATTCGGTGATGGCGGTCAGACCGTCGCCGGCCTCGCCCACTACCTTCCCGCCGAAACTGTCTATGATCCGGCCCAGGTTCTTGCGCGCGAAGACGGAATCGTCCACGATCAAGTACTGGACCGGTTGCCCGTCTTTGCTCCGCTTAACTGCTGCGAACTGCTCCATAACTCCCCCTTTTTTTTCACTGCGTCTCGATCTCCGGCTGATACGGCTGCCGGTTATTGCAAATCAAATCTGTCCCGCGCCGATTCCGGCTGCGTTTCGCTTTGAGCACTGTGCTTGTAGAGTACCGGCCATCGCTTCCAGGTCCACTATCTGCATGACATGGCCGCGATCTATCGCCGCCTTGGGCATGCCGAAAACCACGCAGGAACGCTCGCTCTGGGCAATCGTGGCGCCGCCTGCGGCCTCGATGAGGTCTATCCCGCGCGCCCCGTCGTCCCCCATTCCGGTCATGATCACGCCTACCACCTGGCCGCCAAACTCTTCAGCGGCGCTTTTAAACAGCACGTCGGCGGAGGGCCGGTGCCCGTTGACGCGGGGATCATCACTCAATATTGCAACGTCGCCGAAGGGCAGGCGTTTAACTTTCAAGTGCCGGCTACCGGGGCAAATCAGCACCCGCCCCGCAAGCAGCAAATCACCCGATTGCGCTTCTTTGATGGTTAGCGCGCAGCTTTCATCGAGTCGCCGCGCAAACATCTCCGTAAATCCCTCGGGCATGTGCTGCACAACCGCAATGCTCCCCGGAAAATCCGCCGGCAATTGCGAGAGTACGTATTGCAGAGACTGCGGGCCGCCGGTGGAGATGCCTATCGCTACAATTTTTGTGGGCGGCCGTTTGACCGCGCTACTTCCCTTATGCTGCAGTCCATGCGCCGCCCAGGTAGTTGGCAGGGAGACTTGCATTCCCCGGCTGTGCGCCGCCGCCTTGATCTTTGAAATCAGGTCACGCGCAATTTCCGGCATGCGCGAGGAGACATCACTTGGCTTGGCCACGAAGTCAAATGCGCCCAGCGAAAGCGCCTTGAGCGTTACTGAGGCCCCCTCCGTACTGTGCGAACTGACTACGATCACCGGCAGGCGATGCCGCCGCATGATTTCTTGCAGCATGGCCAGCCCGCCCATGCCGGGCATTTCCAAATCCAGCGTGATGACCTGCGGCTTCAGTTCTTCAATCTTTTTCAGACCGAAGGCGCCGTCCATGGCTGTGCCCACGACCTGGATGGAGTCATCGGCCGCTAGGATCTGCGGGATCAGCTTCCGCATCAGGGCCGAATCGTCCACCACCAGTACGCGCACCGGCTCTGTTCTCATTGCTTTCCTCCAGACGCCGCGTAGGCTCGACGCTCGCCGTTCGAAAGCAAAAGTCCGGAGGAAAAAATATCCGCGTTGCGTTGCGTGAACCTGTCCAGAACCGCGGCGAGATTCAGAATCAATACCACCCGCCCATCCCCCAGAATGGACGCGCCGCTCACCAGATCGGTTGCAATTGTGTGGTCGTCCAGTGACTTGATGACAAGCTCCTCCTCCCCTTCCATGGAGTCCACAATCAGGCCCAGCTTGCGGGCCCCGAGGGTCATGACCAATACAAAGATTTTTCGCAATCGCTCTCCGCTGTCGTCAAACGATTTGTGTCCCATGCGCACCAGCGGAAGCGCCCGCCCGCGAAGCTGTAAAACCTCGCAGCCATCCACGCCGTGCAGGTCGGACTCCCATGCTCGCGTAATCTCGGCCACTGAATGCATCGGCACCGCGTAAAGCCGGTGCTCTACCCGAAACAGCAAAGCCTTGATGATGGCCAGAGTCAAGGGAAGCTTCAGGCGGAATCGAGTGCCATGACCGGGCCGGGTTTCCAGTTCCACCGTCCCTTTGAGCCGGTGCAGCACGCTACGCACAACGTCCAGCCCAACCCCGCGTCCGGAAATTTCGGTGACCTCCTCAGCCGTGCTGAACCCGGGCCGGAAGATCAGGTCGAGGATTTCCGCCTGCGTCATGCTTGCTGCCTGGTCGGATGTGATCAGGTTCTTTTTCAGCGCCTTGGCTTTTAGCTTTTCAACATCGATTCCCCGCCCATCGTCGCTCACCTCGACAATCAGTTCATTGGCCCGATGATAAGCATCCAGGCGGATCTGTCCGGTCGCCGGCTTTCCCGCCCTTTCCCGCTCTGCCGGAGCCTCCAACCCATGGCTTACAGCATTCCTGACAATGTGGGTCAGTGGTTCGGCAATCGCGTCCAACAGCGTCTTGTCCAGATCAGTGTTCTGGCCGCCCACGACAAGTTGCGCCTGCTTGCGACTTCGTTTGGCAACATCCCGCACAATGCGGGGAAAGCGTCGAAAAAGTTGCTCCACCGGGACCATGCGAACCTTCATGACCGATCGCTGCAGGTCATTGAGGACCCGTGACTGAAAACCCATGGCATCGGCGAAGCGGGCCCGCAAAGGGTCCTGGGGATGGCGCCGGCCGAACTCGTGCACGGCTTGCTGCAACATCGATTTTCCGGTAATCAGCTCTCCCAGCAGATTGAGGACATTGTCGATGCGTTCGGCGTCCACCCGCAAAATATTCTCCGCTGCCGGGGCTGAGCCGCCTGCGCTCCCAGGCGCTTTCACTGCATCATGCCCCCGCAACTCTTTTTTCTGAGGCGGCTGAGCACCTTCGAGGTTGGTATCAGCGTCAAGCCGCCCGGCGCCAGAAGCGTCCACTTCAAAGCATTCCGCCCTGGAAATTACGGTCGGGATCCTGCACTTCGCCACAACATCCGCATCACTTGCCGCGGTCGTAACCAACAGATCGATGGCCTTGGCTTTGGCATGCCCCGGCGAGCCCAGATCAGGTCTCGCGCCGATAATTTGTGCGATCGCCGCCAATGCGTTTGCGGTTAGTTGGCGGGCTGCGATGGGCATGGTGCACAGTGGATCAACGTGCGCTATAACGTGAACAATACGCTTGCCCTGGGCGCGAGAGGCGTCAGCTGCGAGTCTTTCGTATTCCGTCCAGACGACTTGCTCGACCGGCGACTTCTTTGGTGCGCTGCCGTAGTTCGCTTGCGCCCCCGCTGCGAACTGCCTGACCATCTCCTTGAAGCCGGTATTATCTGGCAACGGATCTTGCTGGCGGTAAGAATCCAGCATTGCGCTAAATACATCGGCAGCGCTAAGACCAAGCTCTGCCATCGACACCGACGCGTCCCTCCCCTCGGCCGCAAGAGCGTCCTCCAAAGTATGAGCGAGCTCGCTGAGTTCACTGAATCCGCAGGCAGCCGCGTCTCCTTTCAGCGTGTGCACGGTACGCCGGATGCTGCGAACGATTTCCGCATCCTTGGGGGCCTGCTCCAACCGCAAGGCATCATCGTTCAATGTCTGCAGAAGCTCCTGCGCGGTCTCGAAGAAAAGGTCACGCAATTCAGTGTTGGCCTCGTCGGAAAACTGGCTCATGGGGAGACCTCAATCCGCTTGTATGCTGTGCCGTTTTCCCTGTAAACCATGGCAAACTTGTCAGTCAGACCGAGCAGGCTCTCAGCATGCCCGACCAACAGGTAGCCCCCTGGAGTCAAACACCGGTAGAACTTTTCGACCAGCCGGCGTTGCTCGGCTTCATCGAAGTACATCATCACATTCCGGCAGAAGATGATGTCATTGCTCTGCGGTAAAAATTCCGTTTTAAGATTGTGAAAATCGAAATGCACCAACTCCTTGATCGCCTTCTTAACAGCGTATCGCTCACCCACCTTGTCGAAATAGCGAAGCCGGTAGTTATAGTCCACCGACGACATCTGGTGCTCACTGTAAATTCCCTCCTGCCCGGCACGCAGGACGGAGTAATTGATATCGCTGGCCGGCACTTCTACTTTCCAAGGCGGCGGCACCAGCGGCTTTGGCCACACGGTATCTCCGGGGCGCGGCATCCTCAACTGGTGGTAGGCCAGCGCGTCGGCTACCAGCATTGCTATCGTGTAGGCTTCCTGCCCGGTGGAGCAGCCGGCGCTCCACACCTTTAACTGGTGGTCCCCCCGTTCCTGTTTGCGGCGAATGATTTCGTCGAGAATATGCTTATGAAACAATGCCAGCTGGGCCTTGTTGCGGAAGAAGCTGGTCTCGTTCACAGTCAGGTTCTCGAGTAAAAGGGAGAGCTCCCGCCTGCCTTCGGTGCTGATCAATAGCCGGTAATAGCTGTAAAAAGAGTCAATGCGGCACTTCCGCAGCCGCCTTTGCAACCGGTCTTGCAGGAAGTGCGTTCTGCGAGCGTCGAAATACATTCCGCATTCCTGATACACCAGCGTCTGCAGCAGCCGCAGTTCGGCCTCGCTGAAATGCACTGCAATGGCTGGAGAGCTCATCTTTCCTCGTTTACCTTCCGGCCGCTGTCCGGCGCGCGTTCGGCTCCGCCGGGTTCTCCGATGCGGCAGCATTTCTTATGGCCCCAAGATCCAGCAGCTTAGTCACGTCGAGAAGCACAATCAGGCGGCCCTTGCACTTCCCCAGTCCGGTGACGCAATTTAGGCTTCCTTCCTGCAGAGACGTTGGCGAGATTTCGACATCCGCCGCCGGAATTTTCAACACTTCCGAGGCGGAGTCCACGATCAATCCCGAAAGACGGCCCTTGTATTCCACCACCAGAATGCGGTTGCGGCGGGTTAGGGTGACTTTCTTCTCGCCCAGGCGCTTGCGCAAATCAATCACCGAAACGATCTTGCCGCGCAGATTGATCACCCCCTCCATATAATCGGGGGCGTCAGGGACCGCCGTAATCTCCGGGACCCGCACGATCTCGTGCAAAGATGTAATGGGAACGCCGTAAGTTTCGCGACCCACTTGGAAGCCGACAATATGAAGCTCGCGGTTCGTGCCTGCTCCGGAACTCATGCGCGTGATCCCGCCGCGGCATAGCGCGTGGCTTTACGGCCGGGCTCCTCGCCGGCAAAATTCGGACTCTGCTGTTCGGTACCGAAACGGTCCATGGAATCCAGCAGATCGCCTGACATTTTTGACATTTGTTCAGCTGAGGCTGCCAGTTCCGTGGATCCCGAGGTTGTCTGCTGGACCAGTTCCCGCATGCGCTCCATAGCTTTCACCACCGCGTGCGCGCCTGACGCCTGCTCCTCGACCGCGGAGTTGATCTCGTGGGTGATTTCGTTCAGGCGAGTGGTGGCCCGGGCTATCTGCGTGGAGCCGTGAGATTGCTCATTCGTGGCGGCGCCAATTTCCTGGGCAAATTTGTAAACCTCGGTTACCACGTTCGAGATCTTGTGCAATGCGGTGTTCAGCTCCGACCCAAGATCCAGGCCCTGGTTCACGATGCTGGTGCTCTGGTCCATGTTCTGCACGGCCTTGCGCGCTTCCTTTTGAATGCTCTGAATCAGTTCGGAAATTTCTTTCGTGGACTGCGCAGATTTTTCCGCCAGCTTGCGCACTTCATCCGCCACCACGGCAAAGCCCAAGCCGTGTTCCCCCGCGCGTGCTGCTTCAATTGCGGCATTGAGGGCCAGCAGGTTGGTCTGTTCCGCCAGATCGTCGATGACCTCGATAATTTTGCCGATATCGTCCGCCCGCTGCCCAAGGACGCCGATGATCTGTCCTGAGGAACCGATCGTAATGTTGATTTTGTTAAGCCCCTCGGTGGCTTTTTCCATCGTCTGGATGCCGCTGTGCACCTCTTCGCGCGAACGGTTCGAAATGTCGAGGAGTACCCTTGCCGTGTCCGCCACCCGTTGAATGGAGGCCACCATCTGATCGATAGAGGCCGATGTCTCGCTGACGCTAGAGGCCTGCACCTGGGTGCTCTTCACCATATTTTGTACGTTCACACTCATCTCGTGCATGGTGCTGGTGACTTCATCAATCGCCGACGAGGTTTGTAAGCTGATTTTTGCCGACTCGTCGGAGGCGCCCGCCACCTGCGAGGATGTGCTGGCGACTTGCGCACCAGCATCTTTGACGTTTCGCACCAGACTCCGCAGACCTTCGAGCATTTTGGCGAAAGCATTTCCTAGCGTGTCATTTTTTGAACGAGGCTTGACCTCGAGCGTGAGATTTCCGCCCGCAATTCCTTCCGACACGGAAGCCATTTCTTTGAGATAAGTGACCATGCCATTGAAAGTGCGTCCCAGTTGACCGATTTCATCCTCTCTTTGAATATCGATCTTGTGGCCCAGATCTCCGGAAGTACCGATCTGTTGGGCGATAAACATCAGGTCCTTAAGCGGTGAGGTGATGGACCTCGCTGTTCTGAAGGCGATGATGATGCCCAGGGCCAGCGCTGCCAGTGTGCTCAGCACAGCCACAAAAATTGTCCAGCTTCCAGCCGTTTCGTCCGATTTCCGGCGCTCTTCCAGGATTTGCCTATTTTCCTGGTCCGCGAGGTCGAGGTTATCGGTAGAGTTCTGCACCCAGGAGGACGCGTCCTTTTGTAAGTAGTAAATTTGTAAGTCGGCCACCGTTGAATTCCCGGCGTCCACTTCCTTGCGCTTCTGCAACATCGGTTGCGCAAATTCCGTGACCCACGCGGCCTCATTCTTCCGCACGCTGTCGAGAGCAGACAGCTGCTGATCGGAGTTCAGCATCTTCTGAATGTTCCCCAGCGATTCGTTCATCTGATGGATGCCGTCATTCATCCGCTCTACTTCGCGGCTGTCCCCGCTCAGCAGATAATTGCTGAGATAGAGGCGGTTTTGCATCATCTGAAAACGGATGTTGTTGGTATTTTCCGCCATCCGCAGCGCCTGCGAGGCCGCCGCCTTGGCGGTATGTTCCCGGTGCACGGCAACCAAGTTAATCAGGAAAAGCACAATTACCATTGCCAGCACGGCGCCGAAGTTTACGTATAGTTTCTTGCCAATTGACATGACTCTCTCCACCAATGATTCGGAACACGTGTTCGCCTTTGCCACCCTCTCCGGGAGGAACATGAGGGACAACCCGGTGATTCCAGCTCTGGCGGTTGCGAGCTTCCATTTTTCCACCGACCCACTATGGCAGTAACAAGAATCGGGTGACCGCCGATTACTTTCGTTTCCAGGAAGGCGGGAGGTCTAGCCTCAGTGGTAGGTTCGGCTCATGCGGGGGTTCTGCATACCTGCTGCCTGGCATCGGAGCTCGAAATGCGAGCGATGAAGTTCTTCCAAATTCGGTTAGCGCCATACTCTTGTGGGAACGAAAAGACATGGCAAAAAGGGTCCTCCGCTGTTTACAAGTGTGAGATTTATTGACTCAATTTGAGATTTGCCTATAGAGTCATATTAATCAATAACTTGTGGCTCCATCAGCTCGCAACGATTTTAGGGGGCTTCTCACGACGGGACCCGAACAAACACTGCGCAGACCAGGTCATGGATCCGGAGAAGACGACCCGTTCCAAAACCTCTTGCTGGAATTTTCCGGTGCCGCTGCCCAAGGGCGTTCCTCCGCAGAAATTTTGGACCTGTTTTGCAGTAGCACGCGCGACTATTTCTGCGTGAGCGGTGCATATGTCTGGCAACTGTTGCTTCCGGACCAGTTCGTGGGAACAGCCGCCAGCGGCTGGATGGCGGACCGCTTCCGGGATGCGCGCCTGGAGAGGGACGAAAGCGGAATTGCTGCGGAAGCGATTCGGCAGAAAAAAACTGTCTACGTGAATGGCTTAAACCCAGCTGCCTACCCACTGGCGGCGGAATACCAGGCCAAGTCGCTGATGGCGGCTCCCTTGATTGTCTTCAATGAGGTGATTGGTGCTGCGGTGTTCTTGCATCATGCCGAGGCGCATTTTTTTACTCCCGACCATGCCGCCAAGGCGACCATTCTGGCGGCCCAGTTGGGGAGCTTCCTGGAGGCGGCGCGCCTCTCTGAACAAGCCCGCGAGGAGCAGCGGCGCGCGCAAATTTTGGCCGAGGTGGCCCATAGCCTGCATTCCGAACCGGACCTCGCTCTATTAGTTGAGGCCGTTGCCGATCGCCTCAGAGTTCTCCTGCGCACTCCGCTGGTTTGCATCTTGGTGCGCGAAAGCTCGGGTTTTGATCTCGCCGCAGTGTCCACCGAGATGCCGGGGTTGGCGATTTCTGTGCGGGCGCGGCACGATCGAAATAGTCTCCACTTCGCGTCCGACCTCGCCAGCCGGGCCCTGGCCGCAAATGAGCCCATCAGCGTAGCTATTGACCCGGCAGCTCATTCCTTGGGGGATGTTATCCCAGCGGGTGCGCTGATCGCCGCCCCGTTCCACACCTCCCTGAAGCAGGGTGCGATTCTCGTATATCCCCGGCCCGAAGGCGCTTTCACTACGGAAGAAAAGGCCCTTCTTCCCGTAATCACCAGCTTTGCGGCGGTCGCCATCTCTAACGCTGAGCTCTATGCCAAGGCGCGCGCACAGGCACACGAACTGCACCAGCTCGTCAGTATTGCCTCCGAGCTGGGATCGATTGCCGACCTCGAGCAGTTCATGCAAAAGTTTGTTCGTCGCGCGGGTGATTTTCTTGGTTTTTCCCGGGCCTTCGTCGGATTGGCTCAAGAAGGCAAGATCGAAGTCCGCTGGAGTTACGTCCAAGGTAAACCCGGATCCGCTTTCGCCCTTCCTCCAGGAATTCTGACCCGCGCTCTCGAAAGTAAAGAATTGATCTGGACGGACGACGCGACGCAGTGGCCCGGCGCCAATCTGCAAATCCTCGCCCAGTTCAATGTGCGCCAGTTTCTCTTAGCACCTCTGCTTGGGGCTGACGGCGAACTGCTCGGCATATTCGGAGTGCTGGATCGCACGAACCACGGACGTATCATTCCTGAAGACGTTCGCCGCGCTCAGGCGCTGGCTGCTCAGCTTACTGTCGCTCTCGAGGTAAGTCGCAATCTCTTGCTTTCCGAGCAACACCGGCAAAAGGCGGAATCCCTCACCAGCCTGGCATTGCAAGTGAACTCTCTGCTTCGCGAACCGGAAATCGCGCAGCAGTTCGTGGATCGCGCGGCTGACATGATGGAAGCCGCAGGCGCAGCTCTGATCGTGCAAACCGGCGCGGACCCGGCCGTGATGCTGGCCCAGTCTCCGTCCGCTGCCGCGCATAATCGCCCGTTCGAAACCAGGTTGGCTCATGCGGTCATGGCCGGAGTTGTACTGGTCTCCGAATCCATATTTGCGGTTCCTGTCGACGAGTTGTTGGGGACCGAGATGGCGTCCGAAATTGGTTGGAACCAGGTGCTGGTTGCGCGACTGCAGGGAAGTTCGGGGGAGCTGCTGGGGTGTCTCTGTCTTGCCGATCGCCATGAAGCGGTCCGTGATTCGGATCGCCAACTGCTTCAGGCCATAGCCGGGCAGGCTTCGGTAGCCCTTGAAAACGCCCGCTTCTTTACTCGAATGGAGCAGGCGAACCGGCACTGGATTGAAATCTTCGACGCGATTTCAGATTTTATCGTCGCGCACGATGAATCGGGGAATGTTTTGCGCGTGAATCGCGCTCTGGCGGATTTCATTGGTGTGCAGCCGCAGCAGTTGATTGGCTTGAACATGGGCGCTCTGCTGGCAACCGGCGTGAATGCGCCCTCGCGATCCTGCCCTTTCTGCCGCAGTGTCGGCGGTCTCACGGATGAGTATGTGCATCCCGTGTTAGAGCGCACCTATTTAGTCTCTACCTCGCAGGTGCACGCGGCCAGCAGCGAGGGGCTGCAGACCATCCATGTTCTGAAAGATATCACTGACCGCCGCGAAGCCGAGCGGCGCTACCGCGAGCTGTTCGACAACATTCAGGAAGGTTTGTTCTTCTGCAGTCCCGACGGCCGGTTCATCGAGGTCAATGATGCACTGGTACGCATGCTCGGCCATGACAGCCGGGAAGAGCTTCTGCATTGCGATCCCCGCGAAGAAGTTTTTCGTGGACCTGAACCGCACCGGCGATTGTTCCTGGAAATGGAACGGGAAGGCGGCTTGCGCAACCGTGAAGAGGCGCTCAAACGCAAAGATGGAAGCGCCGTTCACGTGCTGGTGAATAGCTTTGCCGTCCGCGACGCGCAGGGAAAAGTCATTCAGTATCGCGGACTCATGCTCGACGTCTCTGGACTAAAAGCTTATCAGTCGGAGCTGCAGCGAGAACGCGACTTTTCCGGCAAAATATTGAACAATACCCAAAGCCTGATACTCGTCGCCGATACAGCCGGACTCATCAGCTATGCCAATCGGCGCTGGCAGGTCATGGGATATGAGCAGGAGTCGATTTTAGGGTTGCCGCTGGCGGCCCTGGTCGCTGCATCCAAACGTGAGGCCCTGCAGCAGGCGTATTCGGCCGTGCTCTCCGGCAGTCAAGTCGACAACCTGGAACTCCAAATCCTCAGGGAAGACGGGCGGGTGGGCCAATTTTCCGTCAACCTGAGCCCCATGCGCGACGAGCAGAGCCAGGTCGCGAGCATCGTCGTGGTCATGAGCGATGTTACCGACGCAGCCTCCCTGCAGGCCAAACTCATGCACGCGGAAAAAATGGCAGCCGTGGGCCAGTTGGTTTCCGGAGTCGCACATGAAGTGAACAATCCTCTTACCGCCATCCTCGGCTTTGCCGACCTGCTCATGGAAAACCAGGAGGTTCCGGAGAGCGCTCGCAAAGACTTGCGGGTCATTCTGCAAGAGGCACAACGGACGAAGCAAATTGTGCAAAACCTGCTCAGCTTTGCCCGCCAGATGCCCCCGCAGCGCAAACCCGTGCAGCTGAACACTGTTCTCAAACGCACCATCCAGTTGCGCGCTTACGATCTTCAAAGTCGAGGCGTTTCAGTAACCGAACACTATGACGAAGGCTTGCCTTTCGTGGTCGGCGATGCCCACCAGTTACAGCAGGTCTTCCTGAATATCCTGAACAACGCCTACGATGCCGTGAGGGAGGCGGTTACCGGGCCGCGAATTGCTATCTCCACTACTCGCGACGGTGAGTTCGTGGAGGTCTGCTTCCGCGATAACGGCCACGGAATCAGCAGTCCGGAACGCATCTTTGACCCATTTTTCACTACCAAGCAGGTCGGCGAAGGCACCGGACTAGGCCTCAGCATCTGTTACGGAATCGTGAAAGAACACGGCGGAGAAATCCTTTGCTCGAATAACATCGGCGATGAAGGGGCGACATTTACCGTCCGGTTCCCGGCGGTCAACGAAGTCGCCTCCCGCTCCGCCGCTGCTGGAGTCTCTAAACCATGAGTACAGCTGTCTCAAAAACTGAGAATCGCCCGGTCCTGCTGATTGAAGACGAGCCCGCCGTAATGAGTTATGTGCGAGCGGTGCTGGAACGCAGCGGGTATGAGGTGGTGTGCAGCGAATCTGGCGCCGACGGCCTTATCCAGCTCCAATCGGGTGAGTTCCTGGGCGTAGTGTCCGATATGCGAACTCCCGGCGGAGTCAATGGCGCCGACGTCTACGCATGGATTTCGCGCCACCGTCCCGAGCTTGCCTCTCGCCTGGTCTTTATCACCGGCGACATCGCCAACGAAGATACCGTCGCCACGCTTCAAAAAACCGGGGCGCCTTGCGTCGAAAAGCCATTCCGGGTCCAGCAGTTTATCTCAGTGGTTCAACAGACCATCGGGAAGCCCCTGTGAGCGAACGTCTGGATCTTCATTTTCTGGTGGTGGACGACGAAGAAAGCATCCGCCGGCTTTGCGTGGCCGTGGCCCAGGGCCTCGGCTTCACCTGCATGGAAGCGAACACGGGCGAAGCAGCGCTGACCCTCCTTGAGGAACAGCCCGCGCACCTGATCCTCACTGATTTAGTCATGCCGCAGATGTCTGGGCTGGAGTTCCTGGAACGGGTCAAAAAAAAGCTCCCCCGCGCCGAAGTAGCTGTGATGACGGGACACAGTTCGGTCGAGACAGCTGTGCAGGCCATGAAACTCGGCGCTTACGACTACATTTCAAAGCCATTCTCTCCCCTCGAAGAACTGCGCCTGTTCTTGCGAAGAATGGCCGAGAAAGTGGCACTGGTCGAAGAAAACGAATTTCTGCGCGAGCGCGTGGACACAGAAACCGAACTGCACGGGATTGTCGGTACAGCTCCTCGAATTCAGGATGTCCTCCGCATGGTCAGCCGCTTGAAAAACACGCGCACTCCGGTTCTGATCACCGGTGAGAGCGGCACCGGCAAAGAACTGGTCGCGCGTGCCATCCACTTTCGTGGCACCCTGGCAGGCCGCCCTTTCGTGGCCGTAGATTGCGGCTCCCTGGTTCCATCCCTGATCGAGAGCGAGCTGTTCGGCTATGAACGCGGTGCTTTCACCGGCGCGGTCCGCTCCAAGCAAGGACTGTTTCAGTGTGCAAATGGCGGCACCATTTTCCTCGATGAAATTGGCGAGCTACCCCTCGAATTGCAGGCCAAGCTGCTGAGAGTTCTGCAGGAAAAGGAAGTGCGCAGGGTGGGCAGCAACCAGAATGTGCCAGTGGACGTTCGCGTCGTTGCTGCCACCAATCGCGATCTTGAAGCCGAATACCGGGCTGGACGGTTTCGCAAAGATCTCTATTTTCGCTTGAACGTGGTGACCGTACATCTGCCTGCACTACGCGAGCGTCGCTCCGACATTCCCACGCTGGTTCACTGGTTTCTAGAGCGCCATGCCCCCGACTCTCAAATGCAGTTAAGCGGTGCGGCCATGAAGTGCCTTCTTCAATACGACTGGCCGGGAAACGTTCGCGAGCTGGAAAATTGCATCGAGCGGGCAGCCGCGCTGGGAGAAAGTAAAGTAATCGATGTTTCCGATCTGCCTCCGGAAATTGTTTCACTCCGGTCCCCACAACTTGTAACCAGCGCCGCGGCGCCTCAGATTTCACTTCCTTCCAACGATCTCGAGGACATTGAGCGCGCCACCATCGAACGCGTCTTTCTGCAGGTCAATGGCGACAAAGTACGGGCGGGGAAAATGCTCGGTATCAGCCGCGCAACCTTGTACCGCAAACTTAAGCGATACAACATTAATTCGCCGATTGAGTTCCCGCACGTCAGGCCGGGTCTCCAGTAAGGTTTTGAGACTGTGTCTCATTATGAGACACGGAAACGCAAAGTGTTTTTTGGCATCCCACCATTTATATTCAATATGTTACGGCAAACTAGATGTGGAGGCCCCCGTGCATATGGCTTAGTGCCGGCGGTCTTGGCGCAAAACGGAAATAGCTTACCCATGATTTCGATTAAGGACGACCCCGCAATCCACTGGCAGAACACCCGTGCTGTTTATGCTTTGTACGGCTTGCTGGCTCGTGAATTAAGGATCGAAATGCACCCTTGCCCGGAACTGGAAGCGGCAACGGGCCTGCCATCTCCCGAAGCCGCTGCTGACGCGGCAAGATGGATGCAGGAATTTGATCCGAGCATTCCGGTTCATCAACTCCGCCACTTTCTCCAGACCTCGGAGGACGTAACTGAAGACGCTTTGCGCCAGCTTCTGCTGCATCATCTCGGCAAGACTCTACACAGCGATCAGGATCGCGACAAAGTGGATTTCATGGTGGTGCAGTTCTTTTCGCAGCACGTACCTTCCCCCGCATCCAATGCCGACCTTTCTCTGGCGGCCGTGGGGCTGACGCTGGAACCCATTCTCGGCGTCTGTGAGGTGGCCGAGCCAGAGTGGGTGGCGCCCCTGGATGATCTGCTAGCGAGCGCAAAAAGTGCCGACAGCCTGAACGAGCTTCTTACCAGCCGGATAATCGAGCGCGGAAGAGAAATCAAAATGTCAGCCGGCGAGGCATTCTTTGAGCCGTCAGCCATTGTGGCCTTTGCGCGCTTTGGCTTCCTGATTCGTCGCCGATTCTTTCGCCTGATGCACCAGGATCTGAGCGCCATTCTGGACGGCCTGCGGGAACTGGAATCTCGCGGTGTGACGAGGCTTGATTGCCGCAAGGCCCAGTTTGCCGGGGACGAACCTATTCACAGATTGCTACTCATTTGCCAGTCGTGGAAAGTCATGTTCCATGCCGAATATTCTTCCGGCCAGCCGCTCTGCATTCTAGCGGACCTGCGCACCGCGGTCGAAGCGGCTCTGGCAATTGTCGGGAAGAGCGATCCGCGTCTCGCAGCAAATTCCGAAGGTCCCGCGGCAAGCGATGGCTCCGCTACAAGCGAAGGTGACGGCGTCCCCGCCCAGGCAAGGGCCGCCGCAGCGGCGGGAGTTGCGGCCTTGACCGGCGCCTCGCATGAATTCGAAGCAGCAAACTTACTACAGTGGGATGCGGAGACTGCCGCAAATCAGCTCTCCGACATCGATTCTAAGGGAATCACAGATAGGGAGTGATTGTGGTGAATCGCCCGACCGTAGTCATCATTTCCGACGAAGCCGATTTTTCCCGTGCGATTACCTGTCACTGGCAATCCCAGCCCGATTCGCCTTCGTTTACGCTACTAGAGAGCAACTTCTGTGGCTCGCTGAAAAGCGAAGCCCGCGATCTGGCAATTGTGGGGGGGCTTGGGCCCGATGCCCTTGCCTCTGTTCTCGACGTTCTCCAACTCTCGCAGACGCCCGTACTCCACGTTTCGCGTTTGAACAACTGCTCAACGATGGCCCCTGTTATGGTCACCCTGCCCGATGTGAATGGATGGCCTACATTATGCGTGGCGGTTGCATCTCAGCTCCTGGAATGCCGGCAGGCCAAGGCGGCACTGGCGCGACGCGATGAATTCAAGTCCCAACTTGAACAAGAAGCTGCCCTCGGACGCTACATGCTCGAGGCACGGCATAATTTCAACAATGCGCTGACCTCGGTGCTCGGAAATTCCGATCTGATTTTGCTCTACGCGGAAACACTTGCTCCCACCCTGCGGTCGCAGGTGGAAACGATTCACAACATGAGCAGGCGAATGAATGAAATCATGCAGCGATTCTCTTCGTTGCAGAAAGAGATGCGGCTGGTCGAGCAGCAAGTCTGGAAGACGCCCGCGAAAGCAGCCGGGGCCTAGCTTCCGCTTATCAGGCAAACAAGAATTCTTTTGTCCTGAATTCTTTGATCCTGTCCCTCAGCTTGGCTGCCTTTTCGAACTCGAAGCGCCTCGCGTTTTCACGCATTTCGGTTTCCAGCTTGGCGATAAACGCATCCAGCTCCTCCTGGCTCTTGAAATCCGGAATCCCGTCAGTGCCGGTACTGGCCAGATCGGCATAATCGGCTTCGATGACACGAACTAGCGACATGTCCAATGGCCTCACGATCGATTCGGGTGTAATTCCATTCTCCAGGTTGTACGCTTCCTGGATGGCGCGCCGGCGGTCGGTCTCATCTATCGCTTTCTTCATGGAGTCGGTCATCTTGTCGGCATACAGTACGGCGCGGCCATTCAAATTTCGCGCGCAACGTCCAATGGTCTGGATCAACGAACCGCTGGAGCGCAGGAAGCCTTCTTTGTCGGCATCGAGTATGGCCACCAGGGAAACCTCCGGCAGGTCCAGTCCCTCGCGGAGCAGATTGATTCCAATCAGCACGTCGAACTCGCCGCGGCGGAGATCGCGCAAAATCTTTACCCGCTCCAGAGTCTCGATTTCCGAGTGCATGTAGCGGCACTTCACGCCGACCTCGCTATAATATTCGGCGAGATC
The DNA here is from genome assembly GCA_038254805.1 of Terriglobales bacterium. GTDB lineage: Bacteria > Acidobacteriota > Terriglobia > Terriglobales > Acidobacteriaceae > Gp1-AA145. The sequence continues at coordinate 41,326 of JBBSFW010000015.1, forward strand.
CTCGGCCATGCGCTTGGTCAGGGTGGTCACCAGAACACGCTCGCCTTTGTCCACCCGCCCCCGGATTTCATGCAGCAAGTCGTCAATCTGGCCTTTAACAGGACGGATTTCGACTGGAGGATCGACCAGTCCGGTTGGCCGGATGATCTGCTCCACCACCACCCCCGCGGATTTCGTCAGCTCATATGGTCCGGGCGTCGCTGAAACGTAAACTACCAGGTTCTCGCGGTGTTCGAACTCTTCAAACGTCAGCGGACGATTGTCCATCGCCGACGGCATTCGGAACCCATATTCCACCAGCGTCTGCTTGCGCGACCGGTCGCCGTGGTACATACCGTGCAGTTGCGGCACAGTCTGGTGCGACTCATCAATGAACATCAGGAAATCGCGCGGAAAATAATCCAGCAAGGTTGGCGGAGGTTCGCCCGGCATCCGCCCCGTAAAGTGCCGCGAATAGTTCTCGATCCCATGGCAATAACCCATGGACTTGATCATTTCCAGGTCGTACATGGTGCGCTGGTGTATCCGCTGAGCCTCCACCACCCGTCCCTGCTTCTCCAGTTCCGCCTCCCACCAGGCAAGCTCCTGCTTGATGGAATCAACGGCGCGGGACCTGGTCTCCGGTTTCATCACGTAGTGGGTCTTCGGATAAATCGGCAGCCGTACGTACTTCTGCTTAACCGTGCCAAACAGCGGATCGATCTGTGAAAGCGACTCGACCTCTTCCCCCCAAAGCTCGATCCGATAGGCCATGTCGTCGTAAGTGGGATAAATTTCAATCACGTCCCCGCGCACGCGAAATGTTCCACGGCGGAAATCACCGTCGGTGCGCTCGTACAAAATTTCCACCAGCTTTCGAGTAATGTCTTCGCGCTTGATTGTCTGGCCCTTTTCAAGGAAGAGCAGCATGCCGTAATACGCCTCGGGTGATCCCAAGCCGTAGATGCAGCTGACCGACGACACAATCAAGCAGTCCCGCCGTTCAAACAACGAACGGGTGGCCGAGAGCCGCAGCTTGTCGAGTTCGTCGTTGATGGTCGCTTCCTTCTCTATATAAAGGTCAGCGGCGGGCACATAAGCCTCAGGCTGGTAGTAATCGTAATAAGAAACGAAGTATTCGACTGCATTGTGCGGGAAGAAGCTCTTGAACTCGTGGTAGAGCTGGGCCGCCAGGGTCTTGTTATGAGCCATGACCAGAGCAGGCCGGTTCGCCTGCTCAATGACTTTTGCCATGGTGTAGGTCTTGCCCGATCCAGTGACGCCTAGCAACACCTGGTGTTGTTCCATGTGGAACACACCTCGCGCCAGGGACTGGATTGCGCTGCCTTGATCGCCTTGTGGCGTGTAATCGCTGATTAATCGGAAATCCATGAAAACGCTCTAGTTGTTAGGAACCTCCGGCTCGCAAGCTTCTCTGACCCGGAGTGGCCGCTTTACTTCTTTATCCCCCGAAGAGCCGAATGGTGATTATATCGGCGCGGAGAAGCTCGGCTCTGGTTTCTCGCGGCAGACTTCTGTTCCGTCCGATTCGCGATTCGGGATCAGGGACAGATCCCGAGGACTGAAAATGATCGTGTGCAGGGCCGACGCTCGGGAAAAGGTCGCGAAAAACTAAAAAGCCGGACCGGAATTAATCCCGGCCCGGCTTTGCGATTTCTTACGCTCTCTGCACTTGATGATGAGCTACGAACCCTAGGCTACCATCCTCAGCTTGCCGGGAAGAAAATGATACGGAGGCCAAGGCCCGGTGACCGAAATCTGGCAATTCTTGAACTGCTTGGCGGCGCTGGAGTAACGGTTTTGGTATTTTTCAACCGTTTTGGAATCGATGAGATGGGCAATGTCAATCATCATTCCGTCGGTATTGACCCGCTTGCAACTGATTTCTTCTTCGAGGGGATTGAAAAGTCTGTGAACTTGCACCGAAAGCGCCTTGGCTTTGGTTTGGCGCTCGCGGTCGCACATGGCTTTCTCCCTCAGCTTGGCCAGATATTCACCGCCGACGGTGTCGGGAATCTGTACATCCTGCAGCTGCCGCAGCGAGCCATCTCTCACCAGCACTTTCACGTGCATCTCCGATTTTCCCTTGAGCCGGGCTACGCTAAGTCCGAAGGCGCGGCGATTGGCGCGCACCGCGTGCTTCAAACATTCGTCACTGTCGAAAATGGTGCCGAAGCGGAAGGGCAACACCGTCCCCTGCCGGAAGCAGACACTGACGACTCGCGCGTGCTCGAGCGCATTTTTTTCATCGGGGCTGGTAGTTGCACGATCAAACTCGCTCACGATTACCGAAAATTCTCCGCTCGGATAGCTGAGCACTGTGGCTCCATTCACTCCCTGGATACCTTCCAGGACAAATGGGCGCCGGGTCCGTGTTCCATTGTTGAGATTTCGTTGTTCGGTCAGGCAATACGCGTACCAAGACATAAGAGGTCTCTCCAAAGCTGGTACGAGGCAAGCAGCTTACCTCGTTGTGAGACAACTCGTTAGTTTTCGAACCCGGGAAGAAAGGGCAGTTTTTGCTACAGAACCGGACACTAAAGGCCGCGTCCAGCTTCATCTTACGCTGGGGGAATCAACAAATGCAACACTTTCGTTGCAATCGGACGCTTATTCACGCGAAAAATGGGGAATCCGGCTGCTCTACGCTGGAAATCGCGAAAAATCTGGCCAAGGGATTGTTCGCAGTCAGGGTGCTGGTATGCTGATCCGGGTGAGGCCGAATAAAGGAGAGGTCCAGTACGGTCGGCGTACCCCCGGCGCCACTTTGGGATCCGTCAATGCTTTGGTTTTGTCCCGTTGCGCGCAGCCAATCGCTCTCCCAGCGCAAGGTTCACGATGCGCAGCATTTCGTCCCGGGGGGCGGGTTTGCCGGTCCAAATCTCGAACTGCCGCGCGGCCTGATGTACGAACATCTCGGTGCCGGGAATCACTTCGGCTCCTCGCTCTTTTGCGAGTTTAAGGAGGCGAGTTTCCGCAGGGTCATAGACCATGTCAAAGACGATTGGGGCCTTGATCTCGTCCAGATTCAGAGGCGATTCGCGAGTGTTACCCATTCCGACGGGAGTCGCATTGATGATGACATCAAAATCCAGACGCTTTAAATCCGGTCGCTTAACAGTCCGGGCCCTGGCTTGGCGGGCGAGTTTTTGGGCCGCCGGCAGACTGCGGTTCATGACAAAGATTTGCGCTCCCCGGTCTTTTAGACCGAATACGGCGGCGCGCGCGGCTCCGCCGGCCCCTAGTATCAGAATCCTGGCGCCTGCCAGAGTCAGGCGCTGTTCAAGGGGCCGCACCACCCCTGATGTATCGGTATTGAAGCCATACAGCTTGCCGTCCTGGGAGCGTACGAGAGTGTTGCAAGCGCCGATCTTCGAGGTATACGGATCCGTATTGTCGAGGTACGAAAGAATCGATTGCTTGTACGGCATGGTGATAGAGAGTCCGTGAATCGGGATGTCCCGAACGCAGGCCATCAGATCCTTTACCGATTTCGCGTGCAGCGCCAGACAGACTCCATTTACATTTTCCCGGCGCAGGGCCGCGTTCATAATGGCCGGCGAGAGTGATTGCGCGACCGGATCGCCAGCCACGCCGTATACCTTGGTCGCCGGGTCGACCTGATCGATGCGATAAGTGCTTCTGAGTTCCTGCGCGGTGACCTGCCCGGACGCGGTTTTTTCGTCAGCATTCAACGCACCAAAAGTGAAGGCGCTTCCCGCGCGCACTCCCAAGACCCGGCTTATGATCCCCTGTTCTCCCATGCAAAGTCCGACCAGGCTATATTCGTCGCGATGGCGTTCCAGGAACTTCATCATGCTGACGTTGTCATAGAGGGTGGTCGCAGTGCTCACAATCTTGTAAAAGTCTGCCGGGCGCGTAGTCATCTTCTTCAAGGTTTCGTCCAATTTTTGGGTGGCTCGGAAGTCATGGAAGGAAAGCACAATCGCAGCCTTCGAGCGCAGCCTCTCCAATTGCGCGGGCTTGAGCCGGGCGACCGTCTGCAGCTCCACATCCACCAGTTGGCAACCCGCAGCCGCAGCCTTGCCGAGCAGCTCGATCTGGGAGGAAACCGAGCCTCGAAACTGGCCTCCGCTGGCAGCGCGCCTGCACGTCGCAATCGCCGTGACGTGGGGATGAAATTCGGTGAATTCCTTGATCTTAGGAAGCGCGGTACCAAGCTTCACTAAATAGTCTAACCTGAACTCAATAAAGGTGTTATCCCTGACCAAGGATTCGGCCTTCTCGGCCAGTTCGTCGCCATCGGAGGCGATGACAGCCACACAGACCCTCGGCAGCCGCAGGTGTAACACTCTGGAAATGTAATGGTTGGGTTCTGCCGTCATTGACCGCGCGATATTACAAGGCTGCACCTCTAGATGCAACAAAGATTGTGCTTTTTGGAAGCCGTAAACTTTTTGGCGGGGGCCGACGTAACACCTGCGTAACCTTGACCATGGGTTGACAGCTTGTTACTTTCCAGAGTGGAACGTTCTTAATTTTGAGCAACTTAGCGTGACACCCGGGCCAAATGGAACTCCGGGGGAGGAAGCATGAAGAAAGCAGCGTTAATACTGTTGTTGTTGGCCTCGATTGGCTCTCGCGCCCAGGCTTCGGGCGACGCGGCGCCTTCAGGCACGGTCCAGACTGTAGTCAATTTTCCGGTGCAACGGGTGCAAACTCCAACCGCCGCTGATATTTACTGCGCCGGGTTTGTCGCCAAGCCCATAACGGGAAAGGACAAATACGTGACCGGCGGCCTGGAGTCTCCCTTCACTACCCGTTTCGGGCAGGGGGACGTTGTCTATTTGAACGGCAAGGGATACGAGCTGGGTCAGCGATACGGCATCGTTCGGGAGCTGCGGGACCCGAATCGCTATGAGCTCTTCAGAGGACAGTGGGCGGCGATGAAAGCTGCCGGACAGGCGTACGCAGAGCTCGGCTGGGTCAAAGTGATTGACACCCGTGCGCAAATGGCAATCGCCCAGGTTGAGTTTAGCTGCGACACCGTGCTTCCTGGTGATTACGCTGTACCGTTCGTTGAAAAATCCTCCTCGGCATTCCATGCTCCCATGCGCTTCGACCGCTTTGCACCGTCTTCGGGCCAGCTAACCGGGCGCATTCTGCTAGCGAGGGAATTTGATTCTCAGTTGGGCACCGGCGGAAAGATTTACATGAACATAGGCGCTAACCAGGGATTGAAGGTCGGCGATTATCTTCGAGCTGAGCGCACCTATGACATTCACGCGTATGAGGCGGTTGACATGCTTTCGACCAAGGCCTCTTCCAGCGAAGTAACCCAGACCAAAGAGCCATCGGTCAATCCGAACTTCCTGACCAAAACCGGCGGCCCAGCGATCCACACCGCGGATATGCCACGCCGCGCAGTAGGAGAGATTGTCGTGGTGGGGGTCACGCCAGCAACGGCGACTGGAATGATCGTATTTTCCGTGGAGCCGGTACACGTCGGCGATTCGGTGGAACTCGACCCTCAATAACTCCTGGATTTTTGGAAAGGAGAAATCCTTCCCAAATTTTGCTCAGTTGTCGCAATCTCCAAATACTTCCGCCGTAAACACCTCAATTTTCGCGGTACCCCGCCATGCATCGAGAGGCAGGCCCGCTTTGCGGCAGGTCTGTTCGAGAAAAGTTTCGCGGTCCCAACCGCGCGCCAGCGGTACCTGCGGAAGAAGCAATCCGCGGCGGGAACCTTGTGAAATCAGAAGCCCGTGCTTGCCGACTTCTACCGCCTCGGGCAAAACCGGCTGGAGGAACGACAGGACGCTGATGGATACGCTGACCTCACGCACTTCGTGCAACGTCATCGGCGCAAAGCGGGAATCGTCGAATCCTGCAGCTCGGGCCGTCTCAATCACTCCGCGGTAGAGCGGCACGTGTGCAAGGGGGTAACCTACGCAGCCTCTGAGTGCGTCCCTTAAATAGAGAGTCGTGAAGACACCGCGGGGCTCGGAAACGTGGGGGGTGGGAGCAATTGGCGGAAACTCGCGGCCTTCCAGAGCAGCCAGGATCGAGTCATGCGCGACTTTCAGCAGGAACGTTCGTTCTGCGAAAGTGTATTCCTGCACATCCAGCTTGGCTGAACCGGACGCCGGGGTTTCAGATGGGAGCGACATCGCGTTTCTTGCGCCGGCTGAGAACAAAGGCGCGCCGCTTGCGCTTGACCACGTGCCGGTCAATCCTGCTCCAGAACGCGGCAAAGTAATCGCCGGCCGATACCAGCGAGAGCACGACCATGAACCAGATGGCAAAGCGCGCAATCCAATCCACGGGGAAAAAGAAAGCATGATACACCGGCCACTCCAGCCAGCGATGATCCATAATCACCGCAACCACAGAGACAATCTGAACGACCATCTTAAACTTGCCCAGATCACTGGCTTCGATGGTGAACCCCTCGGAAGCGGCAATTGAGCGAAGTCCGCTCACCAGAAATTCTCTTCCTATAATTACGACCGCAATCCAGGCAGGCACCAGCCGCGGATTGAATTGGACCAGGGTAACGAAGGCGGCGGCAATAAGCATCTTGTCGGCGAGCGGATCCAGCAGCATTCCCATGGTCGTGATCTGACCGCGCCTGCGGGCGATGTAGCCATCAATTCCGTCGGTAAAGGAGGCTGCAATAAACAGCGCCGAGGCCAGCAGTTCTTTCTCGCCGTTCACGCTGGTGAAGCGGTTGGAGGAAAGGACCCAGATGAGCACGGGAATGCTGCAAATCCGAATCAGCGTGATGGAATTGGGAAGATTCACCTGCAAGAATCCGTAGTGGCCCCTCGATCAGAGGCCACATTAGAATTATGCTCCCGCAGGATGTGCGAAGCAATGAACCCGACGATTGTTCACCGCGAAATGGTAAGGCCGCCAGGCGCGAATCTACTTCTTTTTTGTGTCCTTGGCGGCGGTGACCTGATGCGCAATGACCTGATCTTTGATCTTCTCGTAGGTGGCCTGGGGAACGACCTTCTTTGTCACCAGATCACGCTTCATGCGGTAAGGCCGTCCGTCAATAATCTTTTGCGAATAAGCCTCGCCGATGCCTGGCAGCGCCTCTAGCTCGTCCTTACTGGCGGAGTTAAGATCCACCAACTTTGAACTGTTTGCCGCCGCAGGTTTTTCAGACTTAGCGGGGGTGGCCATGGTGTTTGACTGGGCCGCAGCCACCCCTATATTGCCCAGCGTCAGGCTAAAAGCGAGAACCAAAATTGTAGCAACTAAGTATTTGCGCATCTTTCTGCTCCTGAGTGTAAATTTGGCCTTCCCCTAAGCGTAAATCCCGCGCTGTTTTATCGTGTAGGCGACGCGGTCGATGGCCAGCATGTAAGCCGCGATGCGATTGTTTACATTGTGGGTTTGCGCATAGCGGACCACGTCCTCAAAGGCATTCACCATGATGTCTTTGAGTTGCTCGTTCACGACCGATTCCTTCCAGAAGTACCCTTGCCGGTCCTGCACCCACTCAAAATAGGACGTTGTGACGCCGCCTGCATTACAAAGGATGTCTGGAATCACGAATACTTTTTTGTCGGCGAGGACTTCATCGGCCGACGCCGTAGTCGGACCGTTTGCGCCTTCGGCAAGAATTCGGCACTTGATGCGGTCCACGTTACGGCTGGTAATCTGGTTTTCAGTGGCGGCGGGAATCAGAATCTCGCATTCGCTGGTCATGAGTTCGGCGGGATCGGCGCTCTCGGCTTCGGGAAAACCGACGATGCCGCGCGAGCGTTCCCGGTATTTCCAAAGCGCCTCCACGTCGATGCCGTTCTTGTTGTAGAGAGCGCCGTCAACTTCAATCACACCAATAATCCTGTACCCAGCTTGCGACATGAGCAGCGCGGCATTCGATCCCACGTTTCCCAAGCCCTGCACGATGACTCGCGAATCTTCTGGCCGCATGCCCAGTTTCTTGACCGCCTCATCGCACACGATCATGATGCCGCGACCTGTCGCTTCGCGGCGTCCCCGCGATCCACCAATGTTGATGGGCTTACCCGTGACTACCGCCGTGACCGTCTGCCGCATATGCATGGAATAGGTATCCATCATCCACGCCATCACCTGTTCGTTGGTATTGATGTCCGGCGCGGGCACGTCTTTCTCAGGACCAATGAACTCAATCAGCTCTGCGGTATAGCGGCGCGTCATACGTTCCAATTCGCCCATGGACATTTTGTGCGGATCGCAAATAATGCCGCCTTTGGCCCCCCCAAACGGGATATTCACTACCGCGCATTTCCAGGTCATCCAACTGGCCAGGGCCCGGACTTCATCCAGGGTCACATCCGGGGTGTAACGGATGCCGCCCTTCGCCGGTCCCCGGGCAATGGAATGTTGCACGCGAAATCCGGTAAAAACCTCGAGCTTGCCGTTGTCCATGGCCACGGGAATGTGCACGATCAGCTCGCGGTTGGGGTACTGCAGGACCTTCCAAAGACCTTCGTCCAAATTGAGCTTCTGCGCCGCAAAGTTAAAGCGCGCAGACTGCGCCTCCCAGGGATTGATTTCCTGTTCGAGGGAAACTGTTTTCATGATGATCTCCGTGACCATATCCCGCTGGCCAGGGAAACGTGGCTGGGGCCGGCGAGCAAACTCATCATACTAAGCGCGCAGGGCGAGGCGAGCAAGCCCAACCCTTTCGTTTAGGCAGCGATGCGCAATGCCGGCTTTCAAACCGCCGGGGAAGAGGAATTCGCAAATTCCGTCTCCGCCGGGCCGGATCGCCGCGTACGCGGCGGTCTGGCCTCAATGACCATTTTTATCCCGCCCTTTGGCCGGAGTGTAAAACTGGGCACCGAAGCGACTGGAAGTCCCGGCGCCGGGCGGAACCGGAATTGTTGCGCGATCGCCGCCAGCAGAAGCGTCGCTTCCAGCATGGCAAATGAGGCGCCGATGCATTGCCTAGGTCCTCCTCCAAACGGGAAGTAGGCAAAGCGCGGCATTTGTTGCGATCTCCCCGGCAGCCAGCGATCGGGGTCGAACCTCTCCGGATCGGGAAAATATCGTGCATCGCGATGCATGATCCACTGGCTCATCACAACATTGGCGCCGGCTGGAATGCGGTAGCCGCGCAATTCGAACTCAGAGACCACGGTGCGGGCGACGCTCCACGCAGGAGGATATAGCCGCATGGCTTCTTTAATCACTCTTTCGGTGTGCGGCAGTGCAGGCAAGTCGGCGAATGCCGGCACGCGTCCCTTCAATACCAGGTCCAACTCTTGGTGCAGCCTCTGTTCAGGTCCGGGATTCTGCCCGAGAAGATGCCATGTCCATGACAACACCAGGGCGGTCGTTTCATGCCCGGCAATAAGAAAGGTGAGGACCTCGTCCCGCAGCTGCTTGTCGCTCATGCGAGTGCCGTCTTCATCGCGCGCCTGCATGAGCATGGAAAGCAAATCGCCAGTGTCGCGCTGATTGGCACGCCGCAGGGCAATGATGCGGTAAACCGTCTCGTCCAATTGCCGGACGGCGTGCCGGAAGCCAATCATCGCGGGCATCGGAAGGTAACGGGCCACGGGGGGCAGCAGCAGCCGTATGCCGGATGAGTTCCGCATGAGCACGTTCATCGCCGCCGAAATCTTGCCGATCACCTCCGACTCCACGCTGAACAGCGCCTGCACCACAATTCTCAGCGTGAGCTGCATCATCTCCTGATGAATGTCGCGAGTCTCTCCGTTCCGCAACCCCGATAACATCTGCCCGGTGTAGCCGGTCATGGTCTTCGCATAGGACTCGATACGCTCGCGGTGGAAGGCCGGTTGGGAAAGGCGGCGCTGCCGCAACCAGGATTCGCCTTCATTGGTAAGCAATCCATCACCAAAAAACCATCGGCTCTTGCGCACCACGTGGTCTTTCAGGAAATTCTGATAGTTGCGCACCAGCACCGCCTCGATCAGATCGGGATGATTGAGGAAATAAACATGGATCCAGGCCGCGCGATAGTAAAAAATGTCCCCGAATTCCTGTGCCCAGCCGAGAAGAACCGACAGCGGATCGCGGCTGGCCAAAGGCATGTTGCCAATCAGAAAATGCGGTTTGGGACCGGGCGGGCGATTCACGATGGGGCACCGAGACGACTAGTCTATTCCTTAACCGCATACTAAGGAGAAAGGGATCATGCCTGCGATTGACGGAACTCCGCGCCCACGTCCACACTGATGCTTCACTTCCTCGAAGCGGAACCTGGTTATGACGAAATTGCGAGTAGGCATTCTTTTCGGCGGACGCAGTGGCGAGCACGAAATCTCTTTACTCTCCGCCGCCTCCGTCCTCAAAGCGATCGACAAAGACAAGTACGACGTGGTCCCCATCGGCATCACCAAAGACGGACGCTGGGTGACGGCGGCCGATGCCGAACGCCTGCTGAACGGGGACGCGGGCGAGGGCGCCCGCGCCACGCAATTATTACGCGCGGGCGATCCCGAGGCCACGCCTTCGGCGGCGGTCCTGCAAAACGGGGAAGCAGTTGTGTTTCCACCGGAGCCGCACCGGTCCGGATCGTCCTTGATACCGTTCCAGACTAGTCTGCCCAGCCGCCGTGCCGCCGATCGCGCCATTAATGTGGACATAATCTTTCCGGTGCTGCACGGAACTTTCGGCGAAGACGGTACCATTCAAGGTCTGCTCGAGCTCGCTGACATCCCTTACGTCGGCGCTGGGGTCCTTGGTTCCGCGGCCGGCATGGATAAAGACATTATGAAGTCGCTGTTCCGCGCCGCCGGCCTTCCCATCGTGAGGCACGTGACCGTGCTCCGAACCCTATGGGATTCGGCGGCGAAGAAGGTCCAGAAGCTGGTCGAAAGCAAATTGCAATATCCGGTTTTCGTGAAACCGGCGAATCTGGGGTCATCGGTGGGAATCTCGAAAGCCCGGGACCGCAAAGAACTCGCGCCGGCCATAGACGAGGCCGCAAAGTTCGACCGCAAGATCATCATCGAAGAAGGCGTAGGCGGAAAAAAGCGCAAGGCGCGAGAGATCGAATGCTCGGTGCTCGGAAACGACCAGCCCGAAGCGTCAGTTCCTGGCGAAATCGTCCCCAGCGCCGAGTTCTACGACTATTCGGCCAAGTATGTGGATGAGGGATCACAACTCATCATTCCTGCCAAGTTGACGAAAGCAGAGACGAAAAAAGTCCAGGAGCTTGCCACCGCCGCTTTCCGCGCCGTGGACTGCTCCGGCCTCTCTCGCGTGGACTTCCTCATGGACCCGACAAGTCGCAAGATTTATCTGAGTGAGGTCAACACCATGCCCGGATTCACTTCGATCAGCATGTATCCGAAGTTGTGGGCAGCCACGGGAGTGCCGTATCCAAAGCTGATTGAGCGGCTGATCCAGTTGGGCCTCGAGCGGCATGATGAGAAGAAGAGAAACCAGTACAACCGTTGATTTTCGCATCGTCAGGAAGATCGAGTCGAACGAGCGTGTTTGGTTTTCCACCACCCCGTCAACTGAAGCGCAGTTAGCACCGCGATGGTGCACCACAGCACGCTCCGGTATGCGGGCACTCTCTTCTCAATTTCCTGATATGCGATACCATGCAGGGCTGTAAACGCGACGGCAGCATACGTCCAGCGCTGCAGAGATTTCCATTTTCGGGTCCCCAGCCGGCGCAGCGACAGGTCGTTGGAAATTCCGAGCAGCATGAGAAACAGCAGAGCAGCAATCAAGCCAGTATCGTTGCCGAAGCCGAACAGATCGTGCCGCAAGCGGTGGTGTTGGTCGGTGAAGTAAAGCCAGGGTCGTCCGCGCAGGTGGACGTTGACCCCTACGACGGTATGAGTCAAAGCCATCACGCCCGCCCATATACCCAGATCGCGGCGCAGGTCGAAGCTGACCGGGTTTGGCCGCCGCCGCAATCGATTCCATGGCCCAAGAAGCAGGGCCGATGCGGCTAAAAACAGGGCGGGGTATGCGGTGGCAATGCTGAGGCGCGAAAACGCGTCCCGGCGAAGTGAAAATAGCTCCCAGAACAGTGCCGTGCATACCAGCGAAGCCAATGCGATGGCGAAGTGCCGCGCGATTCGCCGCCGCCAATAAGGGGAAATCCCTGGCAGCGGAAGTGCGGCCACAAACCGCGCATAGTTGGGGGGAGTCATCGCCCGGCAGTATGCATCAGTAAATCCCTAGTGCAGCTTTCAGGAACAGCGGATTGGAACCTCAGGTCCTCTTACTGGTGCGCCGTCCGGCATTTCTAGCAGACGCGCCGATACCCGGCTTGGGCTGATTTCATTGACTTCCCGCGCCATACTCCCTAAGATTTCATTTTTCCTTCACCTTATGATCGGTCAAACCATATCTCATTACAGGGTAGCCGAAAAACTCGGCGGCGGCGGCATGGGAGTGGTTTTCAAGGCCGAGGATACGCGACTGCGCCGTTTCGTGGCGCTTAAGTTTCTTCCCGATGATGTCACTGCTGACGAGCACCTGCTCAGCCGGTTTCGCCGCGAGGCCCAGGCCGCCTCCAGCTTGAATCATCCGAACATATGCACCATTTACGACATTGGCGAAGATGACGGACGTGCATTCATCGCCATGGAATATCTCGAAGGCCAGACCTTGAAACACCTCATCGGCGATCGTCCGCTCGAATTAGATATGCTGATGACGCTGGCGATTGACATTGCCGATGCGCTCGACGCGGCGCATTCCAAGGGCATTGTGCATCGTGACATCAAGCCGGCGAACATTTTTGTCACCGACCGCGAGCACGCCAAAATTCTCGATTTTGGCCTGGCGAAGGTGGGGCAGGGCAGCAAGGCTTTGTCGCCGGTTGGCGCGAGTGACGTGACTGCGGGAGCCAGCCAGGAGCACCTCACCAGCCCAGGGTCCGCTTTGGGAACCGTGGCTTACATGTCGCCGGAGCAGGTGCGCGGCAAGACCCTCGACTCGCGCACCGACCTGTTCTCGTTTGGCGTAGTGCTTTACGAGATGGCCACAGGGGCGCTGCCATTCCGAGGAGAAACTTCCGGCGTGATTTTTGACAGCATCATGAACCGCACGCCACTTGCGCCGGTCAGGTTGAATCCCGACCTGCCGCCCAAACTTGAGGACATCATCAATCGCGCGCTGGAGAAAGAGCGCGAACTGCGATATCAGCATGCGGCGGATATGAAGTCGGAATTGCTTCGGCTGAAGCGGGATATGGAGAGCGGGAAAACTAATATTCGGGCAGATACTTCGGAGATCGTAGCCCGGGATATGGAGCGGGGTGCTTCGCCTGCCACCGCCGGGCGCGGAAGCCAGGGAGTCCGCGCCGCAACCCCTAGCGACAGCGGAAGACTGCCGGCGACGCTTGCGAATGATTCAGTTTTAGCGGCCGAAACAGCTCCATCCTCTACTTCCTCTGGCAGCGCTCCGGCGCACGGCAGTTCTGAGAGCGTCGCTGCCCACCGGCCGCTCTGGTCGCGCTGGCCGGTTGTTGTGTCGGCAATCGCCGTTCTCGGTATGGTCGCGTTCGGCGCCTTCTACTTCCGTACCCATCGCCCCCCTGCGCTTACAGATAAGGATCAACTCATCCTCGCAGACTTCACCAACCAGACCGGCGAAACGGTCTTCGACGCCACGCTCAAGGAAGCCCTGGCCATCCAGCTGGAGCAGTCGCCCTTGATCCAGCTGGTAAGTGATGCCGAGTTGCACAATAATCTGCAATATCTCGGGCAGTCCAAGGATCAACGCATCACCCCAGAACTGGCCCAGCAGATCGGCCAGCGCCTGGGAGTGAAAGCATATCTGTCGGGAACTATTGCTCCGCTAGGATCGTCTTACATCATTTCCATCAATGCGGTGAACTGCGCCACTGGTGACATTTTTGGACGGGAGCAGATCACCGCAGCGGACAAAACTGGCGTGCTGGCAGCGGTTTCCAGTGCGGCCACGGCCATGCGGGCGCGACTTGGCGAATCCCTGGCCTCGATTCAGAAATTGTCAACGCCCTACACCAACGTGACGACCGCGTCGCTCCAGGCCTTCCACGCATTCTCGCTGGGAGAAGACGAGCACCGCATGGGCCGCGACTTTCCGCAGGCCTCCTCTTTTTATGAGCAGGCCATTCACCTCGATCCGAATTTCGCCATGGCATGGGCCCGGCTTGGCGTGGTGTATGGCAATCAGGGGGCAGCAGCCAAGGCCGTGCTGAACATGAAGAAAGCTTATGACCTGCGCCAGCGGGTTACCGAGCGCGAGCGCATGTATATCGAGGCGCAGTATGCTCTTTTCCAGTACGACCTGCCCAAGGCCCTGGACTCCTACAGACTCTATGTGGCTACTTACCCGCGGGATGCACAGGCTTTGAACAATCTCGGCAGCGCCCTGGGCACTATTGGCGACAACGAACAAGCGGAGGCAAATTTCCAGAAAACCTGGGAGATTGCCAAATGGGACACGGTGGCGGCCAACAATACCGCGGGGACCCTCCTGGCACTCGATCGCCTTACCGACGCCGAGCGCTACCAAAAGGAGGCGTTGGATCAGGGAGGCGCGGACAATCCCCAGTATCACGGTAATGTGGCTATGCTGGAGTTCCTCGCGGGTCGTGACGGCTGGGAAAAGGAAGTGCAGTGGGCCGCCGCCCGGCCAGATGGTTTCGGCGTTGAGGCTACACTCGGAAACATCAATTTCTTTTCCGGCAAGATTCATGCCGCCGATCAGCAATGGGAGCACGCCGCCAAACGCGCCGATCAGCAACATCTGCCCGATGCCGCCGGGGGTCTTTATGGGGTTAAGGCTTTGCAGGATGCGTTGGTTTCAAACTGCCCGGCGGCGCGCGATTCCGCGCGGCGGGGTTTGGCTCTCGACCGATCCATGGCGACAGTCCCCGATGTGGCCCTGGCACTTGCGCTCTGTGGCGAAGGCGCTTCCGCAATGCAGGAAATTCAACGTCTTGCGGCCGCCTCGCCTACGAATACACTGGTAAATGACATTTACTTTCCGGAGATCAAGGCGGCCATAGCGCTGGCGCAACATCGCCCGCAACAGGTAAGCTCTTTGCTGGCGCCGGCTAGCCCTTACTTGCTTGCGTCAAAAGTTCCCCACATGACCGGGCGGGCATCGCTGGAGTCTAGTCAATGGCAACAGGCAATTACTGATTTCGAACCCGGGCTGCGCTACCGCGGGATAAGCTTGCAGGAAGGCACCGGCAGTAACGCGCAGACTCCTGACTATGCTTTATGCCTCCTGGGAACCGCACGCGCCCAGGCCCACTTGGACAAAGCCGCCGCCATCCGCAGCTACCAGCAACTTCTCGATATCTGGAAAAACGCCGACGCCGACTTCATTCCCTTCCAGGAAGCCAAGCGAGAGCTGGCGGTTTTGAAATAACGGAGCGCTGTTAGCGCTAGCTTCTAGCCGATAATTCAGAGCAGTATTCCAGGCGCAACACGCATGGTGCCATTGTGGCAGACCCCTTCACCGGGCGGAAGTTATCCAAACCGTAAACGGGCAGCTCAGCGTTGGTGTGGTCGGCGGAACCAGTTTGTCCTGCCCCATGTTTTCAGGTGTGATGGCGATCGCCGCGCAAAAAGCGGGCCACGGACTTGGGCAAGCGGCGCGGTTGGTTTATAACCTGGGAAGCGGGGTCACGGACGTTCTGGCCTAACAGCTCTCCGAACAATGTCACCGGAACGATCAATGGCACGCCGGTGACTGCGGACGAGCTTGCGCAGCCACTCGTGAATACCACCTCTTATTACAGCGCGCTGTACAACAGCCCGTTTTCGACACGCTGGTTCGTGCTCACGTTTTGGACCGACACTTCGTTGACCACGGGGCCCGGATGGGACAATGTGACCGGCGTCGGCACCCCGGACGGCGTGAACTTCGTCAATGCAATTGCCGCCGTAAGAGCAAAATACCGTCACATAATTAAGAGGCTGGTTTCCCCTGGAGCCAGCCTCTTCCTCTTTTGTTTTGGGCCTTGCTCAAACGGCGGCGAGCACGGGGGCAAGCTCGCTTGACGAACCGGTCCTCGGTTCGTATCATCAAATGACCAGTTGGCTCTTCGGAGCTGACTTTTGGATTTCATGCAGAGTGGCTGAGGGACGAGCCCTGTGACGCCACGGCAACCGGACCGGGATCATCTATCCCGGCCGCCAGGTGCCAACTCTCGACCCGGCGACGGGGAAACATGAGATTCGGGGTGCGAGAATTTTTCAGCACTTCCTGAGCCTCTTTTCCCATTCCACGGGTAAAGAGGATTTCGTTTTGAGGGCTGTTCTTACAGGCCCGCTCGTCCCCGCCGCTCAGACTGAGCAGGCCATGCAATATGAATTGCGCTGTCGGGAGTGCCACAAGAGCTGGGGCAATGTGCCCAAGTCCATTTGCGAGGATTGTTTCTCGCCGCTCGAGGTTTTTTATGATTACGACTCTATCCGCAGGGACTTCACCCGCGAAAAAATCGCCCAGGGCCCGCCCAATATCTGGCGGTACTCGGCGCTGCTACCGCTGCCCCAGGATTTTAAGCCGGCTTTGCCGGTAGGATTCACGCCCTTTATTACGGCTCCGCGACTGGCCCGCGAGATTGGCGCCAAGAATCTTTACCTCAAGAATGACGCCGTATGCCTGCCGACCTTGAGCTTTAAAGACCGCGTGGTCGCGGTGGCGCTGGCCAATGCGCAGGGCTTCGGCTTCGATACTGTCTCCTGCTCCTCTACTGGCAATCTCGCCAATGCCACCGCGGCGCAGGCCGCGCGCTATGGGTTCAAGTGCTGGATATTCATCCCCGCCGACCTTGAGCCAGCAAAGATTATTGGCACCCAGATTTTTGGGGCGAAACTGGTTCGCATTTCCGGCAGCTACGATCAGGTAAATCGCTTGTGCTCGCAGATCGCCGACGAGCATCCTTGGGGATTCGTGAATGTCAATCTTCGTCCCTATTATGCGGAAGGCTCGAAGACATTCGGATACGAGATCGCCGAGCAGCTGGGCTGGCGTCTGCCTGACAATATTGTCTGCCCGATGGCGGGCGGGTCGTTGATCACGAAAATCAAGAAAGCCTTCGACGAACTGATACGGCTCGGTCTGGTCGAGCCTAAGCCGGTGAAGTTCTTCGGCGCTCAGGCCACGGGATGCTCCCCTATTTCGACCGCGGTCAAGCTGGGCAATGGCGAAATCGAGCCACAGAAACCCGCGACCATAGCGCGCTCGCTGGCCATTGGTAATCCCGCTGACGGGCACTACGCAATCCAAGCCATTACCCACAGCGGTGGCTGGTCAGAAGATGTTTCCGATCCCGACATTGTGAAGTCCATCCAGTTGCTCGCCGAAACGGAAGGTATTTTCACTGAAACCGCTGGCGGAGTCACCGTCGGCTGCGCGCGAAAGTTATACAAGAACGACCGCATTCTGCCGGAGGAAACGACTGTGCTTTGCATCACCGGCAACGGCCTGAAGACCACTGACGTGCTCACCGGCGAATACGAATGCGAAGAACCGATCGCACCCAAACTGGCCGAGGTTGAAGAGTATCTTGGGCAGACGCTGGATGTGGGAGAAGCCGCGGTAGCGTAAATGTGATTGCCTAGATAAAGAGCCTTGATTGTGGCGATACTGCGGTTAAAGATTTTGCTTTTCTCGACGTTAGCTGCGCTATGAACATCACCATACAAATTCCCACCGCTCTTCGCCGCCACACCGGGGGCACGGCGAAACTCACCTGCGCCGCCTCGAATCTGGACCAACTGATTTCCGCGCTGGATGAAAAATTCCCTGATCTCAAGCCGCACTTGCGGGACGAGTCCGGCAAGATGCGCCGCTTCCTGAACGTTTATGTGAACGAAGAGGACATCCGCTTTCTCGGCGGCCCGGGTTACGCCTTTCAGGACGGTGACGAAGTTCTGCTTGTTCCCTCAATCGCCGGTGGATGATTAGGTTGCGGTGCCGCATCCACCCGGCCTGACTAGTGACGTTTTCGTGAACGCGCCTTCTCTTCCAGCAGCGCGAACTGAACTTTCTTCTCCACGGGATCGATGCGGTCAACCAGCACATGCACTTTTTGTCCCAGTCGATAGGTTTTGCGGGAGCGCTGCCCGATAATTTCGCGGGTGTTCTCGTGATATGTGTAGTGGTCGTCCACCAGCGTGCTCAGCGGCACCAATCCCTCCACGAAAAGGTCGGTGAGTTCCACGAAGAAGCCGTACTTGGTCACGCTGATGATCAAGCCGTCGAAGTCGTCGCCAATACGCTCCTGCATGAACTTCGCCTTCTTCCACTCCATCAGGTCACGTTCAGCATTGTCTGCGCGGCGCTCCGACTGACTGGATTCTTCGGCAATGGAATGCAGTTCGTCCGCGGCGATGGGCCCCTCCCCCGGCGGGGAGGGCCCGGGTCGCCGCCGTTTCGACCAGGGAGAAGCGGCTTCCGCGGGGCGCGATCTTGCCGCCGGCAAAATCGAATTGGGCCGGGGTCGAGTGTCGCCGATGGAACTTTCCTGGGCGCTCCCGAGCCATACGCCGACTGGAACTCCTCCCTCCCAATGCTCCGCCGAACTGGCGAGCGTTTCTTTCAAAATCCGGTGCACGATCAGGTCGGGATACCGCCGGATGGGCGATGTGAAATGCGTATAGGTGGCCGCGGCCAGCGCAAAATGCCCTAGGTTCTCCTCCGAATAGCACGCCTGCTTCAGCGACCGCAGCATCAGAAATGAAAGAATCCGCTCTTCCGGTTTGCCCGCGATTTTCTTGGTTAACTTCTGGTACATGCGAGGAGTGATGTGCACATCTTTAGGGATTTCGACTTCTCGCGCTCGCTTTCCTGTTCCATAGCTTGCGCGACGGTCAGTTTTGAGCTGCATCCGTTGAATGGGCAGAGCTCCGACTCCCAGCGAATATCCGAAGGTTGCGGCAATGATTTCAAAGTCGTACACGCGTTTGGCCTCGGGCTTTTCATGAACCCGATAGAGCGATGGTATTGTTTTGCCTTCCAAATACGCGGCCACGCATTCATTGGCCGAAAGCATGAATTCCTCGATGATGCGGTGCGCCACATTGCGCTCCGAGCGGGTAACGCTCTTCATCAGGCCGAGCTCATCAAACTCGATGACCGGCTCTGGCAAATCAAAATCAATTGATCCGCGGCGCTCCCGTTTGCGGTTGAGGATCATGGCCAGTTCCTGCATCAGCTGAAACGTTTGGATTAGGCTGGAGTAGCGCCTTCGCAGATCTTCGTCCCCTTCGAGAACCGCGTTCACGTCCGTATAAGTCATTCGTTCGGCAGAGCGGATGATTCCGGGGCAGACTTCGCAACCAACAATCTCGCCGCGATGATCAATTTCCATAATGCAGGACATCACCAGCCGCTCCACTTGCGGGCGCAGGCTGCAGATGTCGGTGGATAGCTCCAGCGGCAACATGGGGACCGCGCGGTCTGGGAAGTAAACGCTGGTTCCGCGAAGCCGCGCCTCC
The DNA here is from genome assembly GCA_038254805.1 of Terriglobales bacterium. Classification (GTDB taxonomy): domain Bacteria; phylum Acidobacteriota; class Terriglobia; order Terriglobales; family Acidobacteriaceae; genus Gp1-AA145. The sequence continues at coordinate 60,732 of JBBSFW010000015.1, forward strand.
CGGTCAAGGGGGGAATCGGGACGGACATAATGAGCAACGTCGGCGATATGGACCTGCAACTCGAAATTTCCGTTCCCCAGCCGCCGGGCCAGCACTCCATCGTCGAAGTCGCGCGCAGTTTCGCCGTCAATGGTGACAATGGGAAGATTGCAAAAGTCGCGCCGCCGCCGTTCGTCGGGTGGGATGCCGGATTCAGTCTGTTCGGCTTCGTTCAATACTTCTTCGGGAAAGCGATGGGGCAAGTGATATTTTCGGATGATAATTTCAACGTCCACCCCGAAATCATCCTGGTAGCCGAGAATTTCAATGACGCGGCCGCGTGGGTTCTGCGTTGCTGTGGGCCAGTCGGTGATCTCAACGTCAACGACGACGTTCTCCAGGCCGCTTCCCGCGCCGCGTCTCGCCCCTTCTTTGCCCAGCACGCGGTGCCGGGATCCTGGCTGTGCTTGTGTTCCCTGTCCTGTCGGTGATGGAAAGCCTGCTCCGGAGGCCGGCTCCACCATCGAAAGCTCGAGTTCAACCGGGGAGTCCGCGCGAGCTGGTCGATCGGGGTATTCCGAGCCGTGCGGAATGATGATTTCCTGCGAAACTTTTTGATCGAGGGGCATGACGTAATTGTGCCGCGTCCCATATCGGAAGATCCCTACCACCGTAGGATTGGCGCGGTCGAGCGGGCGGAGCACCCTTCCTTCGGCGCGCCCGTCCTTGCGCACATTGGTGACTTCCACCAACACGCGATCGCCGTGCATTGCCGGACCAATGGCATGTGGCGGAATAAAGATGTCGCCCTCGATTCGTGACTTTAACGGCGCCGGTGCAGACGTCAAGTCCGGCAGCAGGAATCCGAAGCCGTCACGGTGCAAGGTCAGCTTTCCGGCGATCACGTTCTTTCCAGAGACAGATTGCGGAATCGCGTAGCGCTCCGAATCCACCTGCACCAGCTGACCTCCGGACGCTAGTTTCTGCAGGCGGGTGTGCAGTTCCCGGCGTCCGTCCCCATGAGCCCCCAACTCCCGCACCAGTTGCTTAAATCCGGCAGTCTGCTTGGGCTGTCGCTGGATCTTTTCGAGGATGATGGAATCGGAGATCATAGAGAAGCCGGGGGACCCACGGTTGAGGCGTCACAACCCCAATCAAATCCTACATGGCAGTGCCGCTTCCGCTACCCAGAATTACCGTCCCAGCGGGTAAGTATTTCTGGTATCAGCAACAAAGCTAACGTACTTTTTTGAGCTGTTGACCCTAAGGGATTGCCCCTAAGTTTCCTTAAATCCACAAGTATCGCTCTTTTCCACAACCGCAAATGACACTGTGGAGAGTAGAATTCGGTTGGCCTCCGAATTGCGATTTGGCCCCCATAATATCTCCCAATGGAAAGGATTTCTTCTGACATGTGGAAGCCTACAAATCAGCCCACGGCGCCAGGTCGTCCGACCGAGCCGGAGCGTAGTATGCCTATTTCAACGCCCAGCGCTCCTGCGGTAGCGGTAACGGAAACCACCGCCAGCAGCGCTCCGCGACCGGTTGCGGCCAGCACTGCGGACCAGGCTACCATCGGGAAGTCGCTCGTTATTAAAGGTGAAGTTACGGGGTCTGAGTCCCTTTACATTGACGGCCGCGTGGAGGGTTCAATTAACCTGGCTGGCAACCGCGTAACTGTGGGCCGGAATGGCGTGGTTGCAGCCAACATTACCGCCCGCGAAATCGTGGTGCTGGGCAAGGTGCGGGGCAACCTGACTGCCAGCGATCGGGTGGATATTCGCAGCGACGGTTCGCTAACTGGCGACGTTGTTGCCGCTCGCATCTCCATCGAAGACGGCGCATTCTTCAAGGGCGGCATTGACATTCGCAAGGGCGGCCAGAAGCCGAACGGCGAAGAGAAGTCCTCAACAACCTCCGCATCCCCAGAAGCTGCCGCGGCCCGAGCCTAAAACTCGCAATTCCTTAATGGCAACAATGGTAAAGGCATCCTGATATCAGGATGCCTTTTATCTTCTGGGGAAAATAAGCCTCCCACCTCAGCGATCTTAGGATTTCAATTACAGGATTATCTAGGATATTCAGCACCTCTGCCCGGCATCCAACTGCCAGTGGAGAATGACTTTTAATGGCAAGCGACGTTAGCCGCATTTTGGACGCGAAGCCAGAAGACGCTGTGTTGCCGGCTCGCATCGACCGGAATGGTAAATCCATCCGCAACCTAATGTTGCTCTTAATCCCTGAGAGTGAATTCAGCGCAGTGCGTCCCTTGCTCGAACCTCTGGAAATGCCTCGTTATCGGGTCCTGCACGAGCAGGGCGAAAAAATTGAATTTGGATATTTTGGCAACGAAGGAATGATTTCGCTCGTGGTGATCACCGAAGACGGCCGAGGCGTAGAGGTTGGCATCGTCGGCCATGAAGGAGTAGTTGGAGTTCCTCTGGCGTTTGGTTTCGAAAATGCTTCCACGCGTGCAATCTCGCAACTGCCAGGGCAGGGATTGCGAATTGCATCCAGCGCCTTGCGGGCGGTTTTCCCGCAATGCCCGGGCCTACGCCAGATGATCGAACGCTATATCTTAATGCAACAGTTACAGGTGGCCCAGATTGCCGCCTGCAATCGCCTGCATGACATGGAGCAGCGGCTGGCGCGATGGCTGCTTATGTGCCAGGATCGGGTGAATTCTGAATTGCTGCCGCTGACGCATGAGTTTCTCGCGCAAATGCTCGGCTCGGGCAGGCCCACAGTTAGCATCGCCGCAGGTGTGCTGGAACGAGCCGGACTCATCGAAAACACGCGCGGGCAGGTGAGGATTGTAAATCGCAAGCGCCTGGAAGATGCGGCGTGCGAGTGTTACGGCGTCCTTCAAAATTTCAGTAGCGAAGCTGCGCTGGTATAGCTTCCTGCGCCTCTCAGTTCGCTGGCGAACAGAGGCTCGCGCAGCCAATCTAGCCTACGCGGACTGGTTTTCCCTCAGAAACTCTGGACATCCGCCCGCTCGCAAAAGGAGCACATTGCATCGAACGAACGTTCGCATTGAAAAAAAGATCGCGCTGGCCCACGTGTCGGGGAGCCGGACGGATGTAAGCGGAAGGCCGGTGGCGAATGAAATACTGAAGTCCATTCCTGGCGGCGAATACGAACTGCTTCGGCCCCACCTGGAACCCTGCCAGTTTCCTCATCATCAAATCATCCATGAGGCTGGAGAAAAAATTGATTTCGCTTACTTCCTGAACGACGGACTGGCTTCCCTGGTGGTGCTTACCAGCGATGGCCGAAGCGTCGAGGTGGCCATCGTAGGGCGCGAAGGGGTGGTGGGCACGCCGCTGACGGTGGGGCTTCATCGCGGGCCCTATCGCAGTATCATGCAGATCCCGGGCAGCGGTTTGCGAGTCAAGTCAGAGCTGCTGGAAGAAAAGATGCGGGACACGCCGGAGCTGCGGCTGCTGATGAATCGTTATGTTCTGGTGCAAGGATTGCAGATCGCACAGATAGCCGCCTGCAACCGGTTACATGAAATTGAACAGAGGCTGGCGCGCTGGCTTCTGATGTGCCGCGACCGCGTGGATTCTGAGCTTCTGCCCGTGACTCACGAATTCCTCGCGCAGATGCTGGGAACGGGTAGGCCCAGCGTGAGTCTGGCCGCCGGTATTTTGCAGAAAGCCGGCACTATTGAGAATCTCCGGGGCATGGTGAAAATCCGGAATCGGAAAGAGCTGGAGGCCGCCGCCTGCGAATGCTATAAAGCCATCCAGCAATTCAACCGGACGTTGTCGCTCCGCCGGCCCGGCGCGGATTAGCCTTCAGGGCTGGCGGCTTCTAAGCGCACCCGGCAGTTGCGATTTTGTCAGCCACAATCCAACGGCAACGATTGCAGCCCAGCTTACGGCCACCAGCAGCAGTGCTTTAACGTCAGCCGAGCGGCTACCGTGCAAGGGCGCCAGTTTGGCAATTTCCATGCTCAGCCATGCGGCACAAATGGCAATCCCTAAGGTCTTCCCAATTTCCTTCCAGGCGAGGCCGCTCAGCGGTACCAGGTTTCGTTTGTGCAGCAAGAACGCAATGGAAAGGCAGTTGGCGGCAATGCCGATGTCCGAGGCAATTGCCAAACCGGCGGCGGAAAAGTGCCGATACAAAGCCGCGTATGCAGGCAACGACGCCAGGGTGACGATGCTGCTGGCAATCATAGGCGTGAGAGTGTTCCCCGCGGCATAAAATGCGCGGGCATAGAGGCCCTGCGCCGACCAGAATACAAGTGACAATGAAAACCAGAAAAAGTAAACGGCGGTGGCTTGCGAATCGGGAAACAGCAAGTGGCCGCGGCGGTACACCAGATCAATCAAGGGAAGCGCCGCGGCGGTCATGAAGCTGGAGGCGAGCAGGGCTGCGGCTGCAATCCGGTAAACCGATCCATTCACGTTTTGAGCGAATTCCTGCAATCGTTTCTCACCGAAGAGGCGGGCAAAAAATGGCAGGGAGGCCTGGCTGGCGGCCTGTCCGAGGACCGCGATGGGCACGGCGAACAGTCGCTTGGCATAATTCAGACGGGTAATATCGCCCACTGCGCCCGAAGCAAAGTAGCGGAGGATCCAGTCGTCGGCGGTCACCAGCGAGACCCCGAGCATTAAAGGAATCGAAAGCTTTACCCACTCCCGAAACGCCGGGTTGCGCACATCAAATGACAACTTGTATCCGACCCCGAGCCGGGTTGCGCCGATCGCATTGATCAGAAAAATTCCCAGGAAAGCCCCCGCGACCGCGCCGTATGCCAGCGCCGAGATGCCAAGTTTGCGCGAGAACAAAAGCCCCCCAACGACAATTCCGCCGTTGTAAATCAGCGGACCAATGGCGGGAAGCAAGAACATTCGCCGTGAGAGCAGCACCGCGGAAACAACTCCGCCGACGTAGAAGAAAAGCTGCGCCGGCAGAAGAATACGCGTCAGATGAACGCACAGCGCAAACTGCGCCGGGGTGAACTTGCTGAACATAAGATGATTCAGCTGCGGCGCAAATATCTCGGCCAATACAATCCCGACTACCAGTACCGCGGTCATAATGGTAATAACGGCGGAAAAAGTCTTGCGTGCCTCCTCTTCCCGGTTTTCCGCCAAAAACCGCGTGTAGATGGAAACAAAGGTGATCGAAGCCGTGCCCCCGGCGACCAGATAATTCAGCCAATCGGGGATGGTGAAGCCCGCATTGTAAGCATCGGTGACGGAGTTGGCCCCGAAGGCCCAGGCAATGTACATCTCCCGCAAAAATCCAACGATGCGCGACATCAGGATGGCGGTCACCAGCAACAGGGTCGCGGAAAAGGCGGTGTGCTGGTGGGAAGGCCGGAAAAATCTCAAGAAAGGGCGCGCGACGCCCCTCGAGCTGGAATCGAGACTCTCTGGGGGGGCGGGCATTATGGCCGATTTTACACGGGAAGGCCCCATTGCCTTTGAGCTCATGTACGATGGGCAGCAACTCTTTTCTGACAGCCGGAATCCATAGATCAGATCATCCGAAGATTGGATCAGCCGAATTGTGTCAGCTACTATTCAGGATTTCGCGGGCTCCGCGCTGCTGCAACGTTCTTTCCGCAGGAATTTTCCGCCCGCCGTGCGCGGGGAAGGCGCCTACCTTTGGGACGCTCGCGGCAAACAATACCTGGATTTGGCGGGCTCGGCTGCGGTGAACTTCATTGGCCATGGAGTTTCTGAAATCGTCTCCGCCATGGCGGCCCAGGCCCGGCAGGTGGAATTCGTGCACAGCAGCCAGTTCACGACTCCGGTTGCCGAGCAGTATGCGGCCGAACTGCTGGCCTTCGCCGGAGAATCCTTTGGCGGGGGAGCAGTTTACTTTGCCAGCGGGGGATCAGAAGCCATTGAGACAGCATTGAAGCTCTCCCGGCAATACCAGATCGAGATCGGGCAGAGCGAGAGGTCGCAAATCATTAGCCGTAACCAGAGTTATCACGGCGCCACGCTGGGGGCGGTCGCGATTTCCCGGAACAAGCGCCGCCGCGAAATCTATCGTCCTATGTTGCGCGAATTTACCAGCGTGGGCACGCCTTATTGCTACCGTTGCGCCTACGACTGCACCGACGGCTGCGCCAACTGTGGCCAGGAATACGCGGCTGAAATCGAACAGGCAATCGCGGACCTGGAGGGGAAAGTCGCAGCCGTCATCCTGGAACCGGTCAGTGGGGCGACGCTCGGCGGAGTTGTTCCTCCTCCGGGTTATCTCGAAAAAGTTGCAGAAATATGCCGAGCCCATGGGGTCCTGCTGATTGCCGATGAAGTAATGAGCGGCATGGGACGCACCGGGCGCAATTTCGCGGTTGACCATTGGGGAATCGCGCCCGACATTCTGGTCACGGCCAAGGGACTTTCCAGCGGCTATGCTCCGCTGGGTGCTGTCATCATCTCGAAAAAAGTCGTACAGGCCATCGCCT
>JBBSFW010000016.1:0-66303 GCA_038254805.1 Terriglobales bacterium
CGATCCTGATTTTATTCAGCTTTGTGAGTGGGCAGGGCTTGAGGCCGACTACCTGCGGCGCAATCTTGATCAGCGCTTGCGCGCGTTGAAGCAATGGCGAGAGGCGCAGAGAATGCCCGAAATTTCGCGCCAGGATGCCGCATGAGCGATCGCTGGCGCTTAGGTAATGCTCAGGTGTGGCACAGGAGAAAAGATGAGGGCGGGTTGGGAATTGTCGAAGTAGCCATGTTTGCGACGTCCTTGGCGTCGTGGTACATCGGTTAGGGCCGGGCGAGTGTTTCCGCACTCGTTCGGTCCGCTGTTATTGTCGGTGGCAGTTCTGGTGGCACTTTGTTCTGCATTTCGGTGCCTTTCCCTGCCTCATCCTGCAGTTAGTCCCGTACTTGCGCGTCGCGTTTTCTTCTGCTTGCATCTCCGTGCGTTTCTATGCACTCCTTCTGGTTGGATTTCTAATCCGAGGGTTGCAGGTTCGAATCCTGCCGCGCCTACCAGCCTGGCCTCACCGCTCCCCTTCTTCATCGCTCATTCGGCGGCGTGACATAATCTAGGCTCAGCTGCGCTGAGCGCTGCCAACTCCATCTTGGACACCGAATCCATTCGCAAATTATTTGAGCAGGTCCGCCGGGGCAGGCTTTCGCCTGACGACGCCGTCGAACGGTTGCGGCACCTTCCTTTCGAAGACCTGGGCTTCGCCAAGGTGGACCATCATCGCACCCTGCGGGCGGGCATGCCGGAGGTGGTGTTTGGACAGGGGAAGACTCCCGCGCAGGTGGCGCAAATATTTCAACAACTTGCGGCGCACGGGAAGAACGTGCTCGCCACCCGGGCAACGGAGCAGCAGTTTGCCGCGGTGAAGAAGCTGGTTCGAGGGGTGAAATTCGAAGAGACCGCGCGAAGCATTGTGCTCAGACGCGACCGCAAAGTGTATGGGAAGGGATTGATCACGGTGATTTCGGCAGGGACAAGCGACATCCCGGTTGCCGAAGAGGCCGTGGTGACCGCGGAGTTAATGGGGAACGAGGTGGAGCGCCTCTACGATGTAGGGGTCGCCGGAATTCACCGCCTTCTGGCCCATCGCAAAGCCATTGCGAGTTCGCGCGTGCTGGTGGTATGCGCGGGAATGGAGGGGGCGCTGCCCAGCGTGGTGGGCGGACTGGTGGGCGTGCCCGTCATCGCGGTCCCAACCAGCGTGGGGTATGGGGCGGCGTTTCAGGGCATGGCGGCACTGCTGGGAATGATGAATTCCTGCGCATCCAACGTAAGCGTCGTCAACATTGACAATGGCTTCGGCGGCGGTTACGTGGCTTCGCTTATCAACCGGCTGTAGAGCGGCGCTCGTGGAAACCTGCATCCCGTTCGCGTTTTTTCTATCTACCCAAGGGCTGAGGGGGCGAACGTCCGGCGTGGATTCGGACGTGACTAACGTGAATGACGCGAATAAAGATCGGTGATGGAATACGTCAATCCCGCGATAAAGGCCGCACGCGGAATGGCTCCCGTGATTCTGCCCGCCATGCCGAAATCGAGCACCAGTCGCGGGCGCAGAGTGTAAAGCGCGGACGCAATGACCTGAGCATTGCCTGGCATCGAAGCGCTGGGTGAAGTGGTGCCAGAAATTTCCGCCGTCGCTGACCAATTCCCGCGCACCGGGTGCGACCAGGCGAGTGCACTCAAGTATGCCTGATCGAATCGACCCCGCCGTCGCCCAAGTAAATTGGCGATGAAATGAAATCCAAATGGTGCTTTCCAATATCTTTGCTCACCAGCAGGACCAGTGAGTGGTCAGTCTGGCCGGAACCGAGCACATTGCCTGCCGTGGGCAGCTTGAGCATGTAAATAAAGCCCAACGCAGGCCGATGGCCGCTGTCTGGAGTGAAACGGTATTTGAAGCCCATACTGGTGTCGCCAAAGCCGTAAGTGCCGGTGTCAGCCGTGAACGGATTGTTTGCCAGCCGCAGCTCGAAGTTTTTACTGACACCGAATTTCAGCAAGGCATTCAGGTCCTGGTGAGCAGCGGCTGCATTGACTCCCCACTCGGTTTCGAGAACTCCCGGCTGTACGGGTTGCGCCGGAGTGGAGACGGAGGGGCGGTTGGGGACTGCCGTCAATTCATCCTGCGCAAGCAGGAAGCGAGGCAGGAGGGCGAAAATCACAGACGGCAGCCAGCACCACAGAAGAATGCGGCCTGGCCGGGCGCCGCATGAGGCCAGCGACGTTCGAATGGTCATCGCTGGTTGCTCATCGCTGGTGGAGGGGAATCTCTTCACGCACTCCGGAAACGCTTTGCTTTTCATGACTCAGGTAAAAGTGGACCGCGGGCGTAATGATGAGCGACAGGACCATCGAAATTAGAATGCCTCCGATCACCGCGATGGCCAGCGGCTGCAGCATTTGGGAGCCGGCGCCCAGCGCGAAGGCCAGGGGCAGCATGCCCGCGATGGTCGCCAAAGCGGTCATGACAATGGGACGCAGACGGCGGCGGCTGGCCTGCAGCATGGCTTCTTCGGCTGAGGCTCCGGTCGCACGAACTCTCTGGTCGGCGTCGAGCAAAAGTATTCCGTTCTTGGCCACGATCCCGACTACCATGATCATACCCATGAACGAGGAGACGTTAAATGTAGTGCGGGTAATGATTAACGCTAGAAAGACTCCAGACGTAGAAAGCAGCGCGGAAGCCAAAATCGCAAGCGGGGCGGCGAAGCTCCGGAATTCGAAAAGCAGGACGATGAAGACCAGAACAATGGCGAGGACCAGCACGAAAACTAAATCATGAAACGATTTCTGCTGCTGACGGTAGGTCCCGCCATATTCCACGCGAATGGTGGGGGGCAGGTGCAATCCGGCTACCGTCTTCTGTACCGACTTCATGGCGCTGCCCAGATCGGTCCCTTCCGTGCGGGCGGTTACGGCGACGTCGCGCAGCAGGTTTTCGCGCCGAATCTCCGGTTGCGGGGGCAGTTCGGTGATCTTGGCCAACGAGCCCAGGGTTGCGGTGCGGCCGGTGGCGCTGGTCAGCATAGTGTCGGCAATGTTTTCGAGCGACGCGCGCTTACTGGCAGGAAAACGCACGCGCACGGCGTACACACGGTCGTTTGAGATCACCGGCGTGGTTGCAGGCTCCCCTTCAACGATCGCCGCGGCATCGACGGCAATCTCCTCCGGAGTAAATCCGGCGCGAGCAGCCACTGACGGATCGACCTGAAAGGTGACCGCGGGTCCGCTGATGGTGTTTTCCAGCCCATCGAGGACGTCGACGACTCCAGCGATCTTACGGAGCGCCGCCGCAACCTTCGGAGGCCAGGTTTCGAGCTCCGACGCATTCTGCGAGAACAATTTCACCTGGATTGGCTCCGGCTCACTGGTCAGGTCGCCAATCATGTCCTGCAGCACCTGAACGAACTCGACCCGAACCCCGGGTTCCTGCGCCGCTACCTGCTGCCGAACGTCTTCCATCACGTCGTCAATGTCACGTTTGCGGTGTTGTTTCAGCTTGACCAGAACGTCGCCGCGGTTGGCCTCGGTAACTGCGGCCAGTCCAAGTTCGAGCCCGGTGCGCCGCGACGTGCTCTCTACTTCCGGCACCGACTTAATCATCTGCTCAATATGCAGCAGCATCCGGTTCGTCTCTGAAAGCGAAGCTCCCGCGGGTGTCCAGTAGTCCAGCGTAAAGCCGCCTTCGTCCATCTCTGGCATCAGGTCAGAGCCAGAAAATCGATAGCTGAAGTAGGCGGCGGCGATCAGCAGTACGCTCAGTCCCGCCAGCCACCAGGGTTTCGCCAACGCGCGGCGCAGCCAGCGCTGATGGAAATCGATGATCTTCCGGAAGAAGCTGCCCAGGGACGCTTCTTCGGCCGCCAGCAGCTTGGCGACTGATTCCCCCTCATCGTCTTCGGCATCCTCGCCGGTCTCATCCGCGGCGGCGTTCTTGTGCTTCTTGATGAAATAGCTGCTTAGCGTGGGCGTCCACGACAGCGCCAGGGCCAGTGAAGTCAATAGAGCCACGCCCAGAGTGACCGCCAGAGCGCGAAAGAACGTTCCGGTGACGCCAGTGATTGAAATCAACGGCAGGAAAACAACGATGGGAGTGACGGTGGAACCAATGAGCGGAACCGTGATCTCGTGCAAGGCGCTGGAGATGGCGCGCAATCTTCCCTGCCCCGCATCGCGGTGCAGCACGATATTTTCGACGACGACGATGGCGTCATCGATCACCAGGCCGACGGCGGCCGCCAGTCCCCCCAGCGTCATTAGGTTGAAACTTTGGCCCAGAACTTTCAGCACGACAAACGTGATCAGAATGGTTACCGGTATCACCAGGCCGGCGACGACCGAGGTGCCCCAATCGTGCAGGAAGATAACGAGAATGACCGAAGCAAGCAGCAGGCCAATGAGAATCGCGTCGCGCACGCTTCTGATGGATGCTTGCACGATGATGGATTGATCGTAGAAAGGCTTGACCTCGACCCCTGGTGGCAGGGACTTGCGGATCTGATCCATCTGGTCATGGACTTCGCTCGCCACCTCCATGGTGTTGCTGTCGGGCTGGCGGTTGACGTTGAGCAGTACTGCCGGCTTGCCGTTAGCGGTAATGATGGTGTAAACCGGCTTTACTCCCGGGACCACGCTGGCCACGTCGCCAACGCGCACTGGAATGCCGGCGGGCGTCGCCTTCACCACCACCTCGGCAATCTGCTCGGGGGTTCGCACTTGCCCGCTGATCAATCCCAGGACGAGCTGATGATTTTGCTCGAACAGGCCGGGCGAGTCAATGAGGTTGGTGCGCTTGATGGCATCGAGAATATCGGTGAGGGTAACGCCGGCGGTCAACAGCTTTGCCGGATCGGGCTCAATATGGAACTCCGGCTGCTGCCCTCCCTGCACGATCACGCTGGAAACACCATTCAGTCGGTTCAGTCGAGGCTTGAGCTCATAGGTGGCCAGCTCCCAGAGCTGGGTTTGCGGCAGGTTGCCGGAGGTAAGGCTGTAGCCAATGATGGGGAAACTGGCGAAGGTCATGCGATGAGCGACGACGGTTGCGGTGGCGGGAAGCTCCGGCTGCACTCGCGAGATGGCCGACTCCACATACTGCAGGGTTTGGAACATGTCCATGTGCCAGTCGAAGAACAGGTCGATTTCGGCTGATCCCCGGCTGGTGGTGGAGCGGACCTGCTCGAGCCCCGGCACGCTGTTTACTGCTTCTTCGATGGGCCGGGTGACGGTGACCATCATCTGGTCAATCGGCATGACCCCGTTGTCGGCAGCAATCAGAATTCGCGGGAAATTGGTTGCCGGAAAAACTGAGACGGGTATGTTGAAGGCGAGGTAGCCGCCCAGCGCCGCCAGCATGAGGATCAGGAAGATCAGCGGCTTGGAGTGACGCGCAAACCAGTACGAGGATTCCGGGCGACTCAACGTGATCCCCCTGCGCTACTCCTTTTCATCTTTCCCTTCGGGCGCCGCCTGTGCCGGGGCGATCTTGCTGTTTTCGGGCAAGCCATAGGCCCCGGAGCCTACGACCCGGTCTGTCGGCTGCAGGCCTTCCATGATCTGCACCCGATCGCCATCGCGGATTCCGGTCTTCACCTCTTTTTTGTGGGCATGACCATCGCTTCCCGCGATCATCACAAAAGTCTTGCCGTCTTGTTCGGCGAGCAGTGCAGCAAAGGGAATGGCCAAAGCGTCGGGCACGGTACGCGCCAACATGGAGACCTGCACGCTGCTCCCAGGCTTCATGTATGCGCCGGGATTCATGGCCTGCACCCATATTTCGAGCGTGGTGCTATTGGGATCGAGCGCTGGGCTGACGAGTGCTACTCGGCCCGGGAAAGTCTTTTCCATGCCCGAAACCGCAATTTCAGCTTTGTCTCCGACTTTCAACTGCAGCGCAGCTTGCTGCGGAATATGCGCGCGGGCGACTACCTGGGAAATATCCATAACCGTTAATAAGGGAGTGCCGGCCGCGGCCATCTCGCCGGGGAAGAGCGCGCGCTCTGTCACCACGCCGTCCATTGGGCTCCTGATCTCGGAATAGCTGAGCTGGGCTGTCGCCCCGGCATATTTCCCCTGGGCTGACTCGAGCTGTCCGCGCGCCGACTTCAGCGTCTGCTGCTTGCCGATGGCATTCATTGCCTCGAGATGTTTTTGGGTTATCTCACTCTGATTGCGCGCATTGGTCAGGTCCACCCCCGCCTGATCCAGTTCTTTGCGCGGAAGCGCGCCTTCCCGGACCAGATCTTTCCGGCTATCGTAAATTTTTTGTTGCGCGTCGAGCGTCTGCCGGGCGGCTTGCGCATCCAGTTGCGCTTTCTGCAATTCCTGCGGGAGCTCGGCGGCGGTGGTAGTGGTGTAGCTGGCCTCAGCCTGCTCGTATGCGCCTTTATTTTCCTGGGCGGCGGCGGCCAAGTCGCGGTTTTCCAGCACCGCGAGCAGTTGCCCGGCGCGCACCTGGCTGCCGCGATTAACCAGAAAATTTTTTACTGGGGCGCTGATCTTTGGCACCAGTGCCGCCTGCCTCACCGGAAACAGTACCGCATCGGCACTTATCTTTTCCTGTAAGCGGATCTTCTCGACCGCGACAATCTGCACCGGCACCGCCGGCGCTTCTTCTTTGGCGTCCTTCGAACAGGCGCCCCCAGCCAGCAGCATGCCTGCCAGCAATGCGGACACCAAGCGCGCCCGAAAGCTGGAGGTTAAGATTTGCCTTGGAGGCGAAGGCTGGATGTCCACTCAGAATGTTCCCGTCAGTGTTTGTAGATTGGAAGTTGCCACTCGAAACCGCACTTGCCCGTCAGCCAGCGCGTTCTGTGTTGCCGTCAATGTATTTTGCGCATCCACCACTTCCAGAACCGTCGCTTCGCCGGCCTGGTATCGCAGAGTAGTAAGCCGCAGGCTCTCGGCCGCAAGATCCGCAGATTGCCGCAACGATTCGAGTTCGGAGCGCGCAACCCGAGCTTCGCTGTACAAAGTTTTAAGATCCGCCACCAACTTGCGCTGGGCGAAACTAAGTTCGAGCTTGGCCTGATTGCGTTGCAGGCTGGCACTCTTTAGTTTGCTGCGGCCGGCTCCCCAGTTCCAAACCGGAAGCTCGAGGGTAGCGCTGGCCGCATAACCCAGATTGCGTACCACCCGCGCGGAGGCTGGATCGAAGCCGTTGACCGCAAGATGGCTGGCATCAATGCCGTAGAAATAATCCACCGTAAGAGACGGCAGAAAACCGTTCCAGGCGACAGCGAGTTCCTGGTTAGCCGCCCTCAAAGATGCGAGAGCGACGCGGAGTTGGGGATTGTTGTTTCCCGCCTGGGCCTCCACTTCCTGGAAAGACGGCAGCGGCTGGAGGTTTTCCAAATCATCCACGGTGGCGAAATTCTCATTAAAATCCGGGAAAATGATCACTGCCAGCTCCAGGCGGCTGCGTTCCATCTCCAGCCCCGCCTCTGCGAGCGCGCGCTGTTGCTGCTGAAACTGGAGTTGTGCCTTGATGGTATCGGCATGGGCAACTTCTCCGCCACGCTCCAGCTTTTGGGTGATATCGAAAAAGTGCTGCGCCTCCCCGGCGGCGCGTTGGGTGGTGGAATACTTGCGCTGAGCGGCCACAGACCCGTAATACGCCTGGACGATGGTCACAACCAGGCCGCGGGCTGCAATCTCGGAACGCGCCTTAGCCAGCGCTTCGTCGGCCCGCGCCAGGCGGTATGCGGCCACATTTTGCAGCGAAAGCGACTGGTGGGCGTTGCCTTGGCTGACGTATTCAGGCACGCCATTGGCGGCGATGAAACGGCCGGTACTTGTGCCGTTTCCCTGGGTGTAGAGAAATGATGCGTTGTAAGCAGCGTTGGGGAGCAGCGCGGCCCGGCTCTGCACCGTGTTCTGGCGCGCCACTCCGTACTGAGTCAGCGCGGCCCGGTATTGCGGTTCGTTGGCGCGCGCGCGGGTGAGGGCATCCTGCAACGTGACCGTAACAGGAGCAGAGGAGTTGGTGGCGGCAGTGACGTTGTTTCCCTGGGCCAAGACACCCAGGGAAGACAACAGAACCGGTGGCAGTAGCAGAACCTTCCTCCATACGGCCTGGTGAGCTGACCGGCGCGGAAGATGCATTCGTCCCCTCCCGATTTCAGAGTCTTCATGCCATTGTGGCACAACTTGTTCCGGAAAGGGCTTGGGTGCCAAGGTGCTCAACTTTTAAAGGCGCCGCCTCATAGTCCTGAAGTGCATGTAAGCGCAAGGAGTTGTCCTTTTGTGCAGAGTGGCGAAAGTTTGGCGAAACAGTTCTAGGTACTAACACGCCTGCCGCATATGGCGGAGGAGGCGGACCTTTGATGGATCTTGATCAAATAAAGATTACGCGTCGTGACCAGCAGGTGCTGAATCTGCTGTTACGCGGTTGCAGCAACAAGGAAATCGGGGCCGAGCTCAACATCAGCCCGCGCACGGTGAAGCAGCACCTGCGCACGCTGTTCTTGAGGGCAGGAATAAAGCATGGGCGAAAACGCGTGGTGCTGGCCACTGCAATGTTTGAAAAGGAGCAAATGAGATATGGCGCCACGGGAAGAATTGAACCCTCGGGAAGTTAAGGTCGCGACCCTGGTGTGGAAGGGCAGAACCAATCCAGAAATTGCAATCCTTCTCGAGACCAGCGAACAGGTGGTCAAGAATCGCCTTCGCAGCGTCTTCGATAAGCTCGGCGTCTGGAGCCGGCTGGAACTGGCGCTGTATGTGGCTGCGCATGGCGGGGCCGCGTGGGCGGCAGGCTTGCAAGACGGAAATCGCGAGGTCGAGCCGGACAACGAGACACGCCGGGTGGCCTGAAAAGCTACTTCACCCAGGTCCCAACATGCCGTTGCAACACCGAACGCGACTCCGGGGACAGGCTTATGAAGCGGATTCCAATCCCAAAGCCGGGAGCGGAAGTGGCCACTTCGCCTTTGACCCGCAGCTTAGTGTCGGCGAGCCACAGTACGATTTCAAGGCCGGTATTCACCTTTAGCGGAATGGGCATTTCGACAAAACAGCCGCCCTCGCTCAAATCCAAGGTCTTCCCTCGAATTACCGCCTCGCCCAGGCGGTGCGCTTCATCGAGCAGGCCACGCGCGCGTGACGGCGGCGGTCGTACTGAGTGAGGCGAAAGGCATCCATGGCGGGCGCGGGCAGGGGGACGTCCCAGAGCGTTTTTCCCGGAGTCAAGTTCAGAAGCCCCAGCTGCGTTTGAGTTGGCGCCCCGGCCTCTCCCACCCACTTGACGCGGAAATGGACCTTGCTCTTGCCATAGGTGAGTCCGATGACTTCGTCCATCTTCACTTTGGCTAGCACGCCACCTATTCGCGCGCCGTTGGCGCTGACATCCACCGTGGTAACGTTCTCGGAAAAGATTTTGCCGTTGCAGTCCGTTCCAAAGACCCGCACCGGCAGCTGCGCTGGCTTTCGCGGCTCGCTACGCCTTCCCATCAGGATAGCCGCCTCTGGCTGGGTATCGTACTGGAGATCGAAGGCGGTAATCCATAAAATCCGCTGCAGAAGCAACGTTGGCCTGAGGACAAAAGACCAATCTGGCCCCCGGGAAAAGCATTGCAAACGATTGCGGGAATGCGCCCACCGCCGAGCCAAACCATTGCACGGCAATGGATTAACAGAGACAGCATACGGCATGATAATTGCAACAGACCTGGGGGTGGCGGCGTTTTCGCGAACTCCGGTCTCCAGTGTTTCCAATTCTGACAGAAGTTTGGGACGAGCATGATCTATAAAGAAACGTTTTGGATGGCCTGCGATTCTACCGAGCAGTTAAGGGCGGAATTTGGCCCCTTCCATACCCGCAAAGAGGCTGAACGGGAGGCGCAGAAGCTAGGTTTTGGATATCTGCTGCGATACGAGCACATGATCGGGGAGAATGAGGATATTAAGGAAGTGCGCTGCGTCTTCATTGAACTGCAACCGGGCGAGAAGGAATGGCCTCCCGAGCCGCGGAAATTCCATACGCGATGCGCAAGCTGTGGCCAATCATGCGTACATGACCACGCCTGGCAAGCGGAGGTCTGGGCGGACATACACGAATTCGAGCATTCCCGGCACCGGATTCGCCTGTTCGAGCAGACGCGCGCCCAGGGATTAAAAGAGATCTCCGGCTGGCGCGATGCGTGCGCCTGAGTCCTCGCTAAGGCCTCGTATCTCCCGGCAAAAGCGTCGCAGCATGGCAACCGCCGTCTGGTGGCGGCTGCCCGGCTAGCTAACTCGCTGACTGAAGACTCACACCGCGGCCCGGCGTCCGCTGACCAGGTTAATTACCAACACAACCAGCGCAATCACTAGAAGCAAGTGAATGAGGCCCCCAGCGACGTGAAAGCTGAAGCCGAGTAACCATAGAACCAGTAGCACTACGAAAACAGTCCAGAGCATATTTTCCTCCAAGCAATAAGGGCAGCTTACGTCGCGGCGCGCCGGGCATCCATCGGGTGCTTGCTGTACGAGAGCACAAAAAAAGCAGAAATACGGCCCTGAGTCACTGTAGGCGCGACGTGCTCTCGATCATCAAAAGGCGCGTCCCAACTGGCGACGCGAGGCGATAGCTGGTAACATCCGGGGAAAATGGCCGTGCGCCGCATCGCTTCAAAGCTGGGCCGCGCTTCGCGAAAACTGGCACCGGACGAACTGGTGATTATCACCGGCATGAGCGGTTCCGGGAAAGCCTCCGTCCTCAAGGCTTTCGAGGACCTGGGCTACTACTGCGTGGATAACCTCCCTTTGGGATTGGTTCCGCGTTTTGCGGAACTGGTAGGCGAATCCGCGGAGATTGCCCGCACGGCGATCGTTGTAGATGTGCGTGAGGGACGCTACCTGAAAGAACTGCCAGTCATCGTTAAATCGGTTAAGCGGATTTTGACCACCAAAATGGTCTTCCTTGAGGCGTCGGATGCGATCTTGTTGCGCCGCTACAGTGAGACCCGACGGCCGCACCCGCTGGGAGCGCACACCCCGGTGAAGGCTTCGGTGAATGCCGAACGCCGGCGTTTGCGCCACATTCGGGCGATGGCCGATTTGGTGATTGACACTTCAAAATTCAACGTCCACGAATTACGCGCGCACATTCTGGAACTGTTTCAGAAACAGCAAAAGGGCAGAAATATTCTAGTGTCCTGCGTCAGCTTTGGATTCAAGCATGGGGTACCGGACGACGCCGATCTGGTCTTTGATGTACGCTTCCTGCCCAACCCCCACTTCGTGCCCGAATTTCGCCGCCTGACCGGACGCCATCCCAAAGTGGCCAAATACATTCGCTCGTTTCCGCAGACCGCGGAATTCATTCAACGCATTTCTGAGCTGCTGATCTACCTTTTGCCTCACTACATTCGTGAAGGAAAGAGTTATTTGACGATTGCATTCGGCTGCACCGGAGGCCAACACCGCTCGGTGATGATCGCGGAAGACCTTGCCAATAGCTTGAAGAAGGCCGGCTACCGGACAAAAGTCGGGCATCGCGACAGCCCGAGATGAGGCGCTTTTCGTCTAAAGTAGAATAGAAGTTTGTCCTGATGCTTACTTCACCGGCACGCAATTCGCGTCGCAGGAGCCGGCTATGCGCCAACTGACGCGGCTTCTGCGTTATCTGGCGCCCTACGGATGGCAATTTGTTCCGTCAGTCTTGTTATTGGCGGCGGTCGGATTTCTGGACGCCTTCCGGGTGCTGCTGGTGGGCCCGGTCCTGGACCGGGTGCTGAATCCGTCTTCGGGTTCGGCCAACATTCTGCTTTTCACTATCCCTCATACCCATCGCACCATCTATCTTCAGCGGTTTGTGCCTTCGCACTTTCACAATGCATGGACGGTGGTTGCCTATGCATTCGTGGCATCCACCATTCTGAAGGGACTATTCGATTACGCCGGCACCTACCTGGTGAACTATGCCGGCTACGGACTGATTACCGATCTGCGCAATTCTCTCTACAGTTCGATCCTGCGGCGGTCGGCGGCGTTTTTCCAGAAGCACACCACCGGGACCCTGGTTTCAACCATCGTGAATGATATTGAACGGGTGCAGTTTGCCATGTCTAGCGTGCTGGGAGAATTCCTGCAGCAATTCTTTACCTTCGTGTTTACAGCCGGGGTTGTGATTGTGCTGGGAAGAAGGCTGGCCTGGCTGCTGTTGCTATTCGTGCCCTTCATCATCTTCTCCGCCACCAAGATCGGGGGCCGAGTGCGCCGCACCACTCGCGGCGGCCAGGATAAGCTTGCTGATATCCAAAACATTCTGCACGAAACCATTACCGGAAATCGCATCGTAAAAGCCTTCAGCATGGAAGCATGGGAACTGGCCCGCTTCCGCAAAGCGGCGCAGCGCTTGTTTCGGGCGAACCTGCGGTCCGTGGCCGCGGCAGCGATCAGTTCCCCTTTGATGGATATTTTTGGCGCCGTCGCGATCGCCCTGCTGCTGCTGCTGGGGCGCGAGCAGATCGTACACGGATGGATGACGCCGGGAATGTTTGTCGCCTTTATCATTGCGGTCTTCAAGCTTTACGATCCGGTGCGCAAGTTTGCCCTGTTTCATAACAGCTTCCAGCAGGCATTGGGGGCGTCCTCAGAAATCTTCCGCTTCATGGACATCCGCGATGAAGTGGCGGAAAAGCGCGGAGCGGCGCCGCTGCCGCCGTTTTCGAAGAAGATCAGCTTTGAGGACGTCTCTTTTTGCTACCACACCGACGAAGGTCCGCGCGAAGTTCTGCACCGCGTCAGCCTCGATGTGCGGGCGGGGGAGATTCTGGCGCTGGTGGGATCGAGCGGCGCCGGCAAGAGCACATTGGTGTCGCTTATCCCGCGCTTTTTTGATGTGACCGCGGGAAAGATTGCGATTGATGGACACGATGTGCGCGATGTTTCACTGGCGTCCATCCGCTCGCAAATCGGCGTTGTCACGCAGGAAACCGTGCTCTTCAATGACACCCTGCGGAATAATATCGCTTACGGGCAGCCGGGCATCTCCCAAAACGCAGTAGAATCGGCGGCACGCGCGGCCTTGGCGCATGACTTTGTTATGGAGTTGCGGGCCGGCTATGACACCGTGATTGGAGAAAAGGGCGTGCGCTTCTCCGGCGGCGAGCGCCAGCGCATTGCTATTGCCCGCGCGCTGCTGAAGAACGCTCCCATTCTCATTCTCGACGAAGCTACCTCGGCGCTCGATGGTGAATCCGAGGCGCTGGTGCAGTCGGCGCTGCAAAATCTTATGACTGGACGCACGGTGGTCGTCATTGCGCATCGGCTTTCAACGGTGCGGCGGGCCGACCGAATCGTGGTGCTTGAAAACGGCGCCATCGCCGATGTGGGAACCCACGAAGAGCTGATGCAGAAGCTCGGAACCTACCGGCGCCTGTACGAGCTACAGTTCATCAATGCGGAAACTCCTAGGCTGGGAGCCCCCGCACAATGAAAGATCGGGCATATTGATGGCCATCCGATCCATGACCGGCTTCGCCCAGGTGAGAGGCCAGGTTAACGGCGCCAGCACTTTCAGTCTTTCTATCAAGTCGGTGAACCATCGCTTTCTCGACCTGCACTTCCGCTTACCCGCAAACACCGACGCTCTGGAAATGAGTATGCGCCGCTTGCTCAAGCAGAAGCTGGCGCGCGGCCATGTAGATGTAAATCTTTCGCTCGATCAGGGTGGGAGCGTATCGCTGAATCGCGGATTGGTTACGGCGTATGTGCAGGCGTTCAGGGCGGCCGCGGTGGAAGCCGGAGTGGCCGCCGAACCTGATCTGAATGCGGTTTTGCGGATGCCGGGAGCACTCGACTCCGTCGTGGCCCCCGCCGAAGAAGAACTTGCGCCCGCAGTGCTCGGCAAAGTCGACGAAGCACTTCATCGCCTGGACCAGATGCGAGAGGACGAAGGCCGGGGCATGGATCGCGAACTCCGCGAACGGATGGGCAGCCTGCGGTCCGCGTGCGGGGAGGTACGCAAACATCGCGAGACGGTTTTGAAGACGTATTCCGAGCGGCTAAAATCTCGTATGCAGGAATGGCTGGGCACATCTCTTGACCCCGACCGCATCGCTCAGGAAGCCGCTTTGCTCGCGGACCGCAGCGATATCCAGGAAGAACTGGTCCGTTTGGAGAATCACGTGGCGCATTTTCTTGGGCTGCTTGATGCCTCCGGCGAAGTGGGGAAAAAGCTGGACTTCCTTCTGCAGGAAATGAACCGGGAAGCGAACACCCTGCTTTCCAAAACCTCGGGTTTGTCAGGTGATGCAGTCCGCATCACCGAAGCTGGACTGGCCATGAAATCTGACATTGAGAAGGCCCGCGAACAGGTCCAGAACATAGAATAATCAATGACCAATGTGTTCATCATCTCGGCGCCTTCGGGGTCAGGCAAATCAACCCTGGTGAACGAGGTCAGGCCTCTGGTTCCGGGACTGGAGTTTTCAATCTCCTACACCACGCGCAGACCGCGCGGCTCCGAGCAGGATGGGCGGGAGTATTTCTTCATCACGCGCCAGCAATTCGAAGCCATGATTGCAAAAGAGGAATTCCTGGAGCACGCGGACGTCTTTGGCAACTATTACGGAACTGCCCGCCGCTTCCTGAATCGGGCAGAGCAAGAAGGCAAGGACCTGCTGTTGGACATTGATGTACAGGGCGCTTCGCAGATCAAATGCAAGCTGCCGAATGCGGTCAGCATTTTTATTATGCCTCCCCATCGGGGCGAACTGGAGCAGCGCCTGCGTAAACGCAGTTTGGATACCGAAGAAGTCATTCAACGACGCCTGGTTACGGCCAGCCGGGAGATTGAGAATTACGAGAAATACGACTATATTTTGGTGAACGACCGCCTGGTAGATTCCGTTGAATTGCTGAAGGCCATTCTTTTATCAGAGCGGCTTAAGCGCAATGGACGGCCGGACGCGGCTTTGAATGCGAAAGCGCAAATGTGCCGCCTCGATAAAATGCGTACTAGGATCCAACCGATCTTGCAATCGTTTGGACGAAACGGCAGTTCCTAGCCAGAAGTAATGCAGGGAGAATCTCATGAAGTTAATTGATGGTTTCGACAGCAACTATCGATACATCCTGGTAGCGGCGCGGCGTGCCCGGCAACTCCAGGGAGGGGCCCCTCCGGTAATCGATACCCATTCGCGGAAGCCGTGCAGAATTGCGCAGGATGAAATCAAGGCGGGCAAAGTAAAATGGATCATCCCCGAGCCACCGATATCCCCCGCGGAAGTCGCCGGTGAAATGCTCGATAAGGCCATTGGACAAGAAAACTGATTTCTTAGCCTCTGCCGGCCAGGGTTCATCCTCATGAAAGTTGCCATCGGAGTGTGCGGCGGTATTGCGGCTTATAAATCCGCCGAGATTGTGCGATTGCTGCAAGACCGCGGCGTCCGGGTTCAGGTCATCCTAACCGCCTCGGCTCACGAGTTTGTGCGCCCTCTTACCTTCGCCGCGCTCTCCGGAGAAAAAGTCATTACCAGCATGTTCGTTGGAGACGCGGCGGCGGAACCCAATATCGAGTCGGCGATTGAACACATTGCCGTGGCGCAATCGATTGATGCCTTGCTTGTGGTTCCTGCTACTGCAGATGTTCTGGCGAAATTTGCCCACGGCAGTGCCAACGATTTCCTGACTACGCTTTATCTGGCGGTCACGGCGCCGGTCGTCGTCGCTCCCGCGATGAACGTAAACATGTGGGAGCATCCGGCTACGCAGCAGAATCTTGAGGTCTTGCGCGCTCGCGGAGTGAAAATCGTGGATCCGGGCAGCGGATATTTGGCGTGTGGCATGACGGGGCCGGGGCGTCTCGCCGAAAATGAGGCCATCGTTGCCGCAACGCTGGAAGCGCTGGGCGCAGCGCAGGACATGGTGGGGGAAACGGTTTTAGTTACCGCCGGACCGACGCAGGAAAAGATCGATCCGGTCCGTTATCTTACGAACCGTTCGAGCGGACGTATGGGCTACGCACTGGCGGAGGCGGCAATACGGCGGGGCGCGCGGGTTTTGCTGGTCAGCGGCCCGGTCAACCTGAAGCCACCCTCCAGCGCCGAAGTGACGCAAATAGAATCCGCCAGCGAGATGCGGGAGGCCGTGCTGCGGCTCCTGCCGCAGGCATCCATGGTAATCAAAGCGGCAGCGGTGGCAGACTATACCATGCAAAAGCCGCCGGACCACAAGATCAAGCGCACCGGTCGCATCACCCTTGAACTGCAGCCCACAACCGACATCCTCGGGGAGGTTTCGCGGCGTAAGACGTCGCAAATAGTCATCGGATTCGCAGCCGAGACGCAGAACGTGATTGAGAACGCCCGCAAGAAACTTGCGTCGAAGTCGCTGGATGCCATCGTTGTAAATGACGTTTCCCGCGAAGGCATTGGCTTCGATTCCGAGCGGAACGCCGTCACCATTCTCACCGCCTCAGAAACGATCAATGTTCCCGAAACCAGCAAGTGGGAAGTTGCCCAGCGCGTACTGGATTGCGCGGTGGCGCTGAAGCAGCAACGCAAGTTGCTGGCTCCGAGCATTTAGCTGCTAGCTTCTAACTAATAGCTTCTGGCTTTTGCTCCTGGCCTTTGGCGCCGTATTCCACGGTGGTCCCTTTAGACCATTAGCAGTGCCATGGACTGCACATATTACAATTCGGAACGTGGCTACTCCTCTGGATTCAAATCTGCGGCGCGCCTTAGCTGATCGCCTGCGTTATTACAACGATCTCGGCATTTATGATTTTTACCGGCGTGGGCCAGGCGAAATCCCGGTCGAGCAGGCGGAGATCAAAGAGGAGCAGCCCAACCCAGTGGCTATTATTAACGAGGAAAACTTGCTCGCAGGCTCGAAACCCGAGCCAGCAATCCCCGACGCCAGTTCCGCCCTCCGGCTGATTCGTGAGGACATCGGAGACTGTACGCGATGTCCCCTCCACAAGCAGGGACGCAAGCAGATTGTGTTCGGCGTGGGGAATCCCTGTGCCGCTCTCATGTTCATCGGGGAAGCTCCAGGCGCCGACGAAGACCAACAGGGCGAACCCTTCGTAGGCCGAGCCGGGCAGCTGTTGAACAATATGATCAAAGCGATGGGCCTGCGCCGGGAAGATATCTACATCGCCAACATTATCAAATGCCGTCCACCGGGCAACCGTACGCCTGAGCGAGTCGAATGCGAGACCTGTTCGCCATTCCTCATGCGTCAGATCGAAGCCATCAAACCAAAAGCCATCGTCGCGCTGGGCGCGGTGGCAGCGAAGACTCTACTAGCCATCAATGCGCCGATGTCGGAGTTGCGGGGCCGCTGGTACGACTTCCGCGGGACCAAACTGGCCGTCACCTATCATCCTGCCTTCCTGCTGCGCGACCCACGTCAAAAGAAAGAAACCTGGAAGGACCTGCAGATGGTAATGAAGGATCTCGGACTGACAATTCCCGAGACGAGCCCGCAGTAGGGACCGGTACTGCGCTGCGTTTCCTGTTTGCCGAGGCGCCCGGTCGGGAGTGTAACCGGGCCGCTATCTCACAGGCAATTTCCTTATCAAGGGCCTGCACGCCTCCCCTGCGAGGGTCATTTTGGCTTAGGCGGGAGCCAAATTCGACTGTAGAGAGTCTACGGAAGGCATCTCCGAAGCGTTTACCCATCATCAAAAGCACGCTTCTGGAGGACTTAGCGCCAGAGCATTGAAAAGGAGATTTTCTTATGAGCATATTCACAATCTTGTTCGTGATTCTTCTGATCGGGTGGATTTTGGGCTGGGGCGTTTTCCACGTCGCCGGGGGATTGATCCACATTCTGCTCATCGTGGCGCTGATTTCCCTGGTGCTACACTTTGTCCGCGGGCCGCGAGCGGTCTAACAATTTCCAATCTTAGGAGGACAAATGGCTATCAGGGTCTTCGCGACTATTTCCATTTTGGCGGTCTTGTTAAGCATTGTCGGGTGCACTGATCAGGCTGGCAGACAGTCGGAGGGCGATGCAGTCAAAAAGGCCCTGGAACAAGCCGATCTGAAGGATGTGACCGTTTCCGACGATGCCGGCAAGAACACCATCACCCTTGGCGGAAAACTTCATTCTCAGGAAGCCAAAGCCGGCGCCGGGGATATTGCCAAGTCGGCAGCGCCCGGGCGCACGATCGCCAACGAAATCAGCGTTCAGCCGGTCGGCGCCGAATCTGACGCCAAGGCGATTGCTTCCAATCTGGATGATGGCATCGAGAACAATTACAAAGCTGCATTGATCTCGAAGCATCTGGATAAGCTGTCGATTCATTACAACGCGAAAAACGGTATGCTCACTTTGACTGGAAGCACCAAGAACCGCCAGCAAAAGGCACTGGCCGAACAACTGGGCGGAAAAATACCCAACGTCCAGCAGGTGGTAGACCAACTCGAAGTGCGTCCGTAGCTTGTCGGCCGAATGGCCGGGCGGCAAATACTGTCGTTGTGTCTTTGCCCTCCGGCCAGCCGAAGTCCTTTGAAGATAGTGATCAGGGTAGGATTCGCCTTGAAGTGCCCGCTGAAGCCCGGAGCCGGCTTCCTAAATTCCACGCGCGATAGCAACAGTCGCTGATCCCGCAGCCGAATCCGAGCGCAGGCGGGACCTCCATATGGTGGTGGGCGCCATAGGATTCGAACTTGAGGCGCTTCGGGCGTCCAAGCTCGCAGCCGAAATCCCGTCATCCGTACACTCCACCCAGCACGCACCCGTGGAGACGCGGTTATCAGCACATGAAAACGCCGCAGTTTTCTGCGGCCGGGTGATTCACAATTCGGGGACATTTCTATTGTGGAGAATGCGGGACATTTCTATTGTGGTATGACATCCCTTCCGGCTGCGGTTTGACTTTCTTCGCTATCAGGAAGTACATTCATTTCGCTTTAGAAATGCGTTCGCGCGTCTCTCTTGCTCAAGAGGGACAGGGAAGCGGGTGTAAATCCCGCGCTGCCGCGCAACTGTAAGCGAGGAAATCGCACCGGGCCACTGGGGCTAGCTCCGGGAAGGCCCGAGGCAAATTTGTGGATGGCGGGAAATGGACGGGCGAAGAGCCGGTCCTGCACAATCCCCTCTCATCCTTACTCGCCAGCCAGGAGACCGGCGCGAACTGCCAACACTAACCCCTTTCGCGAGTAAAGGAGAAGTGATGCAGTGCTGCTTCCGGCTTTTCGCCGTAATTCTTCTGTGCATCTCTGCTTTGGCCACTGAACTGACGGTCAAAGTTGTCGACCCTCAATCTGCCGCAGTTTCTGGGACGCAAGTCGAATTATTCGCAGAAAAATCCTCTCGATCCTTGGACATTCAGACCACGTCTGCACAGGGCATCGCACATTTTCGCGCCGTCCCGGTAGGGCCAATACGCGTGCATGTGCTGGCGCCCGGATTTGCGGAACGCTGGCAATCCGTCCCGGCGGGAGAGGCCACAAGTGCGAGCGTAACGATAGAGCTGCGACTGGCCGTCGCCTCAGAAGCGGTTGTGATCACCGCCACCCGAACCCCGTTCCCGAGTGAAGCTTCCGCAGCGTCGATTGCGACGTTGAGCGGCGCAGAGTTGGATAACTTGCGCCCAATCGCCGCCAGTGATGCGCTGCGCCTTTTGCCCGGGGCCATCGTTTCGACGGCCGGCCAGCGCGGCGGGCTGGCCTCGCTATTCGTGCGGGGAGGGGACTCTCGCTACAACAAGGTTATTGTCGATGGCGTCCCGGTGAATGATCCTGGCGGCACTTTTGACTTCGGTACGCTCCCGTTCGCAGAAGAAGATCGGGTGGAGTTCCTGCGAGGCGCCCAGAGCACCCTCTATGGCTCTGACGCCATGACCAGCGTAGTCCAGACGTGGAGCCGCAGCGGGAGCACGCCCGCTCCCGAGCTACGCCTCGGCGCAGATGCCGGTAACTATGGAACGGAAAATGGCTACGCCTCCCTCTCTGGAGCGAACGCCCGCTTCGACTACAACGTCTTCGGGAATCAGTTCAACACTTCGGGATCGGGGCCGAATGACGACTACTCCAATTCGCTCGAGGGCATGAACGCCGGCGCCAGGCTGACTGACTGGGCTTCCTTGCGGCTGCGCATGCGTCACGATAACAGCGTTAGCGGAGTGCAGAACGAGTGGAACTTCAATGGTGATCCTCTGCTCTCCCCCGATCTCGACCAACGTGCACGGCAGAATGACTTCCTGGGAAGCCTCGGGTTGACGATCACCCAGCCATCACGTTGGCAACATCGTATGACCGGGTTCGAGTACAACCTGCATCGCACCAATATTGACGCTATAACGGAACCCGGCCGATTTGATCCTGTTTTTGGATTTAACGTTGACTCTCCGTTCAACGCGATCACCAATATCAACCGCGCCGGCTTTGAATACCAGGGTGACTATGCCGAGAGAAGCTGGGCCGTCAGTACCTTCGGGTACCAATTTGAGGACGAAAACGGCACGGTGGGGAGTCTGCCCGATACCAGTCACGGCCTCCGCCGCAATCACGCGATCTTCGGCCAGCAAATATTTACCTCGAGCCGGGCATCTCTGGTCGCAGGAGGCCGTTTCGTTCACAACGAGAGTTTCGGCAACAGATTTGTACCGCGCGCTTCGCTGACCCTCTTGGCGTTGCGCGGAGGCCATTCCTTTGCGGGCACTCGCCTGCGGTTCGACTATGCCGAGGGAATCAAAGAGCCCAGCTTTTCCGAATCCTTCGGCAATGGCGGCTCTTTCCCCACCCTCCCCAATCCTTCTTTGAAGCCTGAGGAAAATCGCGCTCTGGACGCCAGCTTCGAACAAAGATTCGGCCAAAATTACTCCTTCAGCGCGACCTACTTCAACAACCTGTTCCGCAACAAGATCGATTTCAACTTCTTTCCCTGCTTCTGTCAGGGCCAGTACGTGAATGTGAACGAAGCAATCGCGCACGGCGCGGAAGTGGAGATCCAGGCAAAACCCTCATCGCACATGTCCCTCGACCTTTCTTACACCTACACTTCAACGCAGATTCTAAAGGAGCCTTTTGCATTCGATCCGCTGCTGTCCGCCGGTCAGCCCCTCATTCGCAGGCCCCGGCACTCGGCTACGACCCTGCTCAATTATCTGGGCTCGCGCTGGGGAGCGGACCTGGCGGGCAGCTTCGTCGGCCGCCGGCCGGATTCGGATTTTCTTGGCTTCGGCGTAGATCACGCGGCGGGTTACGTTCTGGTGAATGCGGGCGGGTGGTACTCGATCAATGGGCGGATTACGACCTACGTGAATGTTGACAATTTGCTCAATCGCTTTTATGAAGAAGTAACGGGATATCCGGCGCTGGGAATCAGTTTTCGCGCTGGAATACGTTTCCGCGTCGGCGGTGGATAGTGTGAGAACGCGGCGCCTTCGCCGTCGGCACGGCAGTTTCCTCTTCATCCGCAAGATGATGGAGCGGCATGGGCGCCGCTGAGCTCACTCCCACATACCGGCTGCGGGCAGCTACCAGCTTCTCCAGGTTCTCGCAGGCAAGAGGATTCTGCTGGCCAAGAATATGCGTCACTAGGGTAATCTGCGCGAAGTGCTCGACCGTCTCCATTTTCATGTAAGCGGACTGCAAATCAGATCCGTAAGTCACCACCCCATGGTTAGCCATGAGGATTGCATCATACTTCGGAACTAGCGGTTCCAGCGTTTTCGCCAGCTCCGGCGTGCCTGGCGTGCCGTAGGGAGCGAGTGGGATCAGCCCCAAACCAATGACCACTTCGCATACCAGTGGCTGGTTCAGTGCCATGCCGGCCGCGGCAAAACCGGTTGCGGTATGAGGATGCGCGTGGACGATCCCGCGAACGTCAGGGCGCATGCGGTAGATCAGCAGGTGCATGCCGATTTCACTGGTAGCTTCACGGCGTCCCTTCACCTTCCGCCCGTTCATATCCACAATCACCAGATCGGCCGGCGTCATCAGGCCTTTCGACATCCCCGTGGGCGTCACCAGAACGCGGTTCTCGTCCAGCCGCACCGAAAGATTACCGTCCGTTGCAGCGATGAAACCGGAGCGGTGCAGCATCTCGCCAAGCCGCACTATTTCGCGCCGGGATTGATTGTAGGTTGGCATGCTCGCTGTAGCCGCGTATGGTACCGCAGCCATCGGCCGCAAACAATCAGTATTTGGGCCTATATATGGAATTTTACACGCAGGTTCTTATAATTCCACCGTGCTGGTTTCGGACTTCGACTACAGCCTTCCCCAGGAACTCATCGCCCAGGAGCCGTTGCTTGATCGGGCGTCTTCGCGCATGCTTCGCCTCGAGCGTCAAGGCGGCGAGAGTGCCCTCATGACGGACCTGCGGTTTAGCGAATTTCCTGACCTCCTCCGTTCCGGGGACCTCGTGGTCTTTAATAACACTCGAGTGTTTCCGGCGCGGCTCTATGGGGCAAGAGCCGGTCTTAACGCTCAGGCGCTGGGCCCACATGATTCCTTCGCCCCGGATTTTCTGAAGGGCAGGATTGAGGTGCTACTGGCCCGGCAAATCTCCGCCGAGCCGAACGAATGGGAGTGCCTCGTCCGCCCGGGCCGAAAAATCGGGATTGGCGAAAAGCTGTTTTTTGGAGAGCATGCAGAACTCGTGGCGGAGGTCGTGGCACGTGGAAAATTTGGTCAGCGCCGGCTGCGGTTCAAGCCGGTACAGGAATTCTTTGCGGCCATCGACCGGCTAGGCCACGTCCCCCTGCCGCCATATATTGCCCGTGAGGACCGCGCGGGCGACCGTGATCGTTACCAGACCATCTATGCCCGCGAGCGCGGATCCATCGCGGCACCGACTGCGGGCCTGCACTTCACTCCCGAAATTCTGGCCCGCATGAAGGAGCGCAACATCGAAACCACTGAGATTACGCTTCACGTCGGACTGGCCACCTTTCAGCCCGTTCGCGCCGAGCGTGTCGAGGACCACAAACTTCATAGCGAGTGGTACGACATTCCGGCGAAGGCCGCGGAGCAAATCAACCTCGCCATGGCGGAGAAGCGGCGTGTAGTCGCAATCGGAACCACCACTGTCCGGACTCTGGAATACGCGGCCCGGCACTCCGGCCGCATACCCACCGGCAGCGGCGAGGCGGAGTTATTTATCTATCCCGGATTTCACTTCCGGGTGGCCGGAGCTATGCTCACAAATTTCCATCTGCCCAAATCAACTCTACTGATGCTGGTTTGCGCCTTCGGAGGACAGAAGAAAGTGCTCGCGGCATACCGGCATGCGGTTGAGCAGAGGTACAGATTTTATTCCTACGGCGATTGCATGTTCCTGGAGTGAGCGTTTCAGCGAGTACCCCTCGCTCTGCAATTCAATCCGGATGACGCGTTATACTGCGTTCAACGGGAGGCGGCGCATGGCCACGAATGTCATTCCCCAGCAGGTTCCCATCCAGGATTTCGTTTCCCGGCTGCGCCGGTTCCCGGAATCCGCCTTCGATCATACTTCCGATGTTTTGGCTTTTCTGGAGCGCACGGCGATTGCGCCTGATACTCTCAGCCCCTATCTCACATGGAACCGCCAGCATTACACCCGCAATTTGATTGACAAGAACCCGCATTATGAATTGATCGCTATTTGCTGGGAAGTTGGCCAGGTCAGTTCCGTTCACAATCATCGCGACCAGAATTGCTGGATGCTGGTGCCCATCGGGAGACTCCTGGTTGAGAACTTTCACCTGGTTTCGCAGGACCTCGATCACGGGCAATGTCAACTCACAGAGGCGAATACGGTCGAAATGAATCCCACTCATCCTTGCGCCGTCGATCCGGCCGACCCGGTGCATCGCGTGCTGAACCCGCCCCAGTTCGCGGAGCGCGCCGTCAGCCTGCACATCTATTCACGGCCATTTGATACCTGCGTCGTCTATTCGCCCGACCAGGGGACCTGCGGGGTAATCAAGCTGCACTACAACACGGCATTTGGGAAACCAGTGAGCGCTTAGCCGCTGTTCATTTTCACGCGCTTGGGTGCTTGGTCCGGGCGCTCTTGTTAAACTTACTACTTGCCTTCGAAACGACCATCTTCTTCTCTGGCTGACACAAAAGATCGTGTATCCTCTCCCGCCCCACAACCAGTGCCTGTGCCTCGTTCTGAAGATGATGCCCGCCGTATATTCCTCATCGATGCCATGTCCTTTATCTTCCGCGCCTATCATGCCATGGCGCGGCAGCGTGGCATGTCCACCCGCAAGGGACTTCCGACGGCAGCGATTTATGTTTTCGTGAATATGCTGCGCAAACTGCGCGACGACTTTTCTCCGCAATATCTCGCGGCAGTCTTCGACGTGGCCGCGCCTACATTTCGCGATCAGCAATACAAAGAGTACAAAGCCAATCGCAGCGAGATGCCCGGGGATTTAGCGCAACAGATTCCCTACATCCGGCGGGCGCTGGAGGCATATCGCATTCCCATTCTGGAGGTGCCCGGGTTCGAAGCCGACGATGTGATCGGCACCCTGGCCACGAAGGCCGCTGCGCAGAAACGTCCCGTGTACGTGGTCTCCAGCGACAAAGACATGCTGCAACTGGTGAACGATCGCGTGCTGGTGCTCAATCCTCCCAAAGACAATTTGATATGCAACGCGGCCAAAGTGGAAGAGATTCTCGGCGTCCCCCCCGCGCGGGTTGTGGACGTAATGGCGCTGCGTGGAGACTCGATTGACAACATTCCCGGCGCTCCCGGAATCGGCGACAAGGGCTCAGTCGAAATCATCCAGCGCTTTGGCAGCGTGGAAGCCGCGCTTGACCATGCCGCGGATGTCGAGAAGAAGACTTATCGCGAGTCGCTGCAGAACAATCGCGAGCAGATCCTGCTCAGCAAACAACTGGTTACCATCAAGTGCGATGTCGACATCGAGCTCGACGTCGACAAGATGCATCCCGGCAGGCCTGATACTGAGGCCCTGCGCGCTCTCTTTACCGAACTCGAATTCACGTCGCTGCTGAAGGAACTGTTGCCTGTGGTGGAAGCCGCCGAGGGGAATTACTCCGAAGCGACATCGGCGGCTGATGTTGAATCAGCTTTAAGCAGGCTCGGCTCGGGATCATCCCTGGCCGTCGCAATCGAAAACGAGGCTGGAAAAGGCGAGCCGGAGCCGGAAAACGAGGCCGAGGAGGGGCTTCTGCCGCTTGCGGTTCAACCTGTGGCTGCGAAGGCTCGATCCATTGCGATTTCCGGTGCGCCCGGATCTGCGCTTTCGATCGCTCCTGAATCGCCGGCCATCTCTGCCTTGAAGTCGGCCCTGGCGGATGAGAACCTGCCGAAAGCCATCCATGACTGGAAGACGGCTTCGCACGCACTTCGAGAAACGACCCTTGCCGGAGTTGAGCAGGATACCAGGCTCTACTCCTATCTCCTCGATCCCACTTATTCGTCGCATAGTCTGCCGGAAGTTGCACTCCGCCGCTTTAACCTGAAGCTGGGTGGGTCGCTGGCCGAAGCAGCCGACATAACCGGCCGTCTCGCAACTGCGCTGCGCGAGGAAGTGAAACAATCCGGGCTGTTGCAGCTCTACGAAGAGATCGACCTGCCGCTGGTTCCGGTGCTTACCCGCATGGAACAGGCCGGAGTGGCCATCGACCGCTCAGCCCTGACAGCGATGTCCAAGCGGCTGGAACATGAAATTCAAGCCAAAGCCAAGGAAATTCACGACTGCTGCGGCTCTGAGTTCAACATCAGCTCGCCGAAGCAGCTCGGAGACGTGCTTTTCAACAAGCTGAATCTTCCGAAGCCGGTGAAATACGGGAAAGGGAAAATGATTTCGACGGCTGTCGATGTTCTGGAAGAGCTGGCAGCCAGCCATCAAGCTCCGAAGCTGGTGCTCGAATACCGCCAGCTATCGAAACTGAAATCCACATATGTAGACGCGCTTCCCGCCCTGCTCAGTTCCGAAACCGGGCGTCTGCACACCACCTTCGATCACACCGGCACCGCCACCGGACGACTTTCGTCGGCCAACCCAAACTTACAGAATATTCCCATCCGCACCGAACTTGGACGCGAAATTCGCGCTGCTTTCACCGCCGCGCCCGGCTGTTTGTTGCTGGCGGCGGACTATTCGCAAATCGAATTGCGGCTGCTGGCGCATTTCTCGAAAGATGCGCTGCTCGTGGAAGCCTTCCGCCGCGGCGATGACATTCATACTCTCACCGCTTCGCAGGTGTTCGGAGTGCCTCCACTCATGGTGACCACTGACCACCGCCGGCAGGCCAAGGTAGTGAACTTCGGCATTGTTTACGGGCTCTCGGCGTTTGGCTTGTCGCAGAATCTGGGCATTGAGCCTTCGGAAGCGAAAAGATTCATCGACGCCTATTTTGAGAAGTACAGCGGAGTGCGCGCCTTCATCGATCGCACTCTGCAAGAGGCTCGCGGCGACGGGCACGTGAAAACTCTGCTCGGGCGCGTGCGCCCGATCCCCGATATCAACAGCAAGAATTTCAACCTCCGCGGATTCGCCGAGCGCACCGCCGTAAACACGCCGCTGCAAGGGACGGCCGCTGACCTGATCAAGCTGGCCATGATCCGGATTGACGCAGCCGTTTTCGACCGCCAGCTGAAATCGCGCATGACGCTGCAAGTGCACGACGAACTGCTCTTCGAGGTTCCCGAGAACGAGATCGATGTGATGCGCAGCCTGGTTCGCGAGGCGATGGAGAACGTTCATGCGCTCTCGGTTCCGTTGTTGGTGGAAATTGGGATAGGAAAGAACTGGCGGGATTTGGAGTGAACAAAGGCGGCCCGAAGTTTTCCCTACGGAGCTTGGCCGGCGGGTAGAGGCTTCAGCCCCTCCCACGCCGTCGAGAGATCACTGCGAGAAAAGCCAACTGGGACTTTATCTTCTTTTGCGTACAAGTAAAGAGCCGCGACGAAGACTTGCTCCGCACAAAATATGATGATAGCCAGCAGTAGCCAGTAGCTTGTCGCTAAAATCGCCGCGAACCCGAAAGCCTGTCCCAACTTCGCCGCCGGGAAAAAGAGCGCAAGTCCAGGGAGTGCCAATACAAAAAACAGCAATGAGAAGCTAAATCCCGCCACGATCACTTCGCCCCATTTGTCTTTAAGCAGGGCGGTCGAGCGATGAAACGCCTCTCCGGGGCTCAGATTTTCTAGCGCCAGCAAAGGCATCACAAAGTACGTTGCAACCCGCCAAACATATCCCACAATACTGGCGACCCAGCGCTCAACCACACTTCGCTCGCGAATCATTTTGAGCAAAATCCCAACCGTGGCGGAGAGAAGTACCCATTGCAAAATCGAGTATTTCCGGCTCCATGCTACCCGCAGCCCGTCGTCCAAGCTTGCGTTGCCACCTCCCATGCGGTCGAGAACTATGCTTGCGAAAGCGACATGGAAATATACGATGACGAAGTAGTTCGCTACGTAGAAGAGGAAGAGGAGCAACCACGCGTGGTCGGCTTGCTTGCGCGCTTCGGCCGTTCTCGGAACAGAGTCGCCGTCATTGTCCCCTGCCAGGCGATTTATCGCAGTGTGTCGTGCCACTCTCCCTGAAACTCGCGGCCTCGCGGGTGCGAAGTCGGCTGAGCGAATCGGGATATCCAAAACCAAGGCCCCTCCTCCGAGGACAATCACCGAGACGAGAAAGCAGAACACTAATGAAATCACGGGCAGAAGCGTGAGGGGCCGGTAGGATCTGATCACACCAAAGCTCTGCCACATGAAGGCCCACGTATTGTTGATCCTGGTGAGAATCAGGCCTATAAAGATCGTGATCATGATTGGCTACTGCGCTGTTATGAGCAAAGGCGCTCGCCCGGTTGCAGGATTGGGGCCGCTCCCATTCGGATAATCTACTCGCCCAAAACCCGTCTCAGTGCCCCTGCAATTCCATCTGTCAGCGCATTCATGCGTTCCTCCGATTCCGCTTCCACCATCACCCGCGCCAGCGCCTCTGTCCCCGAATAGCGAACTATAATTCGGCCGTTGCCGTCTAGTTCCCGCTGAGCGGCCTCGATTGCGCGTTTCACTTCCGGAACCTGGTCGAACGGGACCTTCTCGCGCACGCCGACGTTCTGAATTCGCTGCGGGAAAACTCTTAACTCAGAGATCAGGTCCGCAAGCGAACGCCTGCTTCGAGCCATGATTTCCATCACCCGCAGGGCGGTGAGCAATCCATCGCCGGTTGTGGCTTGGCCATCGCGGAAGATGATGTGCCCGGACTGCTCTCCGCCCAGCGCAGCGCCGGTTTTCATCATTTCCTCGAGAACATACTTATCGCCTACGTTTGCCCGTATCATGCGGATGCCTGCACTGCGCAACGCGATCTCCAGGCCCATGTTGGACATGGTGGTGGCAATCACCGTCGCACCCGCAAGAACGCCACGCGCGTGCATGTCTCGCGCCGCCAATAGCAAAATGCCATCTCCGTTTATTACATGCCCGGCAGCATCGCTGAATAGCGCGCGATCGGCATCGCCGTCGAAGGTTACGCCCAGGTCGAAGCCCCCTTTGGCCTCTGCCATTTTCTGCGCAACCATTTCCGGATGAAGCGCGCCGCAACCTGCATTGATGTTTTTACCGTCCGGAGCAGCGTGAACAAATGTTGCCTGAATCCCGCAGGCGCGGAAAAGTTCCGGCGCTTCTACGCTGGCGGCGCCGTTGGCGCAGTCCACCATTACCCGCAAGCCGCTGAGATCGGTCCGAATGTTTTTGGCAAGCCACTCAATGTAAGCCGTTCGCAGCCCGTGCTCTCCGGGAAGTGTGGGCGCAGGCTTCGACCTGAGCTCGGGGTGCGCGTCGGGGTTCTGCAATAACGAGAATATTTCCTGCTCGATCCCGAGCTCGTGAGAATCGGGAAGCTTGAACCCGTTTTCCGAAAAAACTTTGATCCCATTGTCGGTCCAGGGATTGTGTGAAGCGGAGATCACCACGCCGGCGTCAAATCTGTGCGACCATGCCAGGTAGGCTATCCCCGGCGTGGTGATGACGCCGGCGCTGTGACTCTCAATCCTGCACGACGCAAGCCCGCTCACAACCCGATCCGCGATCCAGCGGCTGGACTCACGCGTGTCCTGCCCGATTACCACGCGCGCCGCCTTGTTTGTCTTTAGCAAATCGTGGCCCAGGGCCCGCCCGATCAGAAACGTGCTCTCCTGGGTGAGCGGAAATTCTCCCGCCACGCCACGAATGCCGTCGGTTCCAAAGAGTTGCCGATGTGGTGATGTCATCCGGTTATCTGGTTAGAAGTTTGCCTGCTAACGTCAGGTGAGTGAGCAATGAGAGTAGCGTACAGCGAACCTTCAATGCAGATTTCCGCTCGAGATGGCCAGCCACAGCCCTACCGCCAGCAGCAGGGAGACGATCTTAAGCCCGAGATTGTGCGCTACATGACGGCGAATAAAACCCTGCGAACTCATCTCTCGCCACCCTGCTTTTGGTGCAAATCGGAGGAACGTACGGGTATTTCGTTTTCAGCATCGTCCAGAACGCCCCCACTGTCAGCTATTGCGGTGGGCAGCGGCGTGGGAGGAACATAGCGTCGCAGCAGCGTTCCCATCCTGTTTCGAAGCTCCTCGACGGTAAGATCGCGTTCAATGGTGCCGGCGACCGCCAGACTTATGCTTCCCGTCTCTTCCGAGACAATCACAGCGATGGAGTCGGTTTCCTCGGTAATGCCGATGCCTGCCCGGTGACGGGTTCCCATCTGAGTCGAGAGCACAGGGTTCATGGAAAGCGGCAGAAAGCAGGCCGCGGCGGCGATGCGGTCCTCGTGTACGATAACGGCGCCGTCGTGCAACGGCGCGCTGGGCCGGAAGATTGTCGCCAGCAAATCGTAGGAAAGCCGTGCGTCCAGGGCGACCCCGCTCTCGATGTACGTTCGCAGCCCAATCTCCCGCTCAATCACAATGAGCGCGCCGGTCTGGTTCTGGGAAAACAAATTCGCCGCCATCACGATGTCGTCATAGACATCCCCGGCTTCGGACATTGTGGGACGAGCCATGGTGAGCCGCCGTCCCACACGCGACAGTGCTTCACGAAGCTCCGGGGCAAAAATTACGATGACCACAAATGCCGCATACGGGGAAATCCGCAACACCAGCCAATTCAGGGTGGCCAATCCGGTCAGCCGGGAGAGATAGAAGACCAGTGCCACCACCGATGCTCCCACCATGATCAATGCTGCGCGGGTGCCTCGGATCAGGGCCAGAAATTCGTAAATAATGAATGCCACAATGAGAACGTCGATGACCGAGATCACCGTCACCTGTGGCCAAGCTCCGGCAGCGTGAGTCAATCAGTACCCCCTTCAGGCAACTGTCGCGCTACGGGCAAATGTTAGCTCCATTGTAATGCAGGGCGAACATAGGGTGTAACACCCCGTGGGTGGCTTTCTAAAACAGATCCTAGCGGCGAGCAGAAAGCTGGCAAACCTCGGTGCGAACTACTCCTCCCCCTTTTTTGTCTCCACCCTCGCGGTCAGCGTGCCACGCGCAAGCCGGGCGGAAATCTCATCGCCCGTCTCTACCTGGCTGGCGCTTTTTAAAAGTTTCCCGGAAGAATCGAAAACCAGGGCATAGCCTCGCTCCAGCACTGCCACGGGAGAGAGCGCCTTGAGCTGGTTCTGCAGCTGGCTCACACGGGCCCTTTGCCGTAACAGGGAGATCCGCATGGCCCCGGCCATTGTGGCGGTGTGCGACGCAAGATTCTGCCGGATGCCGGCTAGCACCCGCCGGGCGTCGTAATGCCGCACTGCCGCAGACGCATGCTCCCAGCGGCGGCGGCCCTGCTCAATCAGGCGGCGCTCGGCCTTCTCCAGCCTGAAGGTCAAGTCATCCACCTTCTGTTGGCGCTGGTTAATCCCATCCCTCATGCGGACAAAAGCCCCGTGCTGCGCGGCTTCAGTGAGCGACTGCTTCGCCATGAGCAGCCGGTACTGCACTGCCCGGACGAGGCGCTTTCGCAGGCCTTCGGCTTGATCTTCGATTTCCTGCCGTGAGCGGATGACCAGTTCGGCGGCAGCCGATGGCGTTGGCGCCCGCAAGTCGGCGACGAAATCAATAATGGTGAAATCAGTTTCGTGGCCGACCGCCGAAATGATCGGGATCTGTGATCCCGCAACCGTTCGTGCCAGTCCTTCGTGATTGAAGGCCGCCAGGTCTTCGGCTGAGCCGCCGCCACGCGCGACGACGATGACATCCACCCTCCCCGGCCGGTTAAAGTATTTCACTCCGGCGCTGACTTCCGCCGCCGCTGCTTCGCCCTGCACCTGCGCCGGATAAATCAGCACATTCACCGA
The DNA here is from genome assembly GCA_038254805.1 of Terriglobales bacterium. Classification (GTDB taxonomy): domain Bacteria; phylum Acidobacteriota; class Terriglobia; order Terriglobales; family Acidobacteriaceae; genus Gp1-AA145. The sequence continues at coordinate 31,199 of JBBSFW010000016.1, forward strand.
ATGATGCCTTCTGCGCAGAATGTTCAGGATGTCGCGCAAAGCAGCCGCTTGCGGCGAAGTCACGATGCCAATGCGGCGGGGCAGCGCGGGAATAGGCTTTTTGCGCGCAGCTTCGAATAGCCCCTCCGCCTCCAGCTTTGCCTTGAGCTGTTCAAACGCAATCTGCAGCGCGCCCGTGCCTTTAGGCTCCAGATACTCAGCCGAAAGTTGAAGTTCTCCCCGCCCTTCATAAATGGTCACTCGACCTCGTAGGACGACTTGCATTCCGTCCTCGGGCCGAAATCGCAAAAGCCGCGCCTGTGAGCGGAACATTACCGCCCGAATCTGCGAATCCTGATCCTTGAGCGTGAAATACAGATGCCCGGAGTCGTGGGCACGAAAGTTCGAGATCTCGCCTTCCACCCAGATATCGCTATATTCCCGCTCCAGGTGCGTGCGCGCGGCGGCCACCAGGTCGCGTACTCCCCAGACTCGGCGGCTTGGAGCCTTGAAGCTGAACCCTAGTTGATCGGCAAATGCCACATGCAGAAGTTTACCGGAGAAGAAGTGAACGAGAAACGTGGCCGCATTCTGGGCGCGGCCTTACTTTCTGCGAATTCCCGAATTCACAGTTTTACGGTGGGTGAGAAGCTTTTTAGGCGAGGTTGGCAGGCATTTGCAGGATTTTCCCGCAAGTGTCTGGGGTCTTGCCCTCGGTCTTCCGCTCAGACAGGATTTTGTCCGCCATCCGCAGAGCTTCCACTTCTTCCCGCAGCTGCTGCAGTTCGGCTTCTTTCCTGCGAAGCACTTCGATTGGATCTTTCATCGCTCTCCTCGGGGATAATTCAGGCCTGGAGAGCACTCTACGTGCATGGCGCCACGCCGAAAACGTCACGTAGGTACAAGCCCAAGGGCCAGATTTCAGTGGCCCAGATGGTACGGATGCCGCTTCAGGATAGTGAACGCTCGATAGACCTGCTCCAGCAGCACAATACGCGCGAGTTCATGCGCCAGCGTCATCTTGCCGAATGACAGGGTGAAGTCAGCTTGTTTACAAAGCTCTTCGCTGAAGCCGTCTGCGCCGCCCACGGCAAAGACCAGCGGCTGGGGATTTCGGTCCTGGTGATCGCTCACCAACTTGGCAAGTTCTTCCGACGAAAGCTGTTTGCCGCGGGAATCCAGCAGCACCAGCCTGCGCCTGGCGCTCCGGCCATCGCGCCCGCACAGCTTCAAAAGTGCGGCTTGATCTTTCAGCGGCGCCCCTTCCGTTTCGGCATATTGCCGTAGCCGCTTCAAATATTCGTCGGTTAGGGATTGGATCGCGGAGTTCCTGCTTTTGCCGATCCATGCAATGGTGAGCTTCACTGGATTGTCAAAGATTCAACTGCAAAGAATGCGCCTTTCGCGGTGTAACGTTTCTCATGCTCGCTTTCTCGCAGCGGCTGTCGGAGCCGCTCGCTTGCGTGGTCTCGCAACCACGTCCTTCAGCTCCAGCTTCTTTGCCGACTTCCAGAGCCGCTCCAGGTCGTAATACTTTCGCGCCGTTTCGGAAAAAACGTGCACCACAAAATCCACGTAATCGAGCAGCACCCATTCGGCTTGCTTGTAGCCTTCAATGCTGTTCGGATATACCCCGTCCTTCTTTAGTCGGAGTTCTACATCATCTGAAATGGCCTGAATCTGCCGGGGATTAGCGCCGCTGCAGACGACAAAATAATCGGTGAATGCCCCGGAACCCTGCTCCAGTTCGAGCACCGTGATCTCATCCGCCTTCTTTTCCTCGCACGCCGCGATGGCTTGCGAGACTTGCTTCATCACTTGGTTGCGTTTTACCCGCTCGGTAGGTCGCTTCGGGGAGCGACGGGCGGCCTCGCCCGTCCGCTGATCAAGCATAGAGCCCTTCCTTCTTTATGTATTCTTCCACACTTTCGGAAACAAATTTCTTGAGCGGGCGTTTTGCCTTTAAGGCGGCCCGAACTTCCGTGGCCGAGATTTTCTGGTTCACGTCATCCAGCAGGTGCAGCATAACTCCCGGCAGGGCCAGGTCTCCCCTGGCCGGCAGCTTCGCAAATGGCCTGCTCGCTTCGGCCCTGGGCCGGAACTTTTCCGGAAGCGCCGCGGCCACCTCAGCCAGCGAATAGCCGGGGCGGCTAGCCACGATGAAATCGCATTCGCCAAAGAGCGCCTCTGCCTCCCGCCACTCCGCAATATCGTTGAACGCATCAATCCCAATCAGGAAAAAGACGCGGTCGCTCCTCTTCAGGGTCTGTTTCAACTTGCGGATGGTGTCGATGCTGTAATTCGGCGCCGAGGCCACACCTCCCCGCGCGCTCTTTTTCTCTTGAAGAATGAATTCCCCAGGCGCCTCGAGCAGTGACGGCACAAATGCTTTTTCTTCCTGGGTGGCCAGTACCGTCATTGCGTAACGATGGAAGTACGAGGCCACCGGCTGCGAACTCTTGTGTGGCGGGATGTTGGCCGGCACGAAATACACCCGGCCCAATGCACATCGCTCGCGCGCGGCCTGCGCAAGCGCTAGATGTCCCTTGTGAATGGGATCAAACGTTCCGCCAAAAAGGCCGATGTTCATCTCTAAAGTCGCGAAAACTGATTGTCTTCCACGGGCTCTGCCTGCGCCTCCCGCCGGACTTGCTCCACCTTCTCCGCCATCGCGTACTTCAGCTTTTCGACGCCCTCCCCGGTGACGGCCGAAATAGGCAACAACTCCAGCTGATGAGATTTCGCGTACCGCTTAAGTTTTGCCAGCTTGGTCTTGCTGGCCACGTCGCACTTGGACGCCACGAAAATCATCGGCTTGGTTTCAAGCCCGGCGCCAAAGCTTTCCAACTCACCCATGATCACTTCAACATCTTTCGCCGGGTCCGGCCGCCCGCTCGCCTCCGAGACATCCACCAGATGCACCAGTAATCGGGTGCGCTCAATGTGACGCAAAAACTGTGTGCCCAATCCCGCGCCCGCGTGAGCTCCTTCGATCAACCCGGGAATATCCGCCACCAGGAAGCTTTGCTCATGGGGCGGGTCGCCGACGGCGACGACTCCCAGGTTAGGTTCCAGCGTGGTAAAAGGATAATCCGCAATCTTCGGACGGGCCGCCGAAATGCGAGAAATCAGCGTGGACTTGCCCACATTCGGATAGCCCAGCAGCCCCACATCCGCCAGCAGCTTCAATTCCAGCCGCAGCGTGCGCTCTTCGCCCGGACGCCCGTCTTCGTGCTCTCGCGGCGCCTGATGCGTAGAAGTTTTGAATTGCGCATTCCCGCGCCCGCCCCGTCCCCCGCGCGCGACGACCATGCGATCATCGGGATGCGAAAAATCATGCACCTTCTCGCCCGAATCGGCGTCGTAAACGATGGTCCCGACGGGAACTTTCAGCAGCACATCCACGCCCTCACGCCCGGTTTTGTTTGAGCCTTCGCCGTGCCGCCCGCGCTCCGCCTTGTGCTCGGGATTGAACCGAAAATGCACCAGCGTATTGTGGCGCTGGCTCGATTCCATAATAACGTCGCCGCCCTTCCCCCCGTCTCCGCCGGACGGGCCCCCGCGCGGAACAAACTTCTCCCGCCGGAAGGCCAGGCAGCCGTTGCCGCCATCCCCAGCTTTTATGCGAATTGTGGCCTCATCGATGAACATGGATGCAGCCGTCAGTCGTCAGGAAAAACGAAAACGTTGTTGGTCGTTGGTCGTCGGTCGTCCGCCAAGCCCAAGTCCCAAATCCCAAAGACTTGTCATTCCGAGCGTCGCAGAATTTTTCGCTCGCGAAAAATTCTCAAGTCGAGGCCTGCTTATTAATTCAAGCACAAAAAAGCCCCGGCTCACTGCCGGAGCGCCTTTGCTTTCCTGAAGGCTGAAGGCTGCGAGCTATTTCGCTGCGAGCGGTTCGATCATCACGAACTTACCCATCTGTCCGCGATTCTTGAACACGATCCGCCCGCTGATCTTGGCGAACAAAGTATCGTCTTTGCCGCGGCCGACATTCAATCCTGGCTTCACTCGGGTTCCCCGCTGCCGCACGATGATCGTGCCTCCGGGGACAACTTGCCCACCAAATGCCTTAAACCCCAGCCGCTGCGCGTTTGAGTCGCGGCCGTTTCGTGAACTGCCTAATCCCTTTTTATGCGCCATCGAAAATCAGCTCCTGGCTTCCAGCTTGAAAACAGCCGTCAGCCCATCTTCAGCGAATCTAAAAAATCTCAACAACTCTGATATCCCGAGCGAAGCCGGCCTCTGAGCTTGTGAACACAACAGCGCAGTCGCGAGCCTGCCCTGAGCGAAGTCGAAGCGGACCTGCTTTACCTCTTCTTACCTTTGCCGCTCTTCTTGGCAGCGCTCTTCTTCGGAGCCGCCGCCTTCTTCCTGGCAGCTGGCTTTGCCGCCTTCTCCTCGGCCTTGGGCTTCTCAACTGCCTTCTTTGGCTTTACTTCTTTTTCCGGAAGCTCGGGCGCGGCGAACTTCTGCCCGTTAAAAGCGATCTCCGTGATCCGCACCGAGCTAAATGGCTGGCGGTGCCCCGCGATCTTCTTATATTGCTTTTTGCGCTTGTAGTGGAAAACCAGGATTTTCTTGGCGCGCCCCTCGCCCAGCACTTCGCCTGTCACCAGCGCCCCAGACTCAGGACGTACAATCTGCCCGGCACTCGCCGAAACCGCCAGCACGTCGCCAAACTCGACTTTGCCAGTTTTGGACGCAGCTTGCGTCTCCAGGCGGACCACGTCTCCGGGCGCCACCCGATACTGCTTTCCACCAGCGCGGATAACCGCGTACATAATTCCTCCGTCGTCTGCCTCGCCGCCAGTCGCTGCGGGGCGGGCGCCCTGGCCCGCGAAACCGGCAGGAAGGGTTCGATTCTATTCACTTCTGATCTTGTGCGCGCTTGCTGTTTTCCGCGCCGATGCTTTCGGCAACCATAGCGGACGACCCCAGAACGGGGCCGCCAGTACAGGCAAACTCAATTATCTTAACGTGATGGGGAGAGCTCGGTCAAACTACCGCTACTTCCCTATCCCGGATACCACACCTTGCGCGGGTCGGCTTGGCTTCGCTGATAGTTCCAGGCTTCCTCGATCAATCGCTTCAGGTCATAGCGGGGCCGCCAGCCGAGCAGGAACTTCGCCTTGGTATTGTCGAGCCAGGTCGAGCGGTACGGGGTCTCGATCTCGACTGCCGGAGTACCCCGCGTTTGCCGCAGATAGTCCGCGACTTCCTGATAATCGACAGGCTCGTCCATACAAATGTTAAACGTTTGTTGATGCGCTTTAGGATGGTCGACCGCCAGGAGAATCGCATCCACCAGATCGCTCACGTGAACGAAATTCCGCTTTACCGGCTTTCCATCCGGATCCAGCATCAACGGCACCGCTCCGCTTCGCACAAACTCGTCGGCGCGTTCGTTCCCTACCAGCTCCCGCCAGCGCGGACCTCCAAAGACATCGGCGCCGAAAGAAAGTGTGTACTTGAAATCGTCTTTCTCCATAATCCAGGGTGCGCGCAGGCAGCATCCCGGCAGGTCATACTGGATGTAATATTGCTCCAGCATTACCTCCTCCAGGACCTTCGACAACGCATAGCAGCCCGGATAAGCGCTGTGCTTCTGCTGTTCCGTGACCGGCACGGGGTGGGGGTAGAAAAAATGTCCTACGGCTCCGTCGCCGCCAATCAGAATGAATTGCTGTAACGAGAGGCTGGTTCGGCACTCTTCCAGCAGCCAGAACAATCCTTTGACGGCCACATCCATCACCGCGTCGGGAGTCTCCTTGCAGGTGGCGCAGTGCAGCACATGGCTGATTCCAGCCATCGCCTCATGCACCACCGTACGGTCGGAGATGCTTCCTTGGACTAACTCCAGCCCATCTCGCGGCTCCAGCAACCGATTGTGGCAGAGTGCGCGAATCCTGATATCGCGGGAACTATGGGACCGTAGAACTTCATTAATAAAAGCCGATCCGACTTTGCCGGTCGCTCCAGTAACCAGAACGTGCTTCATACGCCGCGCAATTGTACGCGAGGACACAGATGCAAAGCCGGATTTCTAGAGCAGCTCGCCAGAGTGGTAGTCACGCGAGGAAAAGTGCGAAACTAAAAATAGGCGAAGCAGGAAGACCCGAGCCGCGACCCACATTCTATCCCTGAACGCCGTCGCGGCCTGCAAAGGTATACCAGCGCTGCGTCTGCTATTTGAATGTTAATGTCTGGTATTTCTTCAAAATGGAAGCAGTACATTCGAGGCAGTGTCCGGCAGTACGTCCTTCGCCAGTTCGTAAGCAGAACGATCCCTGACTGCATGGCCGAAATAACGCTAAAGCGCTTTCCGAACCAATTCGGACTCGGTTGTGCCCGTCACCCGAAAAAGACGAAGCAATTGCGCCTTAAGGGCATTAAGGACCGGCTAGTTGTGCTTGGACGGCATCTCAGACATTATAAACACGCTCATTTGACACTCCTTTTTGCCTAATCCGCTTCGCCAGGAATTACTCAAGGCAGAGCCTGTTCTCTTTTAACTTTCCACGTGACCTCCGTAACCGGAAGTTCGCCCGTCCGTTCCAACGATTTCACTTCCGCTCTGCGACAATCTAGGTCGTCACGCTGAGGTCTCCATGTCGTCTTCCAGCAATATTCCTAGACCTGCCGCAGGGGCCCTGCTGCTCCGGCCCCCGCACCCGTGCCCGCGGCCGCTGCTCCGGCCCCAATGGCCGCTGCTCCTGCTGCCGCACCCGTTCCTTTTTCTACACCGGCTTTATTGGCCGCGATGTTGCGTAGCGCGCCCAAGGTCAGCGACCTGTTCTTCTCACCAGGAAGACCGCCGATGGTAGAGGTCAACGGCCGCCTTTCACCCGTAGACGCGCGCGTGCTCACCCCTGACGACACCCGTCATATTGCCTCTGAGCTGATTGGCAATAACAAGCATGCGCTCGGCAATCTACGCGAGCAGGGGTCGTGCGATGTTTCCTACAGTCTTTCCGGTGCGTCGCGATTTCGCGTGAATGTCTTTATGCAGCGCGGCAGCTGCGCCATCGTCATGCGAGTGATCCCGAGCAAGGTGCCAAGTTTTGCCGATCTGGGCCTGCCGGCGGAACTTCAGCAGATCGTAGGACTGCGAAACGGAATCGTTCTGGTCACCGGCCCCACTGGCTCCGGCAAATCCTCCTCCCTGGCGGCCGTCATCGATCTCATCAACAAACAGCAGTCTTATCACATTCTTACCATTGAAGACCCCATCGAATTTCTGCACCCGCACCAGAGTTGCATCGTCCACCAGCGGGAGCTGCATAGTGATACCACCAGTTTTGCCCTCGCGCTGCGGGCTGCGCTGCGACAAGCGCCCAAGGTGATCCTGGTAGGCGAAATGCGCGATCGCGAAACTATCGAGATCGCGATGGAAGCAGCCGAGACCGGGCATTTGGTAATGTCCACGCTGCACACCATCGACGCCTCCAAGACGGTGGAGCGCATCGTGGGAGTTTTCCCGCTCGCCGAGCAGCACGGCGTCCGCACTCGTCTGGCGAAGAGTTTTCGCTACATCGTTTCGCAACGTCTCATCCCCCGCAAAGACGGCAGCGGGCGGGTTGCAGCGATAGAAATTCTAAAATCAACGCTGCGCACCCGGGAATACGTCGAGAAGGGAGAAGCCGAGGGCAATGCTCGATGCTATGCGCGTGGGAACTACCGAAGGCATGCAGCACTTTGAGGGCGAAATCGACAAACTGATTCGCGCCGGAACCATCGATTACGACACCGGCATGGGGTATGCCACCAACGCTGGCAACTTGCGCCTCGAAATGGCCGACTTCACCCCCCCGCCAGCAACCGACGCCCCCGACGTAACTGCGTAGTCATTCCCCGAGCCGCTTGCCCACCAGTTCATTCACCAGCTGGGGATTGGCTTGGCCTTTGGATAACTGCATGACCTGCCCGACGAAGAACCGTATCACGGTTTTCTTTCCCGCGCGGTACTGCTCGAGCTGCTTAGGATTGGCCGCGAGTACTTCATCAATAATCTTTTCGAGAGCGGATGTATCACGCGACTGCTGCGGACGGCCCTCCTCTTCATAAACAGCAGGGAAATCCTTCCCTCGCTCGAAGCAGAGGTCGTAGAGATCCTTCAGCATCTTGCCGGAAATTGCGCCGGATTCCACCAGGTCCGCGGATTCCGCCACGCCTTTCATGCTGACCGGCGACTGCTCGATCTCAAGCCCATGAGCTTTCAACCGCCCCATAAGCTCGCTCTGCACCAGATGAGCGACGCGCTTGGGATTTTTTGCAGCCTTCGCCGCCGACTCAAACTGGTCGGCCAGCGCTCTGCTCACGGTGAGAACCTGCGCGTCCTGCGCCGTGATGCCATAGTTCGACATTAAACGCTTGCGGCGAGCTTCGGGAAGCTCCGGCAACGTCCTGCGAATTTCTGCCCGCCATTTCTCGTCCACCACCAGCGGAAGCAGATCAGGCTCAGGAAAGTAGCGATAATCGTGCGCCTGCTCCTTAGAGCGCATGCCGTAGGTCTTTCCCTCCGCCGGGTTGTAAAGGCGCGTCTCCTGCGTGATTTTCCCGCCAGATTCAATCACCTCAATATGGCGGCCGATCTCGTACTCCAGCGCCTCACGAATGAAGCGGAAGGAGTTGACATTTTTGACCTCGGTTTTGATTCCGAACGTCTTTTCGCCGCGCCGGCGCACGCTGATGTTGGCATCGCAGCGCAGCGAGCCTTCCTCCATGTTGCAGTCGCTAACCCCGGTGTAGAGGATGATTTCCCTCAGGCGCGTCAGATATTCGTAGGCCTCCTGGGGAGAAGCAATATCCGGTTCGCTGACAATTTCAATCAGCGGCACACCGCTGCGATTCAGGTCAATGGCGGTGCTATCGCTTGCCCCGGCAAAGCCTTCATGCAGGCTCTTGCCCGCGTCTTCCTCCAAATGAACGCGGGTAATGCCTATCTTCTTCGTTCCCAGAGGGCCGGGTTCGGATGGGAAATGAATTTCGATCACTCCATGTTCGGCCAGCGGCTTGTCATACTGCGAAATCTGATATCCCTTGGGCAGGTCGGGGTAAAAGTAATTCTTGCGCGCGAATATCGAAGTCTCCCGGACTTCACAATTCAATGCCATGGCGGCGAGCGCCGCGAATTCAACTGCTTTGCTATTCAAAACCGGAAGCGCCCCCGGAAGTCCCAGGCATACCGGGCACACGTTAGTGTTCGGGGGATCGCCGAACCGCGTGGAGCAGGAGCAAAATATCTTGCTCGCGGTTAACAGTTGAACGTGCACTTCCAGCCCAATGACAGGCTCGTACGTCGTCTGCCGCAGCGTGGCGCTTTCGAGCGATGAAGGCATTGCAGAAGATTATAGAGCAGGCAATGCACAGGAGCCGGCAGTGAGTCGCCGGGAAAAGCTTCAGCGCGGGAGAATTAAGAAGCCTACTAAGGCTTTTTCGCTGCTTCGAGATATTTGTCCACGGCCACCTCGAAATACATCAGCTCGTGACCGGATGAATCCCGCACCCCGGTCAAATAAAAGCGGGCTCCAACCAGCGGCTTCGATACTTCGGCGACGTCAAAGAACAGAAATCCAGCTTGGGTGCCCCGCGGCTCAACCGCACGGGCTTTGAAGGGCGCGCTTTGAATCTCATTCAACGCTTTCGCACCCACTCCGCCCTTAACCTTCTTGGTAGGAAACGGAAGCGGAGCTCTGGCGCCAGAGGCGCTGGGGTGAGAGATGCGGCGATACAGATCGTCCTCGGTGGCGGGACTTAGCTTACTGCCGTCTGCGGTGACCAGTTCGGCCTTGATGTCTGAAAGCTGAATCGGCTGCTCCGAGTCATTGGTGATGACCAGCAGGACGGGCAGCAGATCGAGGTCGTGATAATGGACAGCAAAGATACCGGCCTTGGTGGAAGTCTCGTACGGGTCGAGCGCCACGGTGACGTTCTCTGTCCCATGATGGTCGTGCGCCGGGTAGCTGTAGGCCGGCTGCACCTTAGGCATGAAAAATTCCTTGGCGGCCCATAGAAGCGGCGCGGCAATGGCCATGATCACAATGACCGGCCAGAATCGGAGGCGAGGCGCGCCGTTCATAGACAGTTATGCATTAAAGTTATGCACCCATAAGATGCGCGCGGCAATCGTTTTCGGTGCCTGAGGACGAGGCAGCGCGTCTGCCCTCTCGCATTTAGAATGTCCCTTCCTCGTGTATCTCATTTACAGCGCGCTGCTGGCTCTGGTGCTGATCTTGGGATTTCCCTACTGGCTCCTCGAGATGCTGCGCCATGGGAAGTACCGCAAAGGACTGGCGGAGCGCCTCGGCCAAGTCCCGGCGCCGATCCGGAGCTCCCGACAGCGAACTCTCTGGGTGCATGCGGTGTCGGTCGGCGAAGTTCTGGCAATCAGCGAGCTGGTGCGGGGACTGCGCGCAGACTTCCCCCAGCATCGGGTGTTGATTTCGACTACAACCGATACCGGGCAGAAGCTCGCGTCTGAACGATTTGGAGACGAAAACGTTTTCTACTTTCCTTTGGATTTTGCGTTCTCGTCGCGCCGCTGGATTTCTGCGCTGCGCCCCGAACTCGTCGTGATCGCGGAGACCGAATTCTGGCCGAACTTTCTGCGCGTTGCCCGCGCGTCGGGTGTGCGCATTGCCATCGTGAACGCCCGCATCTCCGATCGCTCATTGCCCGGCTACCGCCGCTGGAGCAAGCTGCTGCGGCGCGTTCTCGCCGGAGTGGATCTTTTTCTGGCGCAAACTTCGGAGGACGCGAACCGGCTGGTAGCAATCGGCGCGCCCGCAGGTCGCGTCTCCGTGGGAGGAAACCTGAAGTATGACGTGCCAGTTTCGCAGGCGCCGGCCATCGCCGGGCAGTTACGGACGGCGCTAGGGAAATCGCATGCCGGGCCGGTGTTGGTTTGCGGCAGCACGGTTGAGAACGAAGAGCTGCTGCTCCTGGGCGCCTTCAAGAACGTGCTTGCGAGCCACCCCGCGGCGGTGATGTTGCTTGCTCCCCGTCATCCCCAGCGGTTTTCAGAGGTTGCCACGCTGCTGGAACAACTGAACGTGAAATTCTGGCGGCGCTCTTTGTGGGATGGCGCAGATTTGAAGGGTGGCGTGCTGCTCATCGATACCATCGGGGAGCTGTCGGGTCTCTACGCCCTCGCCGACCTCGCTTTCGTGGGCGGCAGCCTGGTTCCCCGCGGAGGGCACAGCATTATCGAACCCGCGCAGCACGGGGTCGCCATCCTCGTCGGCAACCATACCGAAAACTTTCGCGACATTGTCGGCTTGTTTCAGAGCCGGGACGCGGTGCGGGTAGTCGGTCCGGCTGAGCTGCCACTGGCATTCATGGAATTGCTGGCCAATCCAGCGCAGCGGCAAGAGATGGGAAGACGAGCGGCAGCGACCATGGCCTCGCAACGAGGAGCCACGCAATTCGCTCTAAGCAGGCTGAAAGCGCTCCTGGCCGATGGCGCCGGCGGGGACGATCGCTCGTGAACCCCGCCGAGGCACTCTACGGCTCCTTTGCCGGAATTCGAAACCGTCTCTACGATCAAGGCCTTCTCCAGACCGAGAGGCTGGCCGGCCCGGTGATCAGCGTGGGAAATCTTTCCCTGGGAGGATCGGGAAAGACGCCGTTCGTGATCATGCTGGGCGAAACGCTGAAGCAGCGCGGCATTTCATTCGACGTGCTCTCTCGCGGGTATGGCCGCAAAACTCGGGGCGTACATTTGATCGATGCGAGTGGCCCACCCAGCGCCTTCGGAGATGAGCCATTGTTGATTGCCAGGCGTGTGGGGTGTCCGGTCATCGTGGGTGAAAGTCGTTACCGCGCAGGCATCTTTGCGGAAAGTAAGTTTGGCCCGCAGCTTCACATTCTCGATGATGGATTCCAGCATCGGGCCCTGGGACGGAGTTTCGACATCGTGCTGCTCACGCCGGAAGATATACAGGATCGCCTGCTGCCTGCGGGGCGGCTTCGAGAGCCGCTTTCCTCATTGCGTCGCGCCGATGCCGTGGTTCTGACCGGGGAGCTTGACTCTTGCGACTTGCCGCTGCCCGCCAAGGTGTGGCGGGTCCGGCGGGAGCTATCCATTGCGAATGTTCCTCCCCGGCCGGTCGCGTTCTGCGGAATAGCCCGGCCGCAAGCTTTCATACAACAGTTGCGCACGTCGGGCATTCAGCCCGTCGCCACCAGGTTTTATCGTGACCATCACGCCTACACTTCGAGCGATGTACGCCAGCTTTCAGCGTTGCGGGACCAGAACCGCGCCGCTGGTTTCATAACCACAGAAAAGGATGCGATCAATCTGGGGCCGCTGCTTGCTGAATTGGCAGCAGTGGCGATCGCCCGAGTGGTTATGGAACTGGAACCCGCTGACGCTGTGGATACTATCCTGAGCGTGGTTCCGGAGTGCAGGCCCTCGGCGTGAGAAAATTCGGGAGAACAGTGAGCAAGCAGCCTAAAGAAACCGACCGCCTGCGGAAGATTGTGGAAACATTCCCGCGCATCACCATCACCGTACTCGGCGACCTGGTGGCGGATGAGTTTGTCTTTGGCGAAATTTCACGAGTGTCGCGGGAAGCGCCGGTGCTGATCCTGCGCCATCGCGAGCGTACAGTTCTACCCGGCGGCGGCGCCAACGCGGTCAATAATCTGGCCGGCCTGGGCGTAAACGTGCTTCCCGTGGGCGTCGTCGGCAACGACGATCCCGGACGCCTCCTACTACGGAGCTTTCGCCACAAGCGTATACCCCTCAGCGGGATCCTGGAAGACAAGACCTATCCCACTGTTACCAAGACTCGGATTCTGGCGGGAATGCCTCACGCCTGGCGCCAGCAGGTGGTGCGTATTGACCGCGAGCCCGAAGTCGTGCCCGACGGTCACATGAGGCGCGAGTTGGCTTTGGCAGCGCGGCAATATCTGCGCGCTTCAGATGCGTTGCTGGTGTCCGATTATGGCTACGGCGCAGCCACCCCGGAAATCCTGAACGCCGCGCTGCGCAAGGGCGCTGGCACTATGCCCGTAGTACTTGATTCGCGGCATCGCATGCTGGAGTTTTCCGGAATTACCGCTGCCACTCCCAACCAGCCGGAGGTCGAAGAAGCCCTGGGAGTGAAGATCGGGCAGGATTGGGACGCGCTCTGCTCCGCCGGGGAGCAGATTTCGTCGCGTATGCACCTTAAATCGCTGGTGATCACTCGCGGCCGCGACGGTATGGCTGCATTCTCGGGAAAACATCGGCCCGTGGATGTTCCGATTTTCGGAGGAGATGAGGTTGCTGACGTAACCGGCGCCGGCGATACCGTCATCGCAACCTTCACTGCGGCGCTCGCGGCCGGGGCCACCACGGAAGAAGCAGCCCATCTGGCAAATTATGCAGGCGGAATCGTGGTGATGAAACGCGGCACGGCCACGGTTTCTCAACAGGAATTGCTGGACGCCATCGCCAAAGCGCCTCCGCAGACGAGACCTCATTGAGCGACAGCAAACTTTTCAGTCGCGAAGACCTTAAGCGCCGCGCCGAGAAGTGGCGGGCCAAAGGCGAGAGGATCACGCTCGCCAACGGATGCTTCGATCTCCTGCATGTCGGGCATGTCCGCTATCTTCATGCCGCCAAACAGCTCGGTGGGCGTCTGGTGGTGGCCATCAACTCCGATGAGTCGGTATGCGCGCTGAAAGGCGAGGGGCGCCCACTCATGCCCGCCGGCGAACGCGCCGAGATTCTGGCGGCGCTGGCCGATGTGGACGCGGTCGTGATTTTTCCTGAGCCGGATGTGCGCTCGTTGATTCGCGAGATTCGCCCCGACGTCCACGCCAAGGGCACCGACTACACGGCTGAAAGTGTCCCGGAGCGGGATGTGGTGCTCGAGTGTGGCGGACGAATAGCAATCGTCGGCGACCCTAAAGACCACTCTGCCAGTGGAATCATTCGCTCCCGCCTGGAGCGACGCCGCCCGTGATGAGCGACCGTGAGCCAGAAAGCCTTCTGGTGGTGCGACTCAGTGCAATGGGGGACATTATCCACACTCTGCCGGCGGTCAGCGCATTGCGCATTGCATTTCCCTCAATCAAGCTCGGGTGGGTAGTGGAGGAGCGCTGGGCGGAACTGCTGTGCGCGCGCGATTGCACAAGCTCCGGCCCGCGATTTCCCGGACATCCCCTGATCGATTTTGTCCACTTAGTAGATACGAAAGCCTGGCGCACGTCGCTTCTCTCCCGGCAGACTCGCCGCGAAATCGGCAACGCTCTTAACGAAATTCGCAGCCAGAAATATGAAGTGGCAATAGATTTCCAGGGTTCGCTCAAATCCGCGGTGGTGGCACGCAGCTCGCGACCGGGCGCCATCTTCGGCATGGCACAACCACGCGAAGCTCCCGCGCGCTACTTCTATAAACGCCGGATTGCCACGAAAGGCACACACGTGGTCGAGCAGTATCATTCTCTGGCGGAGGGAGTGGCAGGAAAAACTCTAACTCGGCTGGAGGTTGAGTTCCCTCGCAATGAAAATGCTGAGGCCGCGATCGCTCACCAGTTGGGCCTCGTCGGCAGACAATTCGTCCTGATCAACCCAGGGGCTGGATGGGGAGCGAAACAATGGCCGGCCGAACGCTACGGTGAGGTAGCGAGGGAACTCGGCAAATCAGGCTTCGCGTCATTCGTTAACTTTGGGCCCGGCGAAGAGGAATTGGCGCTGACCGTGGAACGGAGCAGTGGCGGGGCAGCTCGCCACATCTCGTGTTCCGTGGCCGAACTCATCGCGCTGACCAGGCGAGCTTGCGTATTCATCGGCGGGGACACCGGCCCTCTGCATCTGGCCGCTGCCCTGAAAATTCCCGTGGTCGCGATCTTTGGCCCCACAGATCCAGCCCGCAATGGTCCTTACGGGACCAAAAGTATTGTGCTCCGAAACCCGGCCAGCATGACGTCGCTCTCACATGTCCGCGCCACCGATCCCGGCCTGCTGCAAATTACGGCGGACCAGGTCCTGGCTGCCGCCCATCATCTGTTGGAGAATCCCAATGCCTAGATGGCCGAATATTGCGAGGCGAATTCGTGTGCCTCTGGGATTCCTCTTCGCGGCGGCATACATCTGGCTCGCGCGCCCGACGTTGTCATCAATTCTCACCGGAAGCCTGGTCTCCACTGCCGGCCTGTTGGTAAGAGCGCTGGCCTCAGGTCATGTGAGAAAAAATGAGCAGCTCACAGTCAGTGGGCCTTACGCCTACACTCGCAATCCGCTGTACTTGGGATCATTGGCCCTGGCCACGGGCTTTGCGCTGGCGGCCCGAAGCTGGTGGATCGCGCTGATTACCGTAGCCTTGCTCTTCGGCATTTATTTTCCCGTGATCGGCGCCGAGGAAAAATTCCTGCGCGCACGCTTTCCCGAATTTGAGGAGTACGCACGCCGGGTCCCAAGATTGTTTCCGCGAACCACTCCATACCGGAGCAGCTTAAATTCCTTTTCCTGGCATCTCTACTGGAAACACCGGGAGTACAACGCCGTGCTCGGACTGTTGCTGATGATTGCGACCCTGGTGGCAAAGGCTATTTGGCTGCGAAGATGATTTATAAAACAAGATGGCTAGCAGTACCGCTGCTTTACATGGCGGTGAGCGTAAATCTGCAACCTTGCATGGCGCAGTCGCCCGCCCGCAAATCTTCGGTTAGCTCTGCTCCTCTATCACAAATTGTTTCTCCACCCCCGGCGTACCATTTTCCGGATGGAGAGCGCTTCGTGTACTCGGTACGGTGGCACATGCTCAACGCCGGAACCACAACCATCCTCTTGCAGCGCTCAGCTTCCGGCGAGCATTTGACCTCGACCGCGGATTCGGTGGGCATGGTTAATAAGATCTTCCCGGTACACGATGTTTTTGAGGCCGATCTTGATCCCCGCACTTTCTGCACCCTGCGCGTGTCAAAACATGGCGAAGAAGGTCCGCGGCGGCTGGACAGAAAAATTTACCTCGACTATTCCCGCGCAAAAAGCGTGGTTGACGACACCGATCTGAAGACCGGAAAGCGGAAGCACGCGGAATTCGCCATTCCTGCCTGCGTCACCGACATCGTGACTGGTTTTTTCTACGCCAGTTCGCTGGAATTGGCGCCTGGAGTTTCCTACATCTTCCCAGTAAATGACGGAGGAAGAACCACCGACGTCAGGATACAGGTTGAGTCCCGCGAACGGGTCAAGGTGCCGGCCGGTGAATTCCACACGTTGCGAGTGAAGGCGGAACCGCTCGCTGGAGCAATGAAGGGCAAAGGGGTGCTCTGGGTATGGTTCAGGGACGATGGAGAACGGGTCCCGGTGCAGATGAAATCCAATCTGGGGTTCGCCGCCCTGCTGTTTCAATTGCAGAAGATCGAGACCGCGGCTGCTAGCCGCTGAGGCCCATGCTTCCCCATACTCGTCCGCCCTCCGTCATTTTTCGCTGGCCCGCATCTCGAGCAACTCGCGCGCATGTTTCAGCTCACTGCGTTCGGAGCGTGAACCGTTGCAATTGTTCAGCAATTGCGAGTAGTAATCTTTGGCCGTCTCGTTCTTTCCCGCCATCTCCGCTGCACTCGCCGCGCCATAGAGCGAATTGAAGCGTCCCGGGTTGGTCTTCAGCGTGCTTTCATACTCCGCCAACGCTTCCTGGGGGTGACGGGACTCTAGCAGCATGTCCGCGAGCATTTCGTGCGCCGGGATTCCCTGGCTGGCCTCGGCTTCACCCTCTTCCTTTTCCGCGACGGTGCGCAACATGCGAACCGCTTCCTCAGGCCGGCCCTCAGCCTGCAACAGCCATCCCCTGGCTACGGTTATCTCGTCGGTTAAGGCCTGGTACTCTCCCCGGTCTTTTTTCTTTTGCGGCTCAAGTTTCTTCTGAATGGATTCCATCTGCCCGATTTCCTTGCGGGCCTGGTCGGCATTCCCGCTTCGCGCGGCGCCAATTGCTTTGGCTTCGTAGGTAATCGCCTGGTCGGTCTCGCTTGCTCCGGTTACCGGAGCAAGCTGTGCGGCTTCTCTCCAACGATGAAGCTCCAGCGCGTATGCGGCCGGAAATGCTGAGAGGGCAAACATTCGGGGATCGGAACCCATGCCATACATGTCATGCATCGGCGGCATGGCCCGCACTTCATCGATGATCTTTTGGGCGCCGTCTTCGTGCCCGGTCTGCAAGTAGGCGTACACCAGAAAATCCATTGCGTGGAACTGATGGCCTTCGCCGCCCATGTGCATGGTGGCTTCTTTTTGAGTCGCGGCGATGGAGCGGACGTTAGAGTCAATATCATCCTGCCAAAGCCCAAGCCGCGCAAAAATGTGCGCTGGCATGTGCAACGCATGGGGGGCGGCGGGAGCAATCTGCGCGTACCTGCGCGCCGCCGCCAGTCCCTGTTGTGCCATGTCCGGCTTGTCGTAGGTGTGGATCAGGTAGTGCGCCACTCCGGGATGGTTGGGCTCATCCGCAAAAAGTTTCTCCAGCACGGCCGCTGCTCTTTTGCGGTATTGGTTGCTCTTGTCATGGTCCGGTTCGGCCGCCAGCAAACTCAACCCGTAAAACGCCGCCGCCTCGTGATCATTCGGATTGCGCTTGCAGGCCTTTTCCATCGCCTTCGCGTACCCGCTTACCCGCTTCTGGTAGGGCCTGGCGGGATGCTCGTAGAACAAACTCAACGCCGAGATGTAATCCCGCTCGCGCCGGGTCGCGTGCAATGATCGCGCCGCTTTCAATTCAGCCCCGCCGCGTTCGAGCGTCGGGATGTCCGGCCGGTTCCATAGCTGGTGCCACAGGCTCATGGCCACGCCCCACCTGGCAATCGCACACTGGGGGTCATCTTTTTTAATCTGCTGGAACTGCTTTTCCGCCTCCTCGTACCAGAACGAGTGCAGCATGGCCACGCCGCGCTCCACGGACTTCTGCGCTGAGGGCGCGCAGGAGGACGGGAAATGCACCGTCCCCAGCTGCGCCTCGGTCAATTCTTCGTGATGTTGACCTTCGTCAGCCAAAAGAAACCAGGGACAGAGCAGAATCCCCAAAACGAGAAAACAACTTTTCATGGGAGCACCGTCGGAATCAGAGTCTAGTACTGCGGCGGGAAGAAGGTCAAAAGCCCGCGCATCGCTACCTTGTGAACAAAGAGGCCGCCGTTCGTGCAAAGACACGCCTGCTTACTGCAAACGAAATCTTTCCTTCATCAATCTCTGCAGCCTGCGTCGATAGATGATGTCGTAGGCGAGCTCTTTGTCGGGGAACATGGCCAGCGCAGCCCGTTTGGCTCCAGCTACCAGCTCGGAGGCTTCTTCGACCGTGAGGTTAGGGTCCTGGCTGATCACCGACATGACCATGCTGATCATGATTTGCAGGCGGCGAATATTGAATGCTTCCTGCTGTGCTTCGTTTCTCGATTGCGCGTTTTCCAGGGGGCCCTCTTTCCGTGATCCGAGCGGGGCGCGCCCTCCCGCTGTCACCTGTAATTTAGATGTTTCGCATGGGGGCTGCGGTGCGCCCATTCAGACCCGATTTCCACGCGTAGCCCACCTTCACTTGTCTATTTCCCGCCCTGTCTGTTTCTCCACCCGTCATCCCGAGCGGAGCAGTCGAGCAGCTCTTTCGACTCCGCCAGCGGACTCGCAAGCAAGTCCGTTGACTCCGCTCAAGATGACAAATAGGATTCGAAGCCGTCCACACACATTAGAGCGACTAATTGGGCGACGGGATAGGCCTTACCGTGCCAGTCGTCTAGAATCGTTTCAGAGGTGATTGCTTCATGCCTGCAAATTCCGCTCCTTTGCCCAACCCCGAGGAAAAGCTGGTGCGAGTGTTCGATGCCGAGCAGGAAACCGAGATTCTGGTCGTCCGTGGACTGCTTGAATCCGCCGGCATCGACTGCGAAGTCACGGCGCTTGATTTCCCCCAGGATGTGCTGCCGGTTGGCGGCAGCGTGATTACCGTCCGCGCCGAGGATGCGGAACGCGCCCGGCAAGTGATCGAGGAGTACCGGCGTTCTCCAGGGGACACGGCCAGCGAGGAAGGTGATTTGTAACCCGATGCGGACGGTCTTAGTGAAGATCCGGACTCTGAGAAGTGACGGCCTCGCCGTCGAGGTAAAAGGTCGAAGCGCCGTCCGCGTCGGTGCGGTAGGTTTTGACGCGCGCTTGTTCCAATCGTTCCAGCACTTCGCGTCTGGGATGGTGGTAAACGTTGCGCGCTCCCACGGATATTACTGCGAAGCGGGGCCGGACCGCAGCCAGTAGATTCGTGTTCGTGGAACTCGCGCTGCCGTGATGCGCCACTTTCAATACGTCGGCGCCCGGGTCCTCCGTTGCAACAAACGTTTCTGTTTTTTTCTCCGCATCGGCTTCCAGCAGCGCAGAAGTCTTGCCGTAAGTCACCTTCAGCACCAGGGATTCGCTGTTTCCATGCAGTGGTTTTGCCTTCTTGCGACGACCAGCCAAAGCCGGACCGGGCGCCTGCGAATTCGGAGCAAGCACCCGGATGATGCTTCCTCCATACGGAAAACTATCTCCCGCCTGGCGATACCTGACGGTCACGCCGAAATTGTGTGCTTCCGCCAGAAGTAGCTCGATTTCGTCGCGCTGAATGCCTTTCGGAAGCCATAACTCGCGAGGCCGGAAGTTGCTGAGCACCGCGGGCAGCCCGCCCATGTGGTCCGCATGCGCGTGCGTCAGCGCTACCGCATCAATTCGCGAAATTCCCCGCGACCACAGGTAAGGGGAGACCACGTCTTCACCAATGTCAAGCTGCGAGTGCTCCCAGAACGGCAATCCCCCCGCATCCACCAGCAGCTTGCGGCCTTCTGGCGACACCACCAGAATGGAATCGCCCTGGCCGACGTCTAGGGCGGTCATCTCCAGCACGCCGGGGCGGATCTGTTGCCGCGGTGGGATGGTCCATGTCCAGACCGCGGTAACCGCCAGCACCCCCAGTCCTGCCAGGCCCAGCGTCATGCGCCTGCGCATGAAGAACACGCACAGCATGATTGCCGCGCCGGAACAGAAGATCAAAGTAAGGCTGGGCGTTGGCACGCGGATATCCGCCAGCCGCAACCCACCCAGCCACTGCACCGTCCCGGCGATCCCCTGCAGCGCAACCCCCGCGATTGCCGCTGGAATTGTCGCCAGCGCCATCGAGATGTAGCTGAGTCCGATGGCCAGCGCCGCGGCCGGCATCAGCAACTGCAGAAATGGAATGACCAGCAGGTTCGCCGGCATCGCCACTGAGGTTGCGCGATGGAAGTAATATGCCATGGGCAACGCCAGCCCCAGTTGCAGGACGGCGGACATCAGCACCAGCTCAACGAAGCCGAATCCCAACTTAAGCGCGCTGATCAGTAGCAGGCGCGGAAACTTTCCGGGCAGCAGCCGCTGCAAAGCCCCCAGGACAAGTCTTATTTCGAGTCGAAATTGGGCTACACGCGGCGATAACTGGCGATCGTAGCCCAGGGCATCAAGGTTGCGCAGTCCTCGTGAGTAAGGCTCCAGCGTGCGCTCCAGCAGAGGAATACCGATTCCCGCAACCAGACCCACGCACAGGAAGGTCATTTGAAAGCTGGCCCCAAACAGCGTTTGCGGCTGCCAAATCAGCAGGATCAGGGCTGCCGCACCCAGGGCGTTCAGCATGGCGCGGCCGCGGTACAAAAGCCGCGTAACCAGGAATACCGCGAACATCAGCACCGCCCGCCAAACCGGAGGGCCCACATAGGTCAGCGCGGCATAGCAAAGGATCAGCGCAATCGCAGCCGCTCGCTGCCAGCTCCCCCAAACCCAGCCGGCGGAGGGTCCACAATGTAAACATCGCCAGAATGCTTACGTTCATGCCGGAAACCACCAGCACGTGGTAAGTCCCCGAGCGCTGAAAGTCCACGCGAGTGGGGCGGTCGATAAAGGTCTCTTCGCCAATCACAATCGCATCCATCAGCGTGGCCAGCGATTCCGGCCACAACGCGTGCACTCTCGCTATCATGCTGCGATGGATGCGCGCGCGCGCCACAGTTCGAGGCGGTTGCCGGAAAACCCCTGCAGCATTTTTAGGTCTGGGTATTTGGTCGAGGCAGTCGCTGTAATTCCTCTGTCTCGCAGATAGCCGGCATAGTCAAAGGCGCCAGGGTTGCGGAAATTGCGCGGCGGATTCAGCGTGGCTGAAAATTGGATTCGCTGTCCATAGCGCAGCAGCTGCATTCCAGCGCGACCGTCAGAAGGATCATTAAAAGGAAAAGGAAAAGCACCGTTTTCAATAGAATCCCGCGCGAATGCATTTGGGTTCTCGCCGGAATAAATATTCAATCTGACTGCGGTCTGAATATCGCTGCTTCCAAGCTTCGATTCGATCTGTTCCGTCTGCACGTCTACACGTTGATGCATTGATCCTGGCGCGTCCGGCTGCAGGTTCCCTTCGCGGATCACGTGCGCAGTAATCAGTACATCTTCGCCTTCAAACCGTGGCTGCCTGCTGTCGGCAACGCTCCCGGGACCACGGATTTGAATGGTGAGCGCGCCGGTGAGAAACAAGGCCGCCAATCCCAACACTAATGCCAGAAAAGTTCTACGCTTTACCCAGTACATCGCCGCGGCGGCAAACACGAGAGAGGCCACGGTCCACCAACTCGGCGGGCGCCACATGTACCGGCCGAGCCAAAGTCCCGCTGCAAATGACAGTGCAGCCCAGAGCAGGGGCTGCCGGGCCGATAGCTGGCCGTGCATTGCGGGGGAAGGCGGCTTTCGAGACAAAGGGCGGGGCAGCCGGATCAGCGGGCCAGGCGAAAAATGGTTTCCAGGTGGTAGGTCTGGGGGAACATATCAATCAGGTGCGCCCCCTGGATCTGATACCCGAAACTCACAAGCATTCGCAAATCGCGTGCCAGCGTGGACGGATCGCATGAAACATATGTCACGCGAGGCGACTCCAGTTTGGCAAGATTGCGAACACCGTTTTCACCCAGCCCGCCGCGTGGGGGATCTATGATGACCAGGTCTGGACGAACTCCCGAAACCTGCGCCAGGTATTGCTCGGTGGTGGCCCGGACTGCCCTTACCTCCTGAGTCACATTCTGCCGCAGATTGCTGTAGGAAGTCTGTGACGCCTCAACTGCAATCACCTGTGCAAAACTTCGCGCAAGGGCGGAAGAGAAAAGTCCAACCCCGGCATAAAGATCCAGGGCAAGCTGCCCGGACGTGCCGGTGACCACAACCTCCATCAGCTCATCCACCAGAAAACGGTTTACCTGAAAAAAGCTGCCGGCGCTCACCCGGTACGACCCCAATTTGGTTTGATAAACGAGTTGTGCCTCTCCGGCAATCGCGAGTGGCTTGGAGTGATAAGTCTGCTTGGGCGACTGATCGAATACAACCACCCCTGTAACATCCTCGAGCACTCTGGCCAGTGAGCCGGCGATTTCCTGCGCGTCGGCTTTAGAGACACGCTGGTCGCAGTACGCCTCCATCAGCAGTGACGAGTCAGCATGGTCTGCAAAAAACTCAATCTCGCGCAGGGACGAGGAAACCCGGCCGGCGCGACCCGCACTCCAGAGCGCGGAAATCGCGCGATTAATCAAAGGCGAGCTGATCGGGCACTGCTCCACGGCAAGCAAATCGTGCGAGCGGAACCTGTAATAGCCAATCGCGAACTCCGGCTCCGTCTGCACTTTCAGCCGGGTGCGATTGCGATACTGCCACTCCGGCGACGGATGGATTTCGAGATCGCATGGAAGATCGATCCTGGCCGTGCGCTTCAGCGTCTCGCGCAGAATGGAAGCCTTGGTCTCGAGCTGATGTGCATAGGTCGTGTGCTGGTAGTGGCACCCACCGCAGCGGCCAAAGTACGGGCAACCGGGCTCGACGCGCTGCGGCGACGCTTTGATCACGCCTTCCAGCCGCGCGCGAGTGAAGCCTGTTTTCTGCTCGGTAAGGGTGGCTTCCGCCAACTCGCTCTCCAGCACAAATGGCAGGAATACGGTTTTCCCCGGCCCCTGCTCGTCGGCAGGGAGCCGCGCCAGTCCGTCTCCTCCATACACTAGCTTTTCAATGTTGAGTTGCATTGCTTGAGATTCTACCGTGCCAGCCGGCGCGAAGTTCGCCGCCTATGCCTGGTCGCGATCTGAGGACGAAAATTTCACTTGCTAGTGTCCACCGCCCAGTAACTGCTTCTAAACAGCACCGTCTCATTGCGCGCCTGGTCCTTTAAATGCACCCGAATGGTGTGCAAGCCGGGATGAGGGTCTTTCGGCTCAAAGCTCAGCAGGTACCGGCTGTGGAGATGGTTAGCAAAGGTGATCATGCCTGTTTCAAAGCTGTTGCGCGTAGCGAACATTTCGTATTCACCGCCCGTCATCCTGGCGAGAGCTCGGGGCGTGTTTTTTCTCAATGCCTCCCGCACCGCGGCAAATTTCTCTATGAGGTCTACGTTACGCGGCCACTCGTCTTTGTTTGCGCCACGCGCGGCATCTAGTTCCTGGGATATAGAGGGCGAGAACGGGAGCGCGTAAACTGCGGTGTTGGTCGTTCCAATCAGTCTGACGACATCGTCGAGCTTCGTGAAATGGCTCCCATGGTCGCGGGTCTCACTGATCAAAAGAAGTACCCGTTGGCGCCCTGCTGGGCGCCTGGCGAGCAATCTGGCCGAATAAGCGGCCGCGTCCAGAATCGCAGCTCCGCCGTCGCCCGACTGCAAGCTTCTCAAGTGTCCTTCAATGAGGTCTGGGTCACTGCTGAAGTCGCTGGCCAGATTTAGTTTGCTGTCGAAAACGAGTAAGGCAGCCTCATTATCCGGTTCACCCAAAATGGGATCGAGCAGCGAGGCCAAACCGCTCACCCTGCCAAATTCTCGCTTTGCCCTCCGGCCACACTGCACCGCAATCACCAACGAGATGGGTTGGGTTTCTGCGGCTAGGTCCAGATGGACTACCTGTTCGCTACCATCATCCTCAATGATGAAATCCTCAGCACGCAGCCCATACACGGCATTCCCGTGTGCATCTCTAACCAGAGCGGGAACTGAAACCAAATTCGATTGTGCCTCGAATCTGGACTCCTGCGGTGCTGCAGAAATCGCAAAGAGCAGTAAGGGCAAGAAGACTAGGGCAACCTTTCCCGCACAGCGGTGCAAGCAATCGGGGCATGGCATATAAGATGCGCTCACATGTAAAATAAACTCAACCTCGGCACCCCGTATTTCTCCAGCAGCTTTTTGTGAACATATTGCGTCTGCAGCTGCTCAACCTGGGCTGTGGGCATTTTGCTGCGATAAGGGGCGAGCTCACGGTCGGCCTGCGCGCGGACGGCGACAACTTCTTCATCCGGCACCGCGGCAAGGAGAACAGCAAACAGCTTTTCTTCAAGCAATGTCAGCCTGCGCTCCAGATCCTCCAATTTTGGCAATCCTGATTTAGTCTTCAGCTCGGACGCAATCTCCTTTAGCGTACCCGCTATTCCCCGCGCTACGGTTTCCGGCGAAATCCCGGATCGTGACGGCAGTTTTGCCGCTTCTAATTCCGATCCATTGCGAAGAAGAAACGCCGCAATTTCCGCAAAATCGAAGCCGCGGTCTGGCTGGGCCACTGCGGCAGTGCCAACCGCCGCTTCTTTCATGTCTTCGGCGGCAGCCAGCACCTCCTGAGCGCAGTAGGCGAGGCTGTTTACTTTTCGTGTCTTTGAGGGCCGGGCATCGTATTTTTCGAAAGCCGCGTCCACTCCTCGCAGCACCGCTTCGAGCGGAATTCCTGCGTCCTTCCAGGTCTCAATCAACGCCCAATCGAGGGTCGAGAGCAGAAGGATTCCTCCTCGGCGGCGTTGAAAGTGCTCCTCGATTTCGGTGAAGTAGTTGAAGTAGTTTTCCACGGCGAGGTAATCCAAAAAAGATTAGCGGGAACGGGGCACGCTTCCGGAGCGCGGTTTGGAGTCGCTTGCGGGTAGGGCATTCCTCTCCCACAAAATTCGCAAGCCCTCGAGCGTGAGGAATTCATCCACCTGCTGAATGTACTTTGACCCTGATCCAATCAGCGCCGCCAGCCCTCCCGTGGCAATGACTTTCACCGACTTTCCCAGTTCGGCGACCAGCAACGCCAGCACGCCGTCCACCAGGCCCAGGTAGCCGTAGTAAAGCCCTGATTGAAGACTTCCCACCGTGGTGGTGCCAATAATCCGTGAAGGCTTGCGAATATCTACGCGCTGCAGGCGCGCGGTGCGGCTGAAGAGCGCGTCAGCGGAGATGCCCAGCCCGGGCGAAATCACGCCGCCCTGGTACTCACCCTTCGCGGTCACGCAATCGAAAGTTGTGGCGGTCCCGAAATCCACCACGATGCAGGGCCCGCCATACTTCTCAAACGCCGCCACTGAGTTCACGATGCGGTCAGCGCCAACCTCCGCCGGATTCTCGTAAAGGACCGGCATCCCGGTTTTTACTCCCGGTTCGATGAATAGCGCCTTGCGGTCGAAGTACTGCCGGCACACATGGCGCAAAGTTGAATCCAGGGGAGGCACAACCGACGAGACGACAATTCCCCCAATATCTTTCGGCTCCAATCCGCGCATTGAAAACAGGTTGCGAAAGAGCACGCCGTACTCGTCCACGGTTTGTGCCGCGCGCGTGGTCACGCGCCAGTTCGCCACCAGCTTGTCATACTTCGGCGCAGCCCCGGAATCAGACAAGGATTTCGCGAAGACCCCAAGGACCGTATTGGTATTCCCGACATCGAGAACCAGAAGCATGGTTATCCGAAACCCTCTGTGCCCGCTAAGAAAATCCCGAAGGCACAGGAGAAAAACTATTTCAATCTTACGGATCCGCTGTACACAATGCGCACTCCCTCCGAAGTCCGCACTCGCAAGAAGCCACGTGGATCAAGCCCTTCCGTTACTCCAATGAAGCCGCCGTTTTCCTCAATCCGAACCTGCCGGCCGCGCGCCGATGATGAACCGTCTTCAAATCTGCGCACAATTTCCTCCTGCGCTCCCGGATTCGCAAGCAGGTTCTGGTATTCCCGGTGGAGCGATTTTAACAAAGCCACACACAACTCCACGCGCGACCACTCGCTGCCGGTAGCCATGCGTAGCGACGTCGCCGACGCTTCCAGTTCACCGGGAAAGTGGGTCTGATTCACGTTGATTCCCACGCCTACGACGATGTGGCGCACGCGTGTGGCTTCGGCATTCATCTCGGTGAGAATGCCGCCGAACTTTTTACCCTGGATCAGCAAGTCGTTGGGCCACTTGAGGTCGGGAAACACACGCGAATCAATCTCCCCCACCGCCGACTGCACCGCAAGGCCCGCCGCCAGCGATAAAACCAAAACATCCGCCGGCGACAGTGGCGGACGCAAAATGACGGAGCAATAGATTCCCGAGCACTCCGCCGAATGCCACTGGTTGCTGCCACGTCCCCGTCCGGCGGTTTGCTGCTCGGCCAAAAAGACGCTGCCCTCGGGAGCGCCTTCCGCTGCAGCCTCCAGAGCCAGGGTGCTGGTTGAGCCGGCGCGATAGTAATGGTGAATGTGCTCTCCGAAGAAGGTCCCGCGCAGCAGCGGCTCGAGCATTTCCGGGAGCAGCAGATCGGGGACGGCGGTCAGCTGATATCCGCTGGCAGGATGCCCGGCGATTTCTACTCCCAGCGTGCGGAGCTGTTGCACCAGCCGCCAGACCTCCGATCGGGTGGCTCCAATCTCCTGTGCGAGTTTGGTCCCGCTGATCACGACCGTCGGAAAGCTCATCAGGATCTGAATGATCCGGCCCAGGCGAACATCGGTCTGCTGCGGCGAAGCCGGAGCCCCCGTGCCGCGAGTAAGACGAGTTCGGGCGGTGGGAGTGATGGCAGAAATTATCGGCTAAAGGCGGCGATTGGGCAATCATGCAGCGCCCAGTTCCACTTCATGCCGCGTGGATTCGCAGGCTCAAATCCACCGCGGGTGCGGAGTGGGTCAGCGCCCCCACGGAGATGAAGTCCACTCCCGCCTCAGCATACGCGCGAACATTTTCCAGATTGATGCCGCCTGAGCTCTCGAGCGGAATCCGCTGCTCGGATTTCGCGCAGCGCGCCACCGCCAGCTTCACGTCCGCGACAGACATGTTGTCGAGCAGGATGGCTTCTGCACCAAAAGTCAGCGCATCTTCCAATTCGGCCAGCGTCCGCACTTCAACTTCAATCTGCTGGGTGCCGCGGCGGTTGCGATGGGCTTTTTCGAGAGCGTTCTTGATTCCGCCGGCCAATGCGATGTGATTGTTCTTGATCAGCACCCCATCGGAAAGATCGAGCCGGTGATTCTGTCCTCCCCCGCAGCGCACCGCGTACTTGTCGAGCATTCGCAGGCCGGGCGCGGTCTTACGCGTGTCCAGAATGCGCGCCTTGGTTCCCGAGATCGCCTCCACAAATTTGCGAGTCAGCGTGGCAATGCCGCTCAGGCGCTGCAACAAATTCAGGATGACGCGCTCGCAGGAGAGAATGACGCGCGCATTGTGAAGGATCACCGCAACCTGCTGCCCTTTGTGCAGCCGCACGCCGTCGAAAATCTCAGGATGGCTGGTGACCTCGTAATGGGAAACCACGGCCCCGTCAAGGGCAGCATAGACGTCCAGAATGCGCGCGATCGATCCCAAGCCAGCCAGAATGCAATCCTGCTTCGCCAGAATCGTGCCCGCGGCGCGCTGGCTTGGATCGATGCAGGCATAACTGGTCGCATCCCGCGTCGCCCGGTCTTCGAGCAGCGCGTTTTCGAGGATCGCGGTAATCCGCCGGCTGTGAAAGTCCATATTTACCTGACCACCCGTCCTGAACCACCCGTCCCCATTTAGGGGCGGGCGGCCACCCGCCCGGCGGTCGCAAGACCGCAAGCTTCGAAAAAATGTGCGGGGCATCCGCTGCGAGCTCTTCTTATGTGCTCTAGCTTAAACCCTCCACCTGATCTTTTATTTTCACGTGCAGGCCTTCCAGTTCCTCTAACCGCCGGCGCATCTTCCCCACGACCTGCACCGGCGCCTTCGCCAGAAATTGCTCGTTTCCGAGTTGCTTCTGCAAGCTTGCGATCTCTTTCTCGATTTTCTCTAATTCTTTCTTAAGGCGCTCGTGCTCGGCGGCGACATCAATTTTCTTTTCGTAGATCACGTGCACATCGAACCTCGCCGTCTGCCGCGCGCCCGGCAGTTTGCTCAGCGAACCATCCACAAACGCGATGTTTTGAACCATCGCCAGCCGCTCCACAGCCCCACGGTTCTCCTCGATCAGCGCACGAATTTCCGGCTCATGCGCAAACACCTCGATCGGGACCCTGGTCTTGGTCTCCACCTTCAGCTCCGCCCGCAAATTCCTCACACTGGAAATCAACTCTTGCAGAACCGCCATCTGCGTCTCTGCAGTGTGGTCCGTTTGCTTCTCGTCCGCTTGCGGATACGCGACCAATGCCAAAGACTTCTGCGGAGGATGGCCATCATAAATCGCGTGCCAGACTTCTTCGCTGATGAACGGCATCACCGGATGCAGCAGCCGCAGCGACCCCTCGAACAGCGCAACCAGATTTGCGCATGCGGTGCGCGCATTTTCAGCGCACTCTGGCGCCAGGCGAGGCTTCACCAGTTCGATGTACCAGTCGCAGAACTCACCCCAGAAAAAATCATAAATTGCATTCGCTGCCTCATCGAAACGATAACTCGCCAAAGACTCGTTCACGCTTCGGGCAACGCTGTTGAACCGGGAAAGAATCCAGCGGTCTTCGAGAGCAGCAGACGGTGTGGCGCGGGCGCCCTCGCCCGCGAAATGAGCCCCCGCATCGCCGGCATTCCCGCGGACGGGAGCGCCCGCGTCACACGAACCTATTCGCTTCACATTCATGAACATGAAGCGCGCAGCATTCCAAATCTTGTTGGCGAAGGCCCGGTACCCCTCGGTGCGATTCTCATTGAAGGCAATATCGGTGCCGGGGGACGACATCGCCGCCAGCGTGAAGCGGGTCGCGTCCGTCCCGTACTTCTCGATCACCTGTATCGGGTCGAGCACGTTGCCCTTAGTCTTCGACATCTTCTGCCGCTCGGCGTCCCGCACCAGCGCGTGAATGTAAACTTCGCGAAAGGGAACACTGTCACGCAACCTATCTTCGCTCGCGTCCTTCGAAGCCCCTCGCTTATGCGGAGGCGCCATGAACCAGCACCCCAGCATGATCATGCGCGCCACCCAGAAGAAAAGGATGTCGAAGCCGGTAATCAAAAGCGATGTAGGATAAAAAACTTCCAGGTCGCGCGTAGCCTCCGGCCAGCCCAGCGCCGTGAACGGCAGCAGGCCGGAGGAAAACCAGGTGTCGAGAACGTCCGGATCCTGCTTCAGCCCCGAGCCGCCGCATTCCGAACACTTTGCCGGCGTTTCGCGCGCCACGATAATTTCGCCGCAGGCGCAGTGCCACGCCGGAATCCGGTGCCCCCACCACAGCTGCCGCGAGATGCACCAGTCGTGAATGTTGCGCATCCAGTTCAAGTAAATCTGGCGGTAATTGGCGGGCGTGAAGCGGATGTAATCTTTCTCCACAACTTCAATGGCGCGCTCAGCCAGCGGCTGAACCTTGATGAACCACTGGGTCGAAAGCCGCGGCTCCACTACCGTTCCGCAGCGGTCGCACTTGCCGATCGCAATCGTGTAACTCTTCTCGCCGACAAAGAATCCTTGCGACTGCAAGTCTTCCAGCACCCGCTTGCGCGCCGCATAGCGATCCAGTCCCGCATACGGCCCAGCATTTTCGTTCATGCGCGCATGCTGGTCCATGACTTCAATCTGCGGCAGGTTGTGCCTGAGCCCCGCTTCAAAATCATTGGGATCGTGCGCCGGGGTCACCTTTACCGCCCCGGTGCCAAACTCCGGCTGCGCCAGCTCGTCGGTGATGATGGGAATCTCACGATTCATCAGCGGCAGCAGCGCCTTTTTTCCATGCAGGTGCCGGTAGCGCTCGTCGCGTTCATTGACCGCCACCGCACTATCTCCAAGCATGGTCTCGGGACGCGTGGTCGCCACCGTAATGAACTCATCATTTCCAATTACCGGATAACGAATCTCCCACAGCTTGCCGGGAATCTCTTCGTGCTTCACTTCGAGATCAGAAATCGCCGTCTCGCAGCGCGGGCACCAGTTGACAATGTACTTCCCGCGATAGATCAGTCCTTCTTCATGCAGCCGGACAAACACCTCGCGCACCGCCCGCGAAAGATTTTCGTCCATGGTGAAGTATTCGCGGCCCCAGTCCACTGACGCGCCCAGCCGCCGCATCTGCTCCTGAATTGCGCCGCCGTAGTGCTGCTTCCACTCCCACACCCGCTGGATGAATTTTTCGCGGCCCAGCTCAGACCGTCTCTTCCCTTCGCTCGCCAGCTGGCGCTCGACCATCATCTGGGTCGCGATCCCGGCATGGTCCGTCCCCGGAAGCCAGAGCGTGACGAATCCCCGCATCCGGCGCCAGCGAATAATGATGTCCATTTGCGTCTGGTTCAGCATGTGCCCCATATGCAGCCGCCCAGTCACATTCGGCGGCGGCAGCAGCAAACTGAACACCGGTCGCGCATCCCCTTCCGCCGGCGTGGGCACGGAAAACAGTTTTTGCTTGACCCAGTACTCGGCCCAGCGCGCCTCAATCGCGCCCGGCTCGTAGGATTTTGGCAGCTCGTTTTTTGGAGGATCGTGGGGCATGGGAAGAAAGCAGTCAGCACTCAGCAGTCAGCACTCAGCACTCAGCTATCGGCATTCGGCCGAGTTTTCGCATCTTCGCTGACTGACTGCTGAATGCTGAATGCTCAAGTGCTGCTTTCGATCTTACAGACCGAAGAAAAAATGGGTCAAACGCGGCGAGGGATAGGAGATAGAGCAGTTTCAAATGACACATCACTGTTAATCAATTAGTAATATCTCCGCGATTCAGCAACGGGTTGCGCGAGAAGCTCTTTGCATCCAGAGATTTAGGCCGATCGCAAGAATGACAGGTGGGGTCGACGCAGTGGCTGTTTTTCGCACATACAGACCTTTTGCCGCACAAGTCAGCTCCTGGGACCTTCCCCCACATTGAATTTGGAATCACAATTGAAGTGGTCTGGATTATTTATGCCACTTAGAATTTTGATAGCAGATGATAGTCGGACCTTTCGCCACAGCCTTCATGGTTTACTCGAACAAAATCCTGATTGGGAAGTTTGCGCTGAGGCGGTGGACGGAGTGGATGCCATTGCCAAAGCGCAGCAATGTAAGCCGGACATCATGATCTCGGATTTCTTCATGCCTGGGATGACTGGAGTTGAGGCGGCGCAAGTTCTTGGTCGTGTTCTTCCTGCTGTCCCAATCCTCATCGTCACGCTCTACATCACGGCTCAACTAGTTATGCAGGCCAAAAGCGCTGGGGTGAAGGGGGCGGCGGAGAAATCAGATACCAGTGAGGTGGTCAGTGGGGTCAAAGCTCTGCTTAACAAAGGAACGTTTTTCGAGAGCAAGCCAGCTGAGCCCGTTGAAGAATCGCTGCTTTGATTAGGCTGCCGATCCCCGCTTTGCCGAGCGGCTGGGTGCGTCTGCGCCTTCGCGATCGGTAGAGTCACTCTGACGGAAGTGCCGGTTTCTCCGAAAGAATCTCGAGAATCCCGCCGAGCTCATTCACTCTCTCACGCATCCCAGAGAGTCCGATCCCAACGTCGGAACCGCCGCGAAACGTTTCCAGTTGCTCCGACCCGAATCCGCGACCATAGTCTCTCACGGCCAGGGTGGCCTGCCCGTTCTCCACCTGAATGCGAATGTCCACTTTCGGACTTTGAGAATGGCGGTGCACATTGGTCAGGCTCTCCTGCAGCGCTCGGAACAAGACCATTTCCACATCTCTCGGGAGCCGTTCGAGCTTCGGAGATATATCCATGTCGGTCTGAATGCTACTCCGCTTAGCGAAGCCTTCCACATACCAGCTCGCAGCGGAAGCCAAACCGCTCTCGTCCAGCATTGGAGGATGCAACAAGTAGGACATCGTACGTATCTCCGTGAGGCATTTGTCCAGTAGTTGGTTAGATTCCGCCAACACCTCCTTGGCTTTTGCAGCACCTGCATGGTCCAACTGCGCAAGGTTCATCTTAATTGCCGCCAGGTACTGGCCGGCGCTGTCGTGCAAGTCGCGAGCAATCCTACGGCGCTCGTCGTCCTGCACATGTTGTAGATGACTGGAAAGTCGTCGCAGTGCTACCGTGCGCCGCTGGACCGTGGACTCTAGTTCATCGTGCGCACGTTGGAGTGCATCTTCGGCCCGTTTGCGATCGCTCATGTCGCGCGCGATCTTTGAGGCGCCAATGACGCGGCCCTGGCTGTCTCGGATGGGAGAAACCGTCAGCGAAATATCGAGCAGTTTGCCGTCTTTGCGGCGGCGCACCGTCTCATAATGTTCGATGGACTCTCCGTGACGGATGCGCTCCAGAATGCCCGGTTCTTCATCCAAACGCTCCGGAGGAATAAGCATGGTGACTGACTGGCCGATCGCTTCCTCGGCTGTGTAGCCAAAGAGACGCTCGGCTCCTTTGTTCCAACTGGTGAGGATGCCGTTGAGGTCTTTGCTGACTATGGCATCGTCGGAAGATTCAACGATGGCAGCCAAAGCAGCGGCGGCTTTTTCGGCTAACTTGCGCCCGCTGATGTCGTAAAAGCAATTAATTGCTCCCGTAACTTCTCCGCGTTCGTTCTTCAACGGGCGGACATTCACGATGACCGTAACCCGCGTACCGTCGGGCCGCTCGATGAGTACTTCCGCGTCACGGGCCTCCGATATTCTGCCGCTCGAGACCTCGGCCATGGGACACTGCTCATGCGGCAAAAGACTGCCGTCCGGACGAAATAACTTTAACGACCCGCAGAACCGCTCGTCGGTATCCCCGTGCACCGGTGTGCGGCCCCATAATTCTGTAGCGCGGTGGTTGAATTCCAGGATCACACCCGAGACGTCGCAGGAATAAACGGCCACCGGTCCCAAATCGAACAAGGTGCGATAGTGCTCTTCGCTTCCGCGCAGGGCAGACGCCGCTTGCTGCAATTCCTGGTGCACCCGGTCCTTCGCCCGTACGGCCTCTTCAAGTTTCAGCGCAGTTTCTTCGTATTGCCGGGTACGGTAATTCTCTCGCAGCAACGCGTCTCCTAAGACTTGCAGCAACTCGCCATTCAACATTAACCGCTGCTGGGGCACGGGCTTCTGCTCGCGAGCAACTTGCCAAAGCCGTTCGAACTGGATGCCGGCGTCCTTCGCCAGACGTTGAACTTCGGAGAGCTGAGAGAAATCCACGAAAGCATAGCCTGCGACCGCCGCTCCCACGATTTTGCCTTCCAGTACAAGAGACGTTCCGACTACGGCCAATCCGTAGATTTCGGACACCATTACCGCGGGCCGGCTTTCGGTTTGTGCGAGGCAACGGCGGGCGCACTCTGCGAAGATTCCGGGATCGTATCCTCTTTCTTCGAATAACTGAAACAACGGCGTCGAATGAATCGGGCCGAAGACTACGCGTTCGTCGGCATCAAACAACTTGACGCTAAGGTGCGTGTCGCTGGCATAACTCACCAGCGCACGCAGCCAAAGATCGGAGTTGAAGAGCACGTTACTCGCTGGATTCATTGGGAATGGCTCCTTCCGGCTCCCGAGTTCGCCGCTCGGGCGAGCGCGCCACGAGACCCGCGAAGGCGGAAAACGGCTGCTTGCGCACCGGTAGCGCACGCGGCAGCACGCGCATGCCCTGGCCGTTAAAGACTTCACATTCGTGCGTGATCCGATTCACCGGATTTGCCCGCATCTTCGCGATCGTCATCCCCAGGCGGAAGGTGTCGCCGAGCTCGACCCAGTTCATGAGGACAATATTGTCCACCAGTGAGCTCATGGCGAAGTCGCCCATCATGGAGTTCATCCCCAGCATCTCCGGATTTTCGTGGTTGTACACCGCCACAATTTGGTGCTCCTTCATCAGGGCTACCAGGGCGTGAAAGAAGTCGCGAAAAATTCTCCCCTTGGTGCCCAGAGCCGAGCCATAAGTGGAAAGACTGTCAATAAGCACCCGCTTTGGTTCGAATTCTTTCACGAGTTCTTCGATATGGTGGAAATGCACATCCACCTCGATCTCCTGAGGCGGTTCATATTCCACACGAATCAGATCCTTCTTAATTTGCGCCGGAAGGTCAATGCCGATGCTGGCGGCATTGCGCGTGATCTGTTCGACCTGTTCGTCGAGCGAGAGCATCAGCGCATGCTCAATGGCGGCGTCATTCTCGATGTGACGGTCACCAGCGTCGCCCTAAACACGGGCCTACAAGACAGCTCATTCATTATTCCGTAACCACGAGAGGGCATTGTGAAGCACACTGTTGCCGTCTATCTGATTTCGGTACTGCTGATCCTCGCCGGTGTTTCATCTGCGCAGGTTGCAACCGGCACGCCGCAGTTCAACAGCTTCGGCGGTGGCCCGTTTGACGTGGTGAATCTCGGCAACCTGAATGTACACTTCAACGTTCCACTCGTGCACAAGGCTGGCCGCGGATTGTCTTTCGCCTATGATCTCTGGTATGACAGCTCCTTATGGACTCCCGTTGGCGTGTCGGGAAACCAGGTCTGGCAACCAGTGAGTAATTGGGGTTGGTCGTCCAATTGGAGCGGTAACACCGGTTACCTGTCCTATTCGTTCTCGCAATCTTTCTGCTACGACAACATGGGTCACCAAACAGGGACGACTAACTATTATTCAAACTGGGGCTATCACGACCCGTGGAGTAACTCGTACCATAGTTTCAACGGGTACACCGTCTTTTATGGGGGGGCATGCAGTGGCACAAACATTTCCTCCTTTACCTCGACCGCTACAGATAGCTCGGGTGTTTCGCTTCCTGCGCCTGGCTCACGTCCATGCCCCCGTATTTCGCCTTCCAGGCGTAGATCGTGTGCTTCGATACCCCCACTTCCCGCGCCACCTCCTCCGCCTTCCGTCCCGCGGGTGTTAAGTGTGGTGGATGCCTATACGCGGGAATGTTTGTCCTTGGAAGTGGATACCAGTTTTGCCAGCCGGAGAGTGACGCGCGTGCTCGATGGAATCATCGCCGAGCGGGGCCGGCCCGGTTCGATCCGGTGCGACAACGGTCCGGAGTTCACCAGCCGGCATTTTCTCGCCTGGGGCG
>JBBSFW010000017.1:0-64012 GCA_038254805.1 Terriglobales bacterium
TAACTCATCAAAGCTTTCAAAGCGCTCTTCTCTCTTCGTATCCAGCGAGCGCACGTGGATGACGTGGCCTTTCAAGGGAGTAACCCGGCAAGTGGTGAGAATGTTAATCGCAAAATTCAGCGTCAGCGCTCCGGGATGGAACAGGTACAGCGGCCAGAGGTCAATAGTCCCTCCGGCAAGGTCGGCGCGGCACGGTGCCTGAGCAACGATGGCCGGGCCTGCAGGCGAGTAGCTGTGTTTTTTCATAATGTGAATTGCGGGATTATATGTCAGCCAAAAACAAAAGCAGAGCGAACATTCGACCGGCGCATCTAAGGCACGGCACTCAATCCTAAGCCCGGGGTACAGATGGATGGCAAACTCCCGCACCAAGATCCTGCTTGTGGATGATGAAGAAAACATCAGACTTACGCTTGGCCTCTATCTCGAGTCTGAAGGTTTTGAGGCCATCACGGCAGCGACCGTTACAGAGGCCTTGAAGCTGATTTCACAAGAGAGCTTCGATATTCTGATTGCCGACTTGAACGTCGGCCATGCCGGAGATGGCTTCACAGTAGTCAGCGCGATGCGCCGAACTCATCCTGATGCGGTTACTTTCATTTTGACCGGCTATCCCGCCATCGAAACCGCGCTCGAAGCGATCCGGATGCAAGTGGATGATTATCTGACCAAGCCCACCGATATTGAGACTCTGGTACACAAGATCCGATCCAAGCTGGCCGAACCCGGGCCACATCGCCACATTGAATCCAAGAGGCTTTCTCAACTCCTCAGCGAGTATTTGCAAAGTATCACGACAGAGTGGCTGGACCTGGTTCATCAAGATCCGGACCTCAGCAAGATTCGCATCTCGGAGGAGGGCCGGAAGGACCACGTTCCCCGCGTGCTGCAAGCCGCAATCGACATGGCGAGAGGAGAGAAAATCTCCGCTGGGGACCTGAAGGCGGCGGCGGATCATGGGATCGTCCGGCGGCAGCAAAATTACACCGCGCCCCTTCTCATCCGTGAAGAGCGACTGCTGCAAACAGCTGTGGCCCGCTGCCTGCAAAGCAACCTGCTCTCAATCGATATCAGCTATTTGATTTCTGACTTGATCTCGATTCACGAGACCATCGAAACGTTACTGGAAGAATCTGTCAGGGCGTTTCTGAAAATAGAAAGCTGAAATCGTGGCTATTGCGAGCCTAGATTGAGGGCGCGCTTAATCGTTCCTCGTTCTGCCTGAATTTTCTGCTGCAGCAACGTGATCGAGTAAATCAACTGCTCCGGACGCGGCGGGCAGCCGGGAACGTAAATGTCCACTGGAATGACCTGGTTCACGCTCTGCACCAGCGCATAATTGTTGAACACGCCGCCGGAGGTCGCACACGCGCCCATGGAAATCACCCACTTGGGCTCCGGCATCTGTTCCCAGAGTTGACGAATGACCGGCGCCATCTTATTAGACACCCGCCCGGCGATGATCATTAAATCCGATTGGCGAGGCGAGGGGCGGAATACTTCTGCGCCGAAGCGGGCAATATCGAAGCGCGATGCGCCCATGGACATCATCTCAATTGCGCAGCAGGCCAGCCCGAACGTCATAGGCCAGATGGAGTTTTTGCGCATCCAGTTGACAACATTGTCCACCGTCGTGAGAACCACGCCTTCCGGCGTGGGATTGCCGTAGGTGAGCTGTTTCACGACCTGCCTGCCGTTTTCGATTTCTACGTAGGGACCGAAATCCAGTACTTTTTCCATCACAGATATTCTAAACCACGAGAGGCATTCACTACAGAAGGCTATCGAGGATCACAGAGGAAACAAAAACATCGAGTTTGTGATTCTTTGTGTCCTCGCTGGTAAAGGTTTACGGGTTGATCACGATCTTCCCGAACATCTGACTCTTTTCCATGTACTCGTGAGCGGCACAAGCTTCTTCCAAGGGAAATGTGCGATCCACCACCGGCTTGAGTTTTCCGCTGAAAACGTGCTTGAGGACTTCGTGCAGTTCGCCCAGCGTTCCCATGTAGGAGCCGAGGACCGATAGTTGACGCGAATAAACAAAGCGCAGATCAAGCCCGACCTGCGGGCCGGTGGTCGCGCCACAGGTGACGAGCGTACCGGCAGGCTTGAGAGAGCGCACGCTCTCCTCCCATGTGGCCGGGCCGACATGCTCCAGGACGATGTCCACGCCTTCTTTGTTGGTAATCTTGCGGACCTCTTCAGAGATCTTTTGCCGATAGTGATTGATCACGTAGTCCGCGCCGAGTTCGCGGGCCTTAGCCATCTTGGGACCGTCGCCGGCGGTGGTGATAACCGTACAATTGAAAAACTTTGCAATCTGGATGCCTGCGATGCCGACGCCGGAGTTCGCACCTAAAACCAGCACCGCCTTACCCGGCTGGATTCCAGCACGCCCCACCAGCATGTGCCAGGCAGTCAGGAAGACCAACGGAACGCTCGCGGCCTCGTTGAAACTGAGCGAATCGGGAATAGGAATTACGTTCACCGCCGAAACTGCTACCAGCTCGCAGTTCCCGCCATCTACAAGATTCCCCCGCACCGTGAATTCGAGGCATTGGTTCTGCAGTCCCGCGGCACACTTCGCGCAGCGATTGCAAAAATGCATGGGCGCAAGCAAGACGCGCTGTCCAGTCTTGAGACCGGAAATGTATTCGCCGGCTTCGACAATCTCGCCCGCGATGTCGCTGCCCAGAATGTGAGGCAACTTCACGCCTGGCAGCCCCTTGCGCACCCAGAGGTCGAGATGATTAATCGCGCAGGCCTTGACACGGACGAGTACCTGGTCTTGGCGGAGCTTCGGATCAGGGACATCCTCGTAGCGGAGAACATCAGGACCGCCGAATTCGTGGATACGAACAGCTTTCATGCAGAATCCTCGCAGCGTTCAACTTATCAGAGAGTCGTCCGATCAAATAAGTAGCCGACTGGAATATCTCGCAAGTTGTCCATAATTTTTGCGCTTTCAATCATCTGTGTTTGATTTTCCATCCATCAAGCGGAATAATCTCCTTTGTGGACATATACGAAGAGATCGTCCTGCTCCGCCAGCAGGGACGCCGTGGCGCTGTTGCCACTATCGTCAATGTGCGCGGATCCGTTCCTTCGTTCGAGACGGCCAAAATGCTGGTCCGCGACGATGGCTCGATCACCGGCACCGTGGGCGGCGGATGCGTCGAGGCGGAAGTCTGGCAGGCAGCCCGCGAGGTCATGGAAAGTGAGAAACCGCGAACCCTGACGTTCAACCTGAATCAGAATCCCAAGTACGATACCGGCCTTGTCTGCGGCGGGACCCTCGACATTTTTATTGAGCCCGTACTCCCTCCAGCTTCACTTTATATTTTTGGCGCAGGTCACGTGGCCCTAGCCCTTTATCGCACCGCAAATAGCGCAGGATTCGAGGTCAGCGTGATTGACGATCGCGAGAGTTATGCCAATCGCGAGCGTTTTCCAGAGGCCAAAGAAGTGAGCGCCGAAGACTTCGACCAGGCCTTGGCGCGCCTGGATCCAAATGAAACTTCCTACATCGTCATTGTTACTCGCGGCCATCGCGACGATATGCGGGTGCTGCGCTGGGCGGTGCAGACGCAGGCGCGCTACATTGGAATGATCGGCTCAAAACGCAAGACGATTACGATTTTCCGCGAACTGGTGAAACAAGGCGTGCAGGAACAGCTCTTCGAACGCGTGCATGCACCCGTGGGCCTCGACATCGGCGCGATTACTCCGGAAGAAATCGCAGTGGCCATTACCGCAGAATTGATTGCCGCCCGACGTAGGGTTGAGCGCCCCCTGCCGCACATGAGCTGGTTTCACTCCCGACGGCACGATTCCGGTGCAATTCAGGCCGCTGGGCCCACCGGAGACACAGAAGAGCACAGCGATAGCTGAGCCGGTCGAAAATTACAATTCTGAAATTTAAATTATTGAGCAGTTCGGGGTGCAGCCATGGCGCACAAATTCAGCACGTCGTATTTAGAAGACTCGATTGCACTGTTTCGTTTCTACAAGAAAATGGCAGAAGGCGCGATGGAGCAACTATCTGACGAAGAACTGTTCGCCGCCCTCGACGAGGAGATGAATTCGATCGCCATCATCGCTAAGCACATGGCCGGCAACATGCGCTCGCGCTGGACCGACTTTCTCACCAGCGACGGAGAGAAGCCGGATCGCGACCGCGACACCGAGTTCGTCTCACCGCCCCCGACCCGCGAAGCTTTGATGCAGATGTGGAACCACGGCTGGGACAAAGTCTTCCAGGCGCTCGCACTCCTCGCCGATACTGACCTCGGGGGCACAGTGACAATTCGCGGCGAGCCCCATTCCGTGATGCAGGCCATCAATCGCCAGATCGCGCACTACTCTTACCACTGCGGGCAGATTGTATTTTTAGCGAAGCACTTCAAGGCAAGCAATTGGAAATCTTTGAGCGTACCGCGCAACAAATCGGCGGAATTCAACCCTACGGTTCTGGCCGGAGGCGCCACTTAGCGATAGTCTAGCGGCGCGGAAATTTGAACTCGTGCGCCTTCATGTCCACGCGGCGGCCGCGGAAGCGCACCCCCTCCGCCTCCAGTCGCAGGCGCTGTTCAATCGCTGAGTCACCGCCGAGCTTAATTTCTCCGCCCGCGCCCACCACCCGCTGCCAAGGCAGGCCGGCTGAGCGATTTAACACTCGCGCTACGTGCCGTGCAGCGCCGGGGAATCCCGCGGCCCGCGCGATGGCCCCGTACGTAGACACTTTTCCCCTGGGAAGCTTTTGAATGATGGCGCGAATACGCACCGGCAGCGACAGGGCTAGGGATGATTGCCTGCGGGACGCAGTCAACCCTTTACGCCGCCGCGCTCCGGCGGAAAGACTGCACCGCTTCGTCTTCGCTGTGATAGACATCAAAGACGGTCAGCAACTTGGTAATTTGCAGCAGGTCATCGACTCTCTGAGTTAGCCGGGCCAGCTTGATAGCGGAGCCGCCATTCCGCGCAGTAACGAACAGCGATACCAGCGTCCCCAGTCCGCCGCTATCGATATAGCTGATTTCCGCCAGGTTCAGCACAATGCGGCTACCCTTCGAAATCAACCCTTTGACACTGTCGCGCAGCTCAGCCGTTTCCTCGCCGAATACGATTCGTCCGGCGCAATCCAGTACCGTGATCCCATCACTCAACCTGCGAACATTAATTTTTAGTTGCATGGCAGGCATTCTCCAGGTAAATCAGCCACAAAGGGTAGACCCAAAAGCCGGGATTAGCAACTATTTGATGGCCCGATAGACGACCCTCAGCCCATGGGGGAGCGGCGCGACCATCACGTATAATCGATGCACCCTTTCCATGAGCTACCAGGTCCTGGCCCGCAAATACCGTCCCCAGAAGTTTTCCGAGGTCATCGGGCAGGAGCACGTCACCCGCACCCTGAGGAACGCAATCGAGCGGGGGCGGGCCGCGCACGGCTACATCTTCAGCGGACATCGCGGAATCGGCAAGACCACGGTCGCACGCATCCTGGCGATGGCGCTGAACTGCCGCTCGTCAGATAAGCCGGTACCCGAGCCCTGCGGAATTTGCGATTCCTGCACCGAAATTCGCGCCGGCAACTCGGTGGACGTAATCGAAATTGATGCGGCAACCAATCGCGGCATCGACGAGATTCGCGAGTTGCGGGAGGGGGCCCGCTATCGCCCGGCGCGCGATCGCTTCAAGCTTTACATTCTCGATGAAGCACATCAAATTACCGACCCCGCTTTTAACGCCCTGCTGAAAACTCTGGAGGAGCCTCCCAGCCACGTGGTATTCATGCTGGCCACCACCGCGCCGGAGGATATCCCCCAGACCATCCGCTCGCGCTGCCAGCACTTCAGCTTCCGCGCGGTCAAGTTCGAACAGATTGTTGAGCAGCTCAAAGATCTATGCGGACGAGAAAATATTCCCGCTGACGAAGACGCGCTCGCCTTGTTGGCCGAGGCCGGGGACGGCTCAATGCGCGATGCACTTTCGATCCTGGATCAGACCATCGCCTCCAGTCACGGGCGCCTTACCGCGGAATCCGTCCGGCAGTTGATAGGCGCTGCTCCCTCCGGAGTGCTGGAAGAAATTCTTCAGGCGGTGGCGCGCAGTTCCAGCGAAGAAGTATTGCGGACCGTGGACCGGCTGCTCAGCGAAGGACAGAATCCCACGCATTTTGCCCGGCAACTGGTTCGGGTTCTCCGCAATGCGGTGGTGGCGAAAGTTGCGGGCCGGGACTCTTCCCTGTTGCAGATTTCAGCCGACGCGCGCGCGCGCATGGCCCGGATAGCGGAGCTTTTTAGCGAAGAGGACCTGGCGCGGCATTTGCAAATCATGCTGCGAACCCATGCCGAACTCGGCTACCGGCAGGAGCAGCGATTTCATCTGGAGTTAGGGCTGTTAAAGATGGCCCACGCGCAGAGACTGTTGCCGATTGAGCAGCTTCTGAGTGGAGCGGCTATCCAGGCCGCATCCGGTCCGGAGCGCAAGCTGGGGATTGCCCCCGAACCCAGGAAGACGGAATCACCTGCGCCCGCCCGGTCTTTTGTCTCTCCCTTTGCCGCGGATTCAGCGCGAAAAGGAACACCGCGTTCGGAATCTTCTTCTGAGAGCACGGCAGCACCGGCAAGGAACGCCGGGGCTGGCCCCATCCCCGTAGTCATGGGGTCTGCGGCCCCGGCGGTGGCGGCCGAACTTGAGCCTGAGAAAAAGTTGTCAGCCAACTCGGAAGATGTACGCCCTGCAGTTCTCAATGCACTTTTCATTGCCGGCCAGACGATGCTCATCTCCGTGCTGGAAAACAGTGGATGGACAGTTGCCGGCGGTGAGTTGATCATCCGCGTCGCGGCTTCGCCGACACTAATCGAAATGTCCGCCAGCCCGGAGGCCAGGCGTCTGATCGTAGCCTCCGCGAGCGGAACCCTGGGCCGGCCGGTAAGGCTTCAACTTCTTCCTGTCGCTGCTCCACCGCCCCTTTCGGCCAGCCCTTCGCCGGGCAACGGCGGAGGACGCGGCCGCGTGGAGCAGGAACCAGTGGTGCAGCGCATGAAGCAAAAATTCGGTGCGGAGATTCGCACCATCATCGACTACCGCAAGAAGAAGTAATCTTATGAGCGGATTTAACATTCAGGAATTGATGTCGCAGGCCAAACGGCAATACGAGGCCCTACAAAAGAAAATGCAGGAGACGGTGGTGGAGGTGTCTTCCGGCGGCGGCACGGTCACCGTAAAGATGGATGGCCGCAAGCAGGTGTTGGGCCTCAAGATCGACCCCGAAGCTGTAAAATCCGGCGACATTGAAATGCTGCAAGACTTGATCACCGCGGCCTTCAACGGCGCCGCCCGGCAGGTGGACGACAGCATGCAATCGGTCATGGGCGGCATGCTGGGAGGAATGCCGGGAATCTAGAAAGACTGAGGAAATGGGTAATTGAGTAATTGGGAAAATTTGCCTGACGATTGCAAATTACTCGATTTCTCAATTCCCCAATTACTCGATCTCTTATGTCTCGATTCGCTGAACCTATGGCTCGTTTGATCGACGAGTTAAAAAAACTTCCCGGGGTGGGCAGCAAGTCTGCCCAACGGCTGGCGTTTCATGTTCTGCGTTCGAGTGAAGACGACGCCGAGGCGCTGGCCGCGGCCATTCACGATGTGAAGGCCAGCTTGCGCCTGTGCTCCATCTGCAACAACATTACTGACGTCGATCCCTGCGTTTATTGCTCCAGCGCGACACGCAACCAGCGCCTGATCTGCGTAGTCGAGGAACCTACCAACATTGCGGCGGTGGAGAAAACGCGCCATTACAATGGCGTCTATCACGTGCTGCACGGCTCGATTTCTCCGATTCACGGCGTCGGCCCCGAACAACTTCGCATTTCTAACCTGATGAAGCGTGTCGAGGACGGCCAGGTTGACGAAATCATTCTGGCAACCAATCCCACGGTCGAAGGCGAGGCCACCGCCACTTATCTTGCAGGACAACTCCGGCGCGCTGGAATGAAAGTGACGCGCATCGCCACCGGCATTCCTGCCGGCAGCGACATCGAATATGCCGACGAAATCACAATGCTGAAAGCGATGGAAGGGCGACGCGAGCTGTAACACCCGTCTCAGTCATATAGGAGCTAAGAGCTACCCGGACGTCAGTCGCGGATGGCGGCTGAGAATGACGGCTGGGAAAGAGCATGAATCAAGCGAGCGTAAAAGCCAAAACTCGTAATGCGAGGCCGGCCCGCCCCCACATGCCGGGGTATGGACTACCGAAGACTAAAAAAGGCCTGCTGCCATGGAAGTGGGCAGAGCAGCGGCTCAATAAGAGCCGCCAATTTTGGATAGCTACTACGCGGCCAAAAGGGCGTCCGCACGTGATGGTGGTGTGGGCGCTGTGGATGGACGGATTTCTTTATTTCAGCACCGGCAGCAAGTCGCGCAAGGCGCACAATCTGCGCAAGAATCCGCAGTGCACCATGTGCACTGAGAAGGCTGATGAGGCGGTGATCCTGGAAGGAGTGGTGAAAACGGAGCGGGACGTAAAGAGGATTCGCGAGTTCCTTCGCCTCTATGAGAAGAAGTACAAATGGGACATGTCGGGAATGGCGGAGAGCCTGCTGGCACTTGATGAGCCGGTGTTCTATCTGCTGCCGAAAGTCGGGTTCGGGTTATGGGAGAAGACGTTTGCAACGAGTGCCACGCGCTGGGTGTTCTGAAGCCAAACCTATCGAAGTAGCTTCGGTGTGCACGTCAACCCGGAATTCACAGATGAAGTACACAGATGAATAAACATTTTCGGATTTTTGCGACATGTGATATCGGGGAGTCGATAGATCTGCTCCGCAAACGCGGCTACGAGGTCGACGTATATCCAGGTCCGCAAGCGCCACCCAGGAGTTTGATTCTCGAGAAAGTAGGTTCCGGGATTGACGGGCTGATCACGACGCTGCGCGATCAGATTGACGCGGAAGTTTTTGAGGCGGGCAAAAACACGCTGAAAGCTGTGGCGCAGATTGCGGTCGGTTTCGACAACATCAACCGCACTGATGCCAACCGCTACAGGATTCCATTCACCCATACCGCTGATGTTCTCACCGAGGCGACAGCGGAGTTCGCCTTTTTTATGCTGGGATCACTGGCGCGCAAGTTGTGGACGGCGGAACACTTGACCCGGGAACATAAATGGGACTACTGGCATCCCTATTTGCCGTTTCTAGGCGACGAAGTCACCGGCAAAACTATCGCCATCATCGGAACCGGCCGCATCGGCCTGGCGATGATTAAGAAATGCGCCGGTTTCGACATGAACATTCTCTGCTACGACCCCGCATACCAAAATCATGAGTACATCAAGGCCATTCAAGAGTCCATGGATTTGCGTCATGCCCGGGGCATCCAGAAAGAGAAGACCGGGATCAAGTATGTGCCGCTCGAACAGGCGCTACAGCAGGCCGATTTTGTCAGTGTGCATGTG
This sequence comes from Terriglobales bacterium, assembly GCA_038254805.1. GTDB lineage: Bacteria > Acidobacteriota > Terriglobia > Terriglobales > Acidobacteriaceae > Gp1-AA145. Next base: position 9,473 of record JBBSFW010000017.1, read on the forward strand.
CCGCTGGTGCGCGAGGGCGAGAGCCAGACACCCACCTATCATTTATTCAATGAGCGCACCCTGCAAACCATGAAGGCGACGGCATTTCTGGTGAATACTTCGCGCGGGCCGGTCGTGGATGAGCAGGCGCTGGCCAAAGCTCTGAGGGAAAACTGGATCGCGGGGGCTGCGCTGGATGTGTACGAGAAGGAGCCTTTGCCCGTGGATTCGCCGCTGCGCGATCCGGCCATTGAAGACCGGTGCCGCTTGTTTCCGCATTTTGCCAGTGCGGGAAAAATTACGCGACTGTCAACCGATCCGGATAAAGGGATGGCCGGGAGATGCGTCCAAGGCTTGATCGACGTGCTGGAAAACCGTTACGGCGGCGACATGAAGAAGATGCCCTACGTGGTGAATAAAGAAGCATTCGAGGACTAAGCAGCACGCGAGCCGGTTCCTGCCCGCACCAGCTACTCGGAAACGCTTTGCTCTTCGCTGTGGGCGCGCAGTACCCGATCGACAGAGTAAGGGGCGCGACGCGTCGGTTCATGATAGTGACGGACCTGGAGTTCACCCAGCAGCCCAATCGCCAGCAGGTTCAACCCCGCCAGCAGCAGCACGGCGGCGAAAATCATCACGGGGCCGTGTTCCATCATCACGTGGCTGTGGCGGACAAATTTTTCCAGAAAGAGCCACGCAGTGATGCCAAGTCCGCCGAAGACCCCCAACATGCCCACGGTACCGAAGAAGTGAAGCGGGCGCCCGAGGTATTTGAGTAGGAAGCGAATGGTGATCAGGTCGAAGAACACGCGGAAAGTACGCGAGATACCGTAATGTGAAACCCCGCGCTCGCGGTTCGCGTTGCGGATGGGCACCTCGCAAATCGACGCCCCGTGCCATGAGGCCAGGGCTGGTATAAAGCGGTGCAGTTCGCCATAGAGCGGCACCTGCTCAAGAATGTCGCGGCGATAAGCTTTGAACGTGGTGCCGAAGTCATGAATATCGACGCCGCTGAACCTGGCCATCAGCCAGTTGGCGCAGCGCGAAGGAATGCGGCGCAGCCAGAGGTTGTCAATGCGTTGCTTCCTCCACCCGCTGACGATGTCGTAACCCTCAGATATTTTCTCCAGGAACATTGGAATGTCTGCGGGATCATGCTGCAGGTCGCCATCCATGGCAATGATGTACTCGCCGCGCGCGTGGTCAAAGCCTGCAGCCAGGGCCGAGGTCTGTCCGAAGTTGCGGCGCAGTCTTACCACGGTGACGCGGCTGTCCACGTCTGCAATCTGCCGCAGCAGGTGGAATGAGTCATCACCGGAGCCGTCATCCACGAAAACGATTTCGAAGCTCTCGGAGTTTAGCTCCATGACAGCCTTTAGCCGGTCGTAGAGATCGGTGACGTTCTCTTGCTCGTTGTGCAGCGGGATCACAATGGAGTATTTCGGCATGGAAGGTCAATTATACGGTTTGGATGCCCTATTTTGCGAGATGAAGCATACGTTGGTGGTGGTCAGGGGAACCAGATCGTAAAACGTCGCGCGACGAGTTCCGTTCTATGATGGGACAGGATGCGGTTATAACCATCGAGGGCGCGAATGACTCTGCTGATTATGTTCTGCGGTTTCATGGCAGCGGTAACTGCGCTGACTTACATTGAAATTCGGCGGATTCGAAAGAAGCTCACGCCAAAATAAGGGCAGGTGAGAGCGCTCCGCCTGCAATTCTCCTACATTCCTGGTCCTTCGGGATAAGCCGGCAAGTCCGGAGGACGGGGAGCCAGCTTCTTCGGGCTCTCCTGAATTGCCTTCATCACCTCCTGGATGGCGCGATCCAGCTGCGGGTCTTTCCCGGCAGCCACCTGCTCCGGACGGTTCTCAACCACAATATCCGGTTGCACGCCTTTGTTCTCGATCAGCCACTTGCTGTTGAGATCATAGCGGGCAAACTCCGGCCGGGTAATGTAGCCGCCGTCAATCACAGGGATATTACCCCGGATGCCCCTCACCCCGCCCCAGGTGCGCTCGCCGATGAGTGGCCCCAGTTTGTAGTACTTGAAGGTATAGCTGAAGATGTCGCCATCGGAGGCGGCATAGTGATTGGTCAGGCAGACCATAGATCCGTGAAAGACGTTTGGTGGAACGGTGCCGCTCTGCCAGTTGCGGGCCGAATCCATGCCGGCCAAAATTCGACGCAGCCGCTCAAAGATCAGCTCATCCACAAAACCTCCGCCGTTATAGCGAACGTCGATGACCAGACCCTGCTTGCGAATCTGCGGGAAATACTGCTTGACGAATTCGTCGAGGCCCGGGCCGCCCATGTCGGGAAGATAGATGTAGCCCACCGTGCCGCCGCTGGCCGCGTCCACCTTTTTGCGGTTGGTCTCGATCATGTTCCGTTCCCGCAGGTTGTGCTCGTCGCTAATGGGTTTGACCTGCACGTTACGAGAACCGTCGTCGGAGGCTTTGGAATTAACTGTCAAAGTCACGCTTTCGTTGGCGGTGTTCACCAATAACTCATAAGGGTTTTGGGGCGCGCGCAACTGGCGGCCGTTCACTGCCACCAGAAAGTCGCTTTCTTTTACATTGATCCCGGGTTCGGTAAGCGGCGACCGAAGCGCCTGGTCCCAGTTTTCCCCGGGATAGATCTTCTTAATGCGGTACAGGCCGCTCGCTGGCTCGAGATCGAAATCAACTCCCAGCAGGCCGACGTTTACGGGATGAAGATCCGGGTAGTCTCCCCCGCCCACGTAGGTGTGCGAGTTTGAAAGCTCGCCGATCAGTTCGCCCATGATGTAGGTCAATGAGTAGCGGTCCGAGACGTAAGGCAGCAGTTCGGCATACTTGTCGCGCATCTTCTGCCAATCAACCCCGTTCATCGCGGCTTCGTAGAAGTAATCGCGCTCCTGCCGCCAGACTTCGTTGTAAATATTCTTCCACTCCTGCGAGGGATCGATCTCGGCGCGCATGCCGTTCAGGCTCAGCGCACCATCGCCGACTTTCTTTGGCTCGCCGCCGGGCTTGGCGTCGATGAGGCCGTAAGTGTGAGTTGCGTGGGGGCCACCACCGCCTTCGGCTTCGTACAGCAACTTGGAGCCGTCGAACGAGAGTGCGAAGCGCTCCGCATTCTCGATGACGGTTTTTTCCTTGCGCTCTTTCAGGTCGTAGGAGCGGACGGCAGGGCTTTCGCCGGGAACTGGTCCGGAGAGGCCCTGGATCGGCGTAGTGGAATAGTAGAGAAATCCCTTTGCGGCGGCGAAGCTGCGAATCACCGCGGGATCGGCCGGAACGGCCACCACGCGGTCCTGGATGCCATCCAGATCGATTTTCACCTCGACCGGCTTTTCTTTTTCCTTCTTGTCTTTCTCCTTGTCCTTGTCTTTCTCTTTGTCCTTTTCTTCATCTTTGTCGCCGGACTTTTTAGCTTCATCTTTCTTCGCGGCTTTTGATTTCGGATCGGTGGCCGTGGGCGCGGGCGGGGTCTCCGCCTTCTTCACTTCCGTCTCATCGCTTTGCACCCCAAACGGCGAAGGCTCGTCTCTCTTCAGAGTGACCACATAAACGCGGGTGGTCTTGGGATTCGCGAACTCGAAATCCACATTGCCCAGCACTTCGTTGAAGTCGCGATCGGAAAGGTAGTAAAGATACTTCCCTTCCGGATCGAAGATGGGATTGTAACTATTGTTCATGCCGGAAGTGATGGCCGTAGATTTGCGATCGGCGAGCCCATAAAGATACACGCGGGAGTACAGGTTTTCCTGGTTCTTGTCGTAGGCCAGCCACTTGCTGTCAGGCGACCAGGAATAATTCGTGATCTCACCGTATTCGGCGTGCTCGATCTTCACCGGCTTTTTGTCGGCGATGTCCACCCACCAGAGATTGAGATCTTTATCGGCCCAGGCAATTTTTTTACTGTCAGGCGACCAGGCAGGCCCGAACTTGAACCCTTTGTAACCGCTGGTGATCTGCTGCTCCTTGCCCAGCCCATCCTGAGGAATCACGTAGATCTCGTCCTCACCACTGCGATCGGAAATGTAGGCGATGGAGTGGCCGTCGGGCGACCAGGAAACTTTCTGCTCGCGAATTCCCGGCGTGCGGGTCAGGTTGCGGATGCTTCCCTCTTTCGCCGGGACCGTGAAAACATCTCCCCGGGCGGCGAAGACTGCGCGCTTGCCGTCAGGCGCGATATCGAAGTCGGTGACTAACTTGTTGACGCTGTCCCAGTGCTTCATTGCCTGGCTGCGGTCCGCCGGCAATGAGACGCTGAGCTTTTTAGGCTGCTTGGATTGGAAGTCGTAAGTGTAAAGATAGCCGGCATTTTCAAAGACAATCGCGTCAGGGCCCAGACTGGGCCACATCACGTCCCAATCCGTAAAATGGGTCACCTGCTCCACCTGCCGCGAGGCGAGATCGTAGCTGTAAAGGTTGAAGTGGTGCTCAGAGCCGCGATCGGAACTGAAGTAGATCGCGTTCTCATGCCACATGGGAAAGGTGTCGGTGAAATCCGTGTGCGGCACATCTTCGCTGGAGTTATTTTTGAGATCGTAGATGGTGATCGATTGGGCAAGGCCGCCCGTGTACCGCTTCCAGGTCCGGAAGTTGCGGAAGATCATGTTGTAGGCGATTTTCGTGCCGTCGGTAGAATATGAAGCCAGCCCTCCCTGGTCCATGGGAAGCGGTTGCGGCAGCCCTCCATCGATGCTGACGGTGAATGGACGCTTAATCCAGCCGTTCCAAGCATCGCGGCGGGAGAGGAAAACGATTCGCTTGCTGTCAGGCGTCCAGGTGACCACTTGATTGTGGATACCCATCCGATCACTGAGCGGCTGGGCGCTGCCCTGATAAAACGACAACTGCCTGGGTTGGCCACCGTCGGAAGGCATCACGTAAACATTAAAGTTGCCGTCATACTGGCCGGTAAAGGCAATCCATTTGCCGTCAGGAGAGAATTTCGGGAAAAGCTCGCGGCCGGCATGCGCCGTGATGCGACGCGCCACCCCGCCGGAGGCTGACGTCAGCCACAGATCCCCACCATACATGAAGACGACTTTGTCCTTGTGAATGTCGGGAAAGCGCATCAGCCGCCCTTCCTGGGTATCCTGCGCCAGGGCGAGTGGCCAAGACGCCATCACTACTAGGACCAGCCACTTCTTTAGCGAGATCATGCGCACTCCTCTTTGACGAATATGTAAGAACTGATGGGACAGAAGATCATTCAGGAAGCGTCGAGCAAACGTGCGATTCTAACAGCTTGGAGGTGGTGGTTGTCACGCTGTGATTCGGAAGAAATTTCTGCCGCTGAAATGACGCGGCACAATGGTGCTTAGATTTGACGTATGGAAATCAAAATCGTGAGCAGCAATTTGCAGACCTACTCGTAACGAAGAGCCTCAATGGGGTCCAAATTAGCGGCGCGGAGGGCGGGGAACATGCCGCTGACGATTCCTACCAGGGCCAGAATAATGGTTGAAATAAGCAGCACTTGGGGAGCCACGATTAGGCGGATGTCCCCGGCCTCCGCGTGCTTGGCCAGCGCGCTATAAAGGGTCAGCCGTCCGACGGAGATGGAAACAATATAGGAGAGCAGGATTCCGCAAAGGCCACCAACTGCGGTAATGACCATGGCTTCCGCCAGAAACTGATAGAGTATGTCTCGCTTCCTCGCGCCCAGGGCCTTCTCCACGCCGATTTCGCGGGTGCGTTGCGTCACCGAGACCAGCATCATATTCATCAGCCCCACTCCGCCAATTCCCAAAGTGATGCTGCCGATGAACGCGAGTAAAACTTTCAATGCCAGCGTAATGATGCTGAACTGCTGCAGCTGTTTTTGAGCGTCAAAAATGAAGACGGCACGCTCATCATCGGACTTGAAGCCATGTTGCAGTGCCAGAGCATCGCGAATGCTCTTGGTCATCTTGGTATGGTCGAGTCCCATGGAGTCGAGCCACATCCCGCTGAGGAAATGGTTGTCGTGCAGCATATCCATCGAGTTGTAAGGCGCATAGAGGTTGCGATTGTCATTGTTGTCGGCCTCCTGCATGCGGGGTTTGAGCACGCCCACTACCAGAAAACTGATCCCATTGACGCGCACGCTTTCCCCGATTGCCGGCATCCCAGAGAAAAGTTTGTCCTTCGCTTCCGAACCTAGAACCACGGTATGAGCGTGGCTCATATTATCGGATTCGTCGATAAAGCGGCCTTGGTCAATGTTCAAGGCCCAAATGTCGCCGATCGAGGGATCGATGCCATTGATGTGCAAGGTGAAACTGCGCGAGCCGTTCTTCACTGTAGCGTCCACTTCGGCCACGCGTGAAACGTGGCGGGCGAGAGGAACGACGTTGCGGAGAAGTTCAATGTCGTCGTTGGTGAACCGGATTTGCACTCCCGCTTTATTCCCGCCCGCCTGCTGTGACGTGCGTCCGGGATAGATGCCCACTGCGGTCGAGCCGAATGAGTCCCAGATGGCATGAATGGCACGATCGAAGCCCTCCCCGTAGGCCAGAAGCAGCACCACGGTGGCGATGCCCCATGCCATCCCTAGCATCGTAAGCAGGGTCTTACGAAGGTCGTGGCGCATCGCTTCGTAGGCCTGACTGAAGATGTCGCGGCTCATCTGTTTTCACTCCTTCCTCAGGGCTTCTACGGGCTCGAGCATTGCGGCCTTGCGCGCGGGATACAGTCCCGCGACGATTCCTGCGAAGGCCAGCGAAATAATTGCCAGGGCCGCCGTGGCCGGGACGAGCCGCGGAGTATCGAACCCCGGTGGCTGCGGCAACTGCGCCAGCGCAGTCATAAAACCCGCGGCGCACGCCATTCCTATACTCCCGCTCATGAGCGTGAGAAACGCTCCTTCCGCGAAAAACTGGAACATGATGCTGCGGTTGGTTGCCCCCAGAGCTTTGCGCAGTCCGATTTCGCGCGTCCGGTCAGCTACCGCCACCAGCATGATATTGATAATGCCAATGGCGCCCAACCCCAGAGTGACCAGACCTACACTGCCCAGAAAAGTATTCATGGCATCGAAAATCTTGCCGATCGAGTCCACCGTGCGAATTGTGTCCCATTCGTCGAACGAGTCCTGATTGCCCGGATCAAAGCCGTGGTTCTTGCCAATAACATTGTGCACTTCCAGTTTGGCGCTCTCGTGCTCATCACGTGTCCTAGGCTGGTAATTGATAAAAGAAATGGCATCATCCACCGCGCCGACATTTAGCGGAGGGAAATTTTCGCGCATCAGGGAAAATGGAATAAAGATTCGCAAGTTCACGGTATTGTTGTCACCGTGGCCAATCTTCTTCAGCGTGCCAACCACCCGGAACCGGAGTCCGTTTAAAAGAATCGTGCTTCCGACCGAAGGCCAGCCGGGGAACATCACTCGCCGGGCTTCGTCGCCGATCACTACCACCGGTCGTTTCTGCGAGACGTCGAGCTCGTTCAGCCAGCGGCCTTCGCTTAAAGGCAGGTAGCGGATCTCATTGAAATTTGCCGGTACGCCCATTAGCTGCCCGCTACTCTGGTAGTAATCGCTGACCGCGCGAACGTCGCTGCGCGAGATTACCGGCACCGCCAGCTTTACGTCGCGACAGTTGGCGACCACGTCCAGATAATCTCGATAGGTGAGGTAATACTGGCGCAAGCTGGTGAAGCTTCCATTCATCGCCGGAGCTCGCCCGCCCCAGATAAACATGACGTTTTCGCCTAGCTCGTCAAACTGTTTCTTGTTGCCGGAACGAAATCCTTCTCCTAAACCGACCAGCAGCAGCAGCGAACCAACCCCCCAGGCAATCCCGAACATCGTCAGGAACGACCGGAGTTTGTGGGCCCACAGGGTGCGCAGAGTCTGGCCGAAGATTTCGATGAGCGGGCGCATCCTTCCTTTCATGATACCTTGGCAGGCTTCTGCAGCCGCTGCTTGCGTTTGGACGAAAATTGGTTATACGGCCTACCTCCTCTCAGAGTTCCCCATTTGTGTGTGCCTGCCTGCTGTTCAGAGCTGGATCTACAGCATTTTTGGCAGCGTTATTCCACCTTGGCGAGCAACCGCTGATTGCCGGGCGGGATTCTAAGTTGCGGTAAGACAAGCTGCTAAGCAAGAAAGAATGAAGGGAGATTTTTGTTATGAGAAAAGGAATTCTTTTAACCGCGGTGTTGCTGGCTGGCGGGGCATGGGCCATCGCCCAGGACTCAACTGCAAGCGTCGCCACCGACACCAACAATAGCGCGAGCTCGAGCAACACGGTCCAAGGCTGCCTGAGCGGTGCCAGTGGCAGTTATACGCTGACGGACGCGACCGGCGCCATGTATCAGGTGCAGGGCGACGAATCGCAGCTCAGCGCCAACGTCGACAAGCAGGTTGAAGTGACCGGCAACAGCGGCGCCAAAGCTTCGGCCTCGGCGACCAACAGTGCGGACGCCAATGCTCCCGGCAGCGCCAACTCGGGTGATGCGAGTGGCACATCAGCTTCCGGTAATTCCACCACAACTGGAACTGGCGCCAGCGCTACCGCGACCGTCAGTAAGATGCTGACTGTCACTTCCATCCGCAAAGTTGCCGATAGCTGCACTTCCGGCAAGTAACTTTGGCCACTGACGCGCTGCCGTGCTAGAACGGCAGCCCGTCAGGCAGCGATTGGTTGCGCCGCTCCTTCGCCACGCGGACGTTCTTTCTTCCCTGGTCACTCCGGATTCCCATCTCTCCGCATCCACGTAGGCCTCTTGGCTTATTCCATTTTCAACAAATGTGGTCCCGGATGTCGTCTGTCCGGGGTGAGCAAAACAGGAATGGGTTCTCCTCCGGGCAAGGCGTTGGAGCTAAAAGTCCAGTGCTGTCGTGTCCTCGCTGACGCTCTCTCTACTGGGTTTGATGGACAGGCGCCGGCCGCGGTTCGGAGGTGTGGGCGCGGTGGAGGCCAGCGTATAGCAGGGCCAGTATCATCACCACGAGCCCGGCTATCACTGCCACTGGAACGGGTCGTTGTCCGACGATCACGCAGCTTGGATGCGCACGCCATCAGGCTCGTCCACCAATAATCGAAGGGATTGGTGTTTCCCTGGGGCGAGTCCTCACTTTATTCAAACTTCAGCCACGCGGCACGGGCGACCGCTTACAACCAAGTTTTGAAGGACATGCTTTATGCCGTTTTGAAGTACATTACTGGGACCTCAGTCCCTGTGTTGAAAGGGCACGGCTTCCAGCCGTGCCAATTGCCGCTCAGGATGACTCCTGCTCTAGCCGCTAAGGGATAGCTCCGGATCGTGACCCCACACACCGCACCACAAACCCTTATCTTGGTAAACTAATCCATAATGGCCCCGTAGCTCAGATGGATAGAGCAGCAGTTTCCTAAACTGCGGGTCGGCAGTTCGACTCTGCCCGGGGCCTCCACCTACTCTGGTTTGTGTCTGAGGCGGTCTTCTTTTTCCTGCAGGAGGGCATCAATCTGGCGCACCAGATCCATGAGCTTTTCCGGGTCCTGCTCATTGGCGGCCTGTTCGCAGAGCTGCATCCAACGCTCCCGTTTCTCACCCTTCATGCGTGTGCCTCTCCTCGGGCAGGGTAGTAGCCAGAATAGAACCTATACAAGTGCTAAGGGGTTTACGTCTGTTTCACGGCGAACAAAGAGAGTTTCACCACTGCTGACACTACATTCAGACTCCAGCGGCGAAGAAGGAGCCATAGATTTGCAGGTCGCAGCCAATTCATGAGGCATCGCTGCTACGAGATTTTATTTCGGCAGGGCAAACGCGACGTACACTCCGCCGGATTTGGATTTCAAGTCTTTGCCCCCGCCCGCGGCAATCGCCACGTACTGGCGGCCGTTAATCTGATAGGTGATGGGGGTGGCATTGCCGGCGAACGGCAGGGTCGTCTCCCACAGAAGCTCTCCGGTAGTTTTGTTGAATGCGCGAAATTTTCTGTCGTAGTTAGTGGCGCCAATGAATAGCAGCCCTCCGGCAGTGACGATGGGACCGCCGTAGTTTTCAGTGCCGGTGTGGTTCATACCGTTGGCCGCGAGTTCCGGATATTCGCCCAGCGGAATTTTCCAGGCATATTCGCCGGTGTTCAAGTTGATGGCATTCAGCGTTCCCCACGGAGGGACCACCGCGGGATAGCCTTCGGGATCGTAAAAGCGTCGATACCCCCCGAAGCGGTATCTCATCGCCGGTGGCGTGGGGGCGGAGGAGGAAAGCTCTTTGCTTTCGCCGCGAGTCAAATAGGCGATGACCGAATTCACCTCGTCCGCCGAAAGATTGGGGAAAGCATTCATCCTTCCGCGGCCTTTTTGAATGACATTGGCGATTGCGTCGCGGCCGAGCCGGCCCTCCACGCCCGCCAGCGACGGAGATTGCGGCGGCGAACCGGCCAGGTTATCGCGATGGCAAACGCTGCACTGGCTTTGGTAAATGCCGCGCCCGCTGGCTTCGTCCCCGGTATTTTCCGCAAGGATGCCCGTCCAGGGAAGGTCGTTCGAATTCACGTAGAGAATCCCGGAGCCGGGATCAACCGCCGAGCCGCCCCACTCCGCGCCCCCGTCGAAGCCGGGGAAAATGACCGTCTCTTTGCCGACGCTCAAAGGGATGAATTGGCCGTCGCTGCGAATCTTGCGAAATTCCTCCACCGCCCATTGACGGGCTTGGGGAGTGCGATTGGTAAGCAAATCTTCGGTCAGGAGCTGGCGGGCGAAGGGCGCAGGTTTCGTGGGCAGCGGTTGTTGCTCCGCCGCCGCTTCCCCCGGCACACTGCTTCCCTGATACTTGCGAAACTCGATAGGAAATAAAGGCGCGCCGCTGGCACGATCAAAGAGATAGATGAAGCCTTGCTTTGTCGCCTGCGCGACGGCGTCCACTTCCTGCCCGTTGTGCTTGACGGTGACCAGACTTGGCGGCGAGGGAAAGTCCCGGTCCCAAAGATCGTGCTTGACCGCCTGAAAATGCCAAAGCCGCCGCCCGCTTTCCGCGTCCAGAGCGATCAGGCAGTTGGCGAAGAGATTGTCACCCATGCGGTCGCCGCCGTAGAAGTCGAATGCGGCCGAGCCGGTAGGAACATAAACAATGCCGCGCCGGGAATCGAGCGCCATGCCCGTCCAGTTGTTGGCGGCGCCACTGCGGTTCCATGCGTTGTTGGGCCAGGTTTCATAGCCGAATTCGCCGGGATGCGGAATCGTGTGGAAACTCCAGCGAAGCTTGCCGGTCCGAACGTCGTAGGCGCGAATGTCGCCCGGAGGCGCCGGCAGGGTTTCAGGTTCCCGGCCTCCCACAATGAACAAATCTTCGTAAACCACAGCAGGGCTGGTGAGGACAATGAAGGCAGTTGCAGCATCGCGGCCGAGGTTTTCGCGAAGATCAATGCGCCCATGATCGCCGAAGCCCGGGATGGGCCGTCCGGTTTCAGCGTTGAGCTCATAAACAAAGTTCATCACCCCGACAATGATGCGGCGGTCTTCCATATCACTCCGCTGGGCGTTGTCAGCGCAGGTCCAGTACGCAAGCCCGCGGTCGGGCTGGGTGCCGGTGACGCCGGAGTCGAATTGCCATTTCACCTTGCCGGTCGCGGCGTCCAGAGCGAAAACCTTCTGCGACGGCGAGATGCCGAAAAGGACGCCGTTGACAACGATGGGGCTGGTCTGCAGGCCTCCGGTTTCTTGCGTGTCGAAAGTCCAGGCAATCTGCAGCTGTTTAACGTTGAATAGATCGATTTGCGCCAAGGGGGAGTAGTGCATGTTCTCGAGGGTGCCACCGTAAACCGCCCAGTCGCGATTTTCGTGCTGCGCTGGAAGGCGGGGGATCACGAGGAAGGTTGCGGCCAAAAAAAGCAGCAGCCGGATGCCGGGTCCGATGGCCATGCCCTTCGAGGTTTACGTGGAAGCAGTGGCAGCGGTCAAGAGCTAAGGAGATCTCACAATCATTTCGACCCTCCCCAGAACGCGGATGAGGGTTGGGCCAGAGCTGTTAGTTTTCGGTGGGATGTGGAATGGAGGGCATCTTCGGAATCTTCGGCATGTTGGGCATGGGCGGAGACGGTGGGATCGCCACCCCTCGGCGGATTTCGATGGTGCCGTGCTCGTTCTTAAGCAACATGTGCGGGCCGCCCCCGCCTACCGATCCTCTGGCGGTAGCGCGATTGTCTCCATTTTCAACCTTTAAATCGCTGAAGTCGGTCTCAATTTGTCCGTCACTCGCTTGAGCGTCCACCTGAAAGGCGGATTTTTCAGGAAGGAAGATGCGGATGTCTCCTTTTGCGTTGCTGACATCCAGATTCCCCAATTTGTTGATGTGGACTTCTACCGCGCCGTTTTCATTTTGCAGGTGAACGTCACTGGTGCTGCCATTGATCATCACGTCTTTGGAGCGGGTGCGCAGGCGCAGAGGGCCGGTCACGCTGCTCGCCTCAAGGTCGCCGGAGTCGAGGTTCAGATATCCATCGAGCTTCACGAAATCCAACTCAGTGCGGCTGCTTTTAAAGCTCACGCTTTTCGCGATGCGAGCGAACTTCACGCTCTCCATGAAGTCGCCGTCGAGCCGGACGCCGCCTTTTATATCTTCAAGCGAGACATCATTGGCCCGGCCTTGAATGCTGACATCAGAGCCTATGCCGGAAACGCGAGCCGAGCTGTGGTCCAGGCTCAGGGCAAGATTGCCGCTGAGATCGGTGACAGAAATATCGCCGTGCCGGTTGGTGAGCTCGGCACTGCCGTCGCGGCCCATCACGCTGATGTCCCCGCGCCGCGTGGAGACAACCAGCGAAGCCTTGCGCGGCACCGAAATATCGAGATCGCTGCTGATCCAGTGGTCTCCGGCCCCCCACGTATTCGCATCTACCAAAACCACGGAGCCGTTGGCGCTGATGCGGGGACGCGTAGACTTGTTCCACTTCTCGGCTTCCTCCTGGCGATCAGCATTTACGCGCTTGTGGGCAGTGATGTGAATCTGATTGTCGTTCGATTCGCTTACGTTGACGGCCCCGCGCTCGTTAACCACTTGCAGACTGGCTGCGGCGGGAAACGACTGCTGCAGGTCGTCGGTGTAGGTATATGTGTGTCCCCACCAGGGAGCGATATCGCCCTCGATGTGCATTTGATCGCGCACCTCCTGCCAGTTCATACGATTAGCTTGGGTGGCGATCAGGCCTGCGGCCACCAGGAAGATCACCAGCAGGATGCCGCCGGCGCCGATGCCACGCGCGCGACCCCCGGCGCGATTGGCGCTCTGGTACTCAATCAGCTTGATCACTCCCCACAGAATGAGCAGCACTGGCCAGTAGTGGGCAAACCAGCGCCCCAGATCGTGCCACGCGATCATGCCCAGGTTCCCCAGCAAGAAAAAAATGCCCAGGACAATCAGGACAATCGGCCCCGCGAATGAGCGCGATTGCTGCGGCGGCTGAGGCGGCCTTGGCGGTAATGGCGGGGCCGGAGGAATTTGAGTAGCGCTAACCATTTTTCACCTCATTCGTAGGCTGCGGTTCCGGCGGAACCACCGTGCCAGTGGGCGGAGCAGAGACGGAGACGGGCGCCGATGGCGTACCCAGATGACCGCTGCGTTCCATTAGCTTTACCACTCCAATAACCAGCAGCAGAACAGGCCAGGTGCGGTCCCAGTTGGGCCCATGCAGGTCATCGAGCAGGGCCAGCACCCCCACGGTGACTAATACCGCCGGCCCGACCAGACTGCGGGGGCGATAGTCTCCCCGGTTAATACTTGCCTGGCGCTTAGCGAAGAGCCACACACCGAGTCCGATCAGCACCAGTGGCCAGAGTCTATCTGCGCTCAGAAACCAGAAACCCAGATTGTGCAGCAGAAAAAGAACACCCAGGCCGATCAGCACAATCGCGCCAGCCGGCACACCTTTGGCAAATTCTGGCTTGTCTCCGGGGCTGAACATGGTCGCCAGTCCAAAGGGATCAGGCGCAGGCTGGCCCGCTTGGATGGCCTTGGCTGTCTTCACCGCATCGATGATCTGGTAGATGACGAATGCAGCGATTCCTATCCCGCAGACGGTAGCTAGAGTTTCGTGGCCCTGGTTTGTGCCCATAACCAGCAAAATAAAAATGCCCAGGTGAGCGAGGCCTTTGGCGTACTGGCCGTTGTAAATAGCGCCCACGCCAAAAGGGATCGCCCCTAGGATCCCGGCCAGCGCAGCATTCGGTCCGGAACCAGAGCCCGGGGGAACTCTCACTCCCTGTCCCGGCTCCGTCACGGGCTGGTAAGGCGCCGGCGGGGTTGTGTTTCCTGCCAGACGGTCAGCGAGGCAGTTCTCGCAATAGATCACGCCCATTACCGGACGCGTGCAGTGAGTGCAAAGCGGTTTGCCACAGGTGCGGCAATAGGCCGCCGCGGGCGTTTGAGCGTGGTTGGCGCAGTTCATGAAAACCTCCTGTAGGTGGCCGCCGGCACTACAGGTGGGCCATCAGGAAGAGACGCGAACGCGGGCTGCTTCCCTTCCTGGCTGTAGTTGCGTTCCTGTCTCGGATCGGGTTGTCCACTCGTGTTGCTCTTGTCTTTCTCTTTGTTCTGGTTGTCTTTCTGGTTGTCGCGGTTAAGCTTTGGCTGTTCGCTGGTTGGTTCAGCAGGAGTAGTCGCCTGCTTGAATTCGCGCACCCGCGATTCAATTTCGTAAACGAAGCGAATATTTTCGTAAAACTTCACCACCCGGCCAGAAGCTTCGTAGTAAGAGCGACGAATGGCGCTGGGACGCAAATCCACGTGCCGCAGATCGCCTACCCTTACCCCTGCGAGACTGAGCGTGACCGACAAGGTGAAGAATGCCATGCCGAAAGACATGGCAAACCTCGGCTGGCGTGCAATGGCCACGACCGGAGAAAACAGCGTTGTACCCCAATCGCGGACCCCGTGCATCCATGAGGACCCCGTCGGCTTGGTTTGGCCACGCATACGGGCGGTGTCAAGCCCCGTGGTACGCAAAAGAATGTTATCTACAAGATCGGCTGGAGGTTCAACCTCTTCCAGTGATTTGAGCCAGGTGTAGCCCGATTCGGCATCCTGAAACAAAGGTCCGCACACCTTACACTCGCGTCCGTGACCTTCAAAGGCGGTGAGCTTTTCACCGGCGAGAGTGCCATCGATGGCCTGGCTGAGCAGAGCGTCAAACTCTGCGCAGAGCATTCGATTATCTTCTTTGCCTGCCATTACATCACCTTCCTATAGGTACGTTGCAAAAGGCGCGCAAGTTCCCCACGCCCTCGATTAATCCTTGATTTCACTGTTCCCTGTGGAACATTCAGCACGGCAGCAATTTCCCTGTAATCCATATCCTGTAAGTCACGTAGAATCACTGCCTCCCGCAGCTCTGGGGAGAGCTTTTGCAGGGCCTGGTGTACCAATTCCCGGGTTTCGCGGCGTTGCACCTTCGAGTCAGGAGCCGGCCCCCGATCGGGAATCTGCTCCGAGAGCGGCATCGCGTCCTCATGCTGCGAAAAAGTTGTATCGAGAGAATCGGTGATGCGCTCCTGCTTGGTCCGGCGGAAGTGGTCCACCAGAAGATTGCGGGTCACCGTCGTGATCCAGGTCATGAAAGCGCCGCGTTCGACGTCGTAGGAGTCCAGCGTACGGTACATTTTAATGAAAACTTCCTGCGTGAGGTCCTGTGCGTCATCTGCCGATCCAGCAAAACGGTAACAGATGTTGTAGATGCGGCGGCTGTATCGGTGGATGATTTCCTCCCATGCGGCAGCGTCGCCGGAAATGCAGCGACGGACCAGCATTGCTGCCACATGGGCGTCTTCCAAAGTCGGCTCCCCGGGAGTTGTGAGTGCATCCAGGACAATGCCGTGAGACCAGCCCCAGACCCAGCAACAAGATACGCGAAACCGGCGCCGGAAGTTCAGATCAGGCCGGAAGCGGAATTGTAGCAGCGAGCGGAAAAGACAGACGCTCTAGCCCTATGCCATCAGGCGCGGCATAGCTCGGTGGCCAGAACCTCGCGCCGGGTGAGGGCGATGCGGTCCATCCGGCGGAGCACAATAAAGTAACCGATGAGCGAAGGTATAGCCAGGACAAGCAGAATCTCGCACGCAACCCACGGGCTGGAAAAGTGCCAGCCTGCCACTACCGCCAGTGCGCCGATTCCTACGGCGGCAAACTGAACCGCGAAACTGGTCAAGATAGTGCTGGCAGAGGCACGCTGACGGCCGAAGGTGGAATAGTCGACCCGCTTGGGAGAATAAATCGAGAGCAGATTTCCGACGGCAAAATTCAGCGGCGCCGCGAACAGGTACCAAGTCATCGTCAAGGCGAGCACTCTCAGGCTGGGGGGGCGGTAAATGACGCGCACGCCCAGCCACAAAATAAAAATATCGGCGGCCAGGATCGTGAGCTGCGCGAGATTTTTGGCGATTACGATCTCACGAAAGGAGACGGGAGAGACAAAAAAGAATCGGATGCCTCCGCCGTCGCCGCCGAAGCTGTTGTAAACGATGTTGGTCATGACCAGCAGACAGTAAGCCGCGCCTAAAGGGAACACGAAACCAGACTGACGCGCTAGAAGACCTTTGCTTCCGCCCCACAAAATGAAAACCATGATCATGGGCATGACCAGAGTGAACAGCATAGGTCCGCTGCGGGAGAAATAGCGAAATTCCTTCTCGAATACGGCGGCAATAGGGCGGGACAAACCGGGCAAGCCCCAGCTGAGGGAAACTGAGCCGGCCTGCCGGGCTTGCCGTCTTTCTCCCACGGCAGGGTTTTCGCCGCGGTACTGGTCTCGAAGACGGCGGCTCAAGAGCAAAAACACTCCGACCCCGTAAAGCAGAAGCAGCGCGAAGGAGCGGAATGCGGCGGAGTTCAGTTCTCGAACAGCGCTCTCGATAGAAGCTGCCGCCAAGCCCGGCGGGAGCAGGCGCTCCGCGGGCAACAATCGGGCCATGGTTTGCAACCTGCCTTGCAGGGGTTGGTTGCCGTAACGTCCAAGCAATGGGCAGGCGACTTGAAAGCCGATCATCACCACGACGAAGAGCACGCCCAACACTTCCCGGCTGCGGCGCAGCGAGAGCCAGCGCTCAATCCACACGAAAATCATTCGAGCAAGCAGGACGTTGAAAAGCACGAAAAAGAGAACGATCAGGCAGACCCAGGGCGTGAGGCGGGGATCGGCTGCACTGATTCCCGCCACGAGCCCAACCGACCAGCACATTCCCAGCGCGGTCGCAATATCCAGAGCGCCGTAAACGATACGGACCAGAAAGTACGCGGGATAGCTCAGAGGGAAGCGCAGGAGTGAAGAAGCATCAACATTTCCGGTAAAGGCCGTGGCCATTACCGGAAAGAGTTGCCAAAACAAAAAAACCAGCCAAAACAAAAGGGCCAGCCATTCGAAATCACGTTCCTTGGTGATGGCCCAGGCAGCAGCGCCCAGAGCAGACCCTCCACCAACGGCTGCGCCCAGCAGCAAAACTCCAGCAAGCAGCCGCGAGAGAAGATTCAAACGGCCTCGCACGGTGCGGAGGGAGTTCATAAACAGCTGCAGGCGAAGGCCCGCAATCGCGCGTAGCTGCTCGAGTGAGACGCGACTCACCCCAACCATGAAAGCTCCTGGCTGGTGCTGTGTGAGCCTCCGACGGTCTGAAGAAAAAACTGCTCGAGGCTTATCTTGTCGCCGGCCTGGGTTCCCGGCACTGCGGCGGTGCGTAAATCATTCAAAGAGCCTTGGGCAGCAAGGCGCCCGTGGTTGATGATACCGACGTGCGTGCATAGCCGCTCTACGATTTCAAGAACGTGAGAGGTCAAAAAAATGGTGGCGCCACGGACAATCATTCGTTGCAGCATTGCCTTGAGAGTGCCTGCAGCCACCGCGTCCACGCCTTCGAAGGGTTCATCCAGAAAAAGCACTTTGGGACCGTGAATCACAGCTGAGGCCATTGCCAGTTTTTTTTGCATGCCGTGGGAATAGTCGGTAATCAAAGTTTTCGGTTGGTCCGACAACTCCATGAAATCGAGCAGTTCGGTCGCGCGCTGGGCAGAGGTGTGGCGATCGAGACCATACATGCGCCCGGCAAAATTGAGATATTCGGCGCCTGTCAGTCGTCCGAACAGGGCCATACCTTCCGGTACCACTCCGATCTGACGCTTGACATCCACTGAATGGGTCGAAAGATCCAAGCCCAGAATGCGCATTCGGCCGGAGGTGGGGGCGACGAGGCCGGTCAGCATTTTTATGGTGGTGGATTTGCCCGCGCCATTGGGACCGAGGAATCCATAAAACTGACCGGCGGCGACAGAGAGATTCAGGTCCTGAACAGCAGTAAAATCGCCGAAACGGCGGGTCAGACCTTCGGTGACGATGGCCGCGTCCACGGATTTCGACTGTAACACAGGGAAGAACAGCTTGATCGAGCGGATGGGGCACAGGCCGCCGGTTTCGCCGCACCGCCGAGGAACGCCCCCTATTCACTGGTGAAGTAATCTACCGTGACGGGGTTTTCAAACAACGAATAGTCCCTGGTAACCACGGTGATGCCGCTGTCGGTGACGAAATACTTCTGGCGATCGGATTCCACGTCGAAGCCGACCGTGGTGCCTTCAGGGATGTGAACGTCGCGGTCAAGGATGGCGCGGCGGATGTGGCAATGTCGTCCGACGTTGACGTGCGAGAACAAAATGCTGGAATCCACTTCCGTATATGAATTTACGCGCACGTCGGGCGAGAGAATGCTGTAGCGGACCGTGCCTCCGGAGACGATGCATCCGGCGGACACGATGGAATCGAGCGCTTGTCCGGTGCGGCCCTGCTCTTCGAAGACGAATTTGGCCGGCGGATACTGGCGTTGATGAGTGCGGATCGGCCAGGCTTCGTCATATAAGTTAAAGACCGGCGACACAGAAATGATATCCATGTTGGCCTCGTAGTAGGCCTCGAGCGTTCCCACGTCGCGCCAGTAGAGTGCTTCCTTCTTGTTCTCATCGACAAAATCAAAGGAATAGACGCGATAGTCGTCTACCATTTTGGGAATGATGTCTTTGCCGAAATCATGGTTGGAGTGCTCGTCTTCGGCATCCTTGAGAAGCAGAGGAATCAGAACGTCGGTATTGAATAGGTAAACTCCCATCGAGGCCGATACGCGGTCGGGATTGTCGGGCGAGCGCAGTTTGGTGACGGTGGGTTTTTCTTCGAAACCCACGACCCGGTGATCGGGGTCCACGTCCATGACGCCGAAGCGATAGGTCTCTTCGGGGGAGATCTGAATGGTGGCGAGGGTAACGTCGGCAGCGGAGTCTACATGTTGCTTAAGCATCAGCCCGTAGTTCATTTTGTAGATGTGGTCGCCGGAGAGGATGAGAACGTGCCGTGGCTGCTCGGAGCCGATGGAATAGATGTTCTGATACACCGCATCGGCCGTCCCCTGGTACCACTGATCGCTGACCCGCTTCATGGGGGGCAGGACTTCGATGAACTCCCCCATCTCGCTTCCAACGATGTTCCAGCCTTCCCGGATGTGGCGGTTCAAGGAGAGCGCTTTGTACTGGGTGAGAATGTAAACGCGGCGCAGGTCGGAGTTAATGCAATTGGAAAGGGTGACGTCAATAATGCGATAAATGCCGCCAAAGGTTACGGCCGGTTTGGCGCGGTCGCGGGTGAGAGGGTAAAGCCGTTCGCCGGCTCCTCCGGCCAGCAGGACTCCCAAAGTGTCTTTCATTTTTCTCCGATGGAACCCCCGACTTCGCGGGGTACATCCTAGCACAGGGGCGGGGCGACAGAATTAACGAGTGCGGCTTTGGGTAAAGGCACTTCTTCACCCTGCGAGGCGGACTTGAGC
This sequence comes from Terriglobales bacterium, assembly GCA_038254805.1. Lineage (GTDB taxonomy): Bacteria > Acidobacteriota > Terriglobia > Terriglobales > Acidobacteriaceae > Gp1-AA145. The sequence continues at coordinate 29,217 of JBBSFW010000017.1, forward strand.
ACCGGAAGGCTCACTTCCCCAGTTGCTCACATGCGGGGTTTTTCACCTGCTTTGCCAGAGACTCGCCTTTTGCCATACGGCTGTCTCCTCTTTACTATTCCCCAAATGCTGAAAACAATCCGAAGAATAAGCGAATCGGCGGTGGTGGTGCTGCTGCTGGCGACTTGCTGGGGGGCCTCTTCATTTGGGAATGCGCGTCTTAGCTGGCAGCCTCAGAAATTAGTAAGCGGAGCGCCGGTTGTGTTTCAGCTACATACTCGCCAGGGGGTTCGCTCGGTTTCCGGAAAGTGGCTAGGCCACGACGTGACGTTTTCCCCTGTAGCAAGGGGAAACCTCTGGTACGCGCTGGCGGGAATTTCGCTTGAAACGCCTCCGGGGACTTACCCGCTGAAAATCAGCCAAATCATCGCGCAGGGCAATGCGGTCACCACGTTGCAGCAGATAAGAATCGAGAGGGGGATCTATCCAAAAATAACGATCAAAGTAGCAAAGCAATTCACTGCGCCCAGCGCCGAGCAACTTAGAGAAGTGCACGAGGACAAGGGCGTGAAGCAGAAAGCCTTTGGGGCGGTGACACCGGAGCGATTATGGACAGGTTCGTTTGTGGCTCCCGTCTCAGCCGCCATTTCTGACGTATTCGGCACCGCACGAGTCTTTAACGGTGAGGTAAAAAGCCGGCATCAAGGACTGGATTATGGCGTCCCCGCTGGAACTGCCGTCAGCGCGGTGAATCGCGGGACCGTAATTCTGGCTAGGCCACTGTTCTTTGAGGGAAATTGTGTGGTACTGGACCACGGGCAGGGGCTTTTGAGCCTGTACCTGCACCTCTCCGAGTTCAAAGTGAAAGAGGGGGACCAGGTGGAATCCGGACAACTTCTGGGATTAAGTGGTGGCAGCGGCCGGGCAACCGGGCCTCATCTGCACCTGGCCATACGCTGGCAGGGGCTGTATCTGAATCCAGCTACTCTGCTGAAAATCAAGCTGCCTGCTGAGTAAAGTTGCCGGTCAAGTGCAAGGCGGAGAACAAATCGATGGAGCCTCTGTTCTGAAATCGTAACAAAAATCGAGTCAGCCCCCGGCAACCCGGCCCAGCATGTTAAAGGTGTGAGCGCGAATCGCCGGCATAGCGTGGGGAAGCGCTAGAATTTTAGCCAGGCGAGAGCTGTCGGGAACTTGGCGGGCCCCCTCATCAAGCTTCCCGATATTTTTTTTTAGTTAGATGACCGCGACTCTAGCTGGAGCTGGCTGTTCCTGCTCAGCTTCGACAGCGACCCCGTCACGATAGCTGACCGACCTGCCTGAGATCGCGGGGACGCGTTCGCCGGGCACGATCACGCCCACCAGGTTCAAAGGATCGGCGGCGGATACGGTCATGATCTCGCCGGTAACCGGCATCTTGCGGGTGGCGCGCAGCGATTCCACTGCCACCGGCAGTGCAAACTGTTCGCCGAGGAAACCATCCACGAAACGTCCGCCGCGAATTTCCCCGCGGGCCTCCAGGCGGCGCAATGCGATTTGCAGCTCTCGCCACTTGGGAAGGTTGGTTTCGCGGGCAAGAAGGTCGCGAAATATGACTCCGTAGCGCTTAAGCAGCATCCAGGCGGTGGCTTCGACGGCACGATCACGCTCAATAGCCGAGTCCGTGTGCAAAATGGCCCAGCGTCCGGCGCTGTGCCGGGGACGAGCGGTGCGGCCGCTTCCCTGTCCGGCGCGGCGTTTGGGATCGATAAGCGATCGCAAGTTGTCGAAACCGTCTGCGGTGACCAAACCAGCCGCCACCAATTCCCATAGCGCGGTTTCGATTTCGGCTTTGAGCTTCCCGGTGGCGCGCACGATGTCCGGGAAAAAAGACGCCCCCCGCTGGCGAAGATAGTCGAGCACCTGGCGCGCTACAGGACTGAGGCCCTGGGCGTCGCCGATGCAAGCGTGAGGCGTCATCCAATCCGCTTCCTCGCGAACGAAGAAGGTGATGGGCGCGACACTGGTCGGAATCACTCGACGGCGATGCGGTTGGATCCCGTTGCCGTTTGCGGAATCGAGGGTGGCAGGGTGCGGGGAGAGGCGTCCCCAGCCGACGGCCCCGGTCAGGCAAAGTTGATCGAGCCACTTGGGATCATAGCCGGCGATGCGGCGGGAAAGAATTTGACGCTCCCAGGCATTGGCAGGAATTTCAAAGCCCTGCAACTGACGGACGACTTCAAGCGTGGCGCGCTCACCTTGCACCTGCGAACCCGGAGCAACGTGTTGCCAGCGCAACAGCCATCGCATGAATTGCGCTGGAGTCACAGGCTCTATCTGCTTGCGAAGAGTAGCGACAGTGAGGCGATGGATGCGGGCGAGTAGACGACGGTCGCACCATTCGGTCTCGGGGACGCTGGGGCCGGTGAATTTTCCGCGCAGAATCGCGCCGTTGGCTTCCATTCGCAGTAAGGCTTTGTCAATCTCTGAAGGTTCAATTCCCAACCGTTCTCCCAGCGCGGCGGAAGTTGTGGGACCTACGTGGGACATCCAGCCGGTTACAAGGGCAAGAAGAGCGTCGTCTTTTGAGGGAGTAGCCTGTGCAATCTCAGCGGTATCGGATTCGAAACGGGCATCGCCGAAGATGGTCGCGAAAGTTCTCGTACGTTCCGCCGCAATCCAATATTCGCGATGGTTAACCTGAGCTGTGGTGACGCGGCGCTGACCGCGCAAGTGGGCAAATAAAGGATGCCAATGGGTCGAGCTTTGCGCGACGGGATGGGCGGGGACGCCCGTCCCCACATGGTCTGGTGTGTGGCCTGGAACATAATCTGGAACCGGGAAGGCGATCAGGGTGTGCAGAACATCGTGCAGTTCGTCCGCATCGCGCACATCAGGCCAGGCTTCTTCGCTCACTTGCGCGATGGCTGTGGGATCGAGTTTGCCGACTTCCTCCAGCACCGACGCGGGAAGAATTCGCCGCATCTCAACGGCGCGGGCGCGGCGTTCCTCAAGCGGCGCGTCATCCAGATAGGCGTAAGGGTTGGCGTTCAGGATTTCATGCGAGAACTGCGAGGGTACCGGCGTATCCACTGCAATGCAGCGAACCCGGCCATCCTCCATGCGCCGCAATAGTTCTTTCATGCCCTCAATGTCCATGGCTTCGGTGAGGACGTCTTTCATGACCTCCTTCACCAGCGGATGGCCGGGAATCTGGATATCTCCGTCGACGTTCTCTTGACAGGCGGCTACTTCGGGAAAGACAGAAGCCATCAAGTCGTCGGAACGCATGCGTTGAATCTGCGGAGGGACTTTTTTGCCACCCTGAAAACGCAACAAGGCAAGAGAGCGGTTGGCGTCCCACCGCCAGCGCGTGGCGAAAATAGGGGAAGCCAGGGCCGCCTGCTCAAGGATCGGTTGAACAGTTTCTGCGCTCAAGAAGTGAAAAACGTCGGCCAGTGGAAAACTGTGCTGCTCGGCCAGGGCGATGTTCAGGCCATTATCGGTGGCTGCCGCCTGGAGTTCGAAATTGAAGCTGCGGCAGAACCGCTTGCGCAGGGCGAGGCCCCAGGCTTTGTTAATGCGTGCGCCGAAAGGAGCGTGAATAATGAGTTGCATTCCTCCGGCTTCGTCGAAAAAGCGCTCCGCGATGACTGTGCTCTGCGTAGGAACCTCGCCAAGAACGGCGCGGCCTTCCAGGATGTATTGAATCGACTGCTCCGCTCCGGATTGGTCGAGCCCGCATTCCTCCTGAAGCCATGTAATAGTCTCGGCGACTGCGGGCTGGTAACTCCACTCTTGCGGTGTACTGCCGTGCTCGGAAGCCTCATGCCTGGAAGTTTCCCGCTGTGCTATCGGCACGACTGAACCGGTGGGCTTGGCTTCTGCGGCTTCAGTTGTGATTTTCTGGGAAAGGAGCGCAGCAATCGGTTTCACTCCCGGCAAGCGGTGACTGATCTCGCGGCGCAATTCTGCCAGGTGGAATGAGAGTTCTTCGGTGCGCGCTGGGGCTTCTCCGCGCCAGAACGGAACGCTGGGCGGCGCGCCGTGGGCATCTTCAACCAGCACCCGGCCAGACTTCCCTTCCACGCGCCGAATGCGCCACGAGGTATTTCCCAGCAGCATGATGTCGCCAGCGTTACTTTCTACGGCGAAGTCTTCGTCCAGCGTGCCCACCACGATGCCTTCGGGTTCGGCCACCACGGTGAACAACGCCGTCTCGGGAATCGCTCCGCCGCTGGTAATCGCGGCCAGCCGTGCTCCGCGCCGGGCGCGCAGTTTGCGATTCACGCGGTCGTGGTGCAGGTAGGCCCCATAGCGTCCGCGGCGGGACGCAATCCCTTCGGACAGCATTTCGATGAGGGAATCGAAGAGCTCGCGCGAGAGACTGCGGTAGGGGTAAGCGCGCTTGACCAGCGCGAACAGATTATCTTCATCCCATCCATCATCGGGCTGCTCGTGTGGCGCTAGCGCCCGCGGAACGCCGGCGTCAGGAACGGAATTCGCGTCGGAGACAGCTCCCAGCCCGGTGATCGGGCCAGGCGATCGCGCAACATTGCCAGTCCCCGCGGCGCAGGTTGCCACAATTTGCTGGGCCAGTACATCCAGCGGCGACTCGGGTATGAGCAGCCAATCCAGATCGCCATGCCGGATGGCGCGCACCAGCGCCGCGCACTCCAGCAGATCATCACGCGTGGTCACGAAGAATTTACCCTTGGGAACAGCGCCGCGCCAGTGACCTGAGCGCCCCACTCTCTGCAGAGCAACAGCGATCGCGCGAGGGGAACTGATCTGGATGACCAGATCGACCGTGCCGATGTCGATCCCCAGCTCAAGAGACGCGGTGGCGACCAGAACCTTGATTTGTCCTTCTTTCAGTTTTTTTTCTGCCGCCAGACGCAGTTTGCGGGAGAGACTGCCGTGGTGCGCAGCTACGTTCTCTCCTCCGAGGCGTTCCGCCAAATTGTGCGCCATTCTTTCGACCAGCCGGCGCGTATTCACAAATACCAGGGTCGAGCGGTGTTGCTCTGAAAGCTCCACAATACGGGCGTAGATCTCATCCCACATCTCATTGCTGGCCACGGGACCGAGTAGCGTGGCGGGAATCTCGACGCTGAGGTCAAGCGTGCGCTTGTGACCGATATTCACGATCACCGGATCAGGACGCCCATTGCCAGTGAGGAAGTGGGCTACGTCTTCGATGGGCTTTTGCGTCGCCGAGAGACCAATACGCACCGGAGGACGCTTGCTGAGCGCTTCCAGTCGTTCGAGTGACAGCGTCAGGTGCGCGCCACGCTTGTCATCGGCCACAGCGTGAATTTCGTCGACGATGACCGTTTCCACATCCCGCAGAATTGCGCGGCTCTTTTCTGCCGTGAGCAGGATGTAAAGGGACTCGGGCGTGGTTACCAGAATGTGCGGCGGACACTTCAGCATCGCGCGGCGCTCGGGCATGAGCGTGTCGCCGGTGCGAACGGCGGTGCGAATCTGCGGCATCAGCAGGCCACGCTCGCCCGCCATTTGTAGAATCTCGCCCAGCGGGACTTCCAGGTTTTTCTGAATGTCATTCCCGAGGGCCTTGAGGGGCGAGATGTAGAGGACCTCGGTCCGGTCCTGAAGCCCTCCCGTCAGGGCTTTCCGCACCAGCCGGTCGATGCAAGCCAGGAACGCGGCCAGGGTCTTGCCGGAGCCGGTGGGCGCCGAAATTAGAGTCGTGCGTCCGGCCAGAATGTGCGGCCAGCCCTGCTCCTGAGGCTCAGTGGGCGTTCCGAACTTTTGAACGAACCATTCGGCGACCAGAGGATGAGCCCAGGCGAGAGGGGACATTAGCTTATTTTATTCCGGGTGCGGATGTTTCGCAAATTGTTCGCCTGAGACCGGCCCTTACCGTTCGATGCGGGCGGTGCACGCTTTCATGGCCTGCAGCACCTCATCCAGAGTGGCCATAGTAGTGTCGCCCGGGGTGGTCATGGCCAGCGCGCCGTGCGCCGCGCCGCACTCGACCGACCATTGCGGATCCTCACCGGTCAAGAATCCATAGATCAGGCCGGAGGCGAACGAATCGCCACCGCCGACGCGGTCGAAAATTTCCAGGCTCTCGCGCGTCGGCGCTTGATAAAAACTTCCATCCGCAAAGCAGATGGCGCCCCAGTCGTTGACGGTAGCGGTCATCGCATGGCGCAATGTGGTGGCGACCACTGAGAGGTTGGGAAACTCGCGCACAACTTTTCCAATCATGCGTTTGAAATTGGGAGGGTCCAGCTGCGAATGGCTGGCGTCAACCCCTGCCACCGCGAACCCCAAGGAGGCGGAGAAGTCCTCTTCATTCCCCAGCATCACGTCCACGAAGGGCGCGAGCATGCGGTTGACCTCCCGCGCTTTGTTCTTGCCGCCAATTGACTTCCAGAGCGATGGGCGATAGTTGAGGTCATACGAGACCATGGTGCCGGCACGCCTGGCGGCCTGCATGGCCTCCCGCGCGACCAGGGCTGTAGTTTCCGATAGCGCCGAGAAAATTCCTCCAGTGTGGAAGCAGCGAGCGCCTTCTTCCCCGAAAATCTGCTGCCAATCGATTTCGCCAGGCTTCAGTTGCGAAACGGCGGTATGCCCGCGATCGGAACAGCCCAGGCCGGCACGCAAGCCAAAGCCTCGCTCCGTGAAATTCAAGCCGTTGCGGACGGCGCGGCCCACACCGTCATAAGGAACCCAGCGCAGATGCTTTTGGCTGACGCCGCCCTGAAGTATCAGATCTTCAGCCAGGCGGCCCACGGGGTTATCGGCGAGAGCGGTCACAATCGCGGTGCGCATGCCGAAACATCGCCTCAGGCCGCGCGCTACGTTATACTCGCCGCCACCTTCCCAGACTTGGAAATTCCTGGTGGTGGAAATCCTTCTGTCCCCGGGATCGAGACGCAGCATGACTTCGCCCAGGCTGACCAGGTCCCACTCGCAACTTTCCCGGGGCTTAATATTGAAAGCGGGCATAGACTGGGAATCACCACTCACCTGGCAGAACTCAGCGTACCAAGTGCAGCAAAGTGGAATGATGCTACCAAAAATACCGGCCGGCGACGGCTTCCCTGGCACGGCCGGCAATTCCCTGCCCAACAGATTTGCCTTCGAGGTTGCCCGTGAGGCGCAGCTACGGTGTGGCGTCTTGCAGGCTTACAAATTCGGTGCGCACCTCCCCGTTCGCGGCGATGGTATGCATGGCAAACCCCAGCTCGCCGCCCCAGGGAAGCCAGCTCGTCGAAGGCGCCACGTGCCAGGTGATCCCTTCCCGCTCAAACACGCGACCGTTGTGCCAGTGGCCGACCAGCATGTGCTTAATACCCGCCTGACGCAGGACCTTCAGCTCCCGCGAGCGGTACGGCTCGCCCACCACCCAGTACGGTTTCGGATCGGGAAAGTCACCATCGTGGAAAATGGGGATATGCTGAACGCCGATCACAACTCCGCGCTCGCGATGCTCTTCCCGTCTTTCGCTTTTATCGTCGCCGGGAAGCGCAGTCAACCATGCCAGCATGGTTTCGGATTCTTCTTCGGTTTTCCGAGGCAGTGGCTCGGGCTCCCTTGCGCCGAACACGTCGTAGTTTCCCAGCAGCTGGGAATCAATCACCACAAACTTTACATTCTTCACCTCGAAGACGTAATAGTCCTTGCCAAATGCTTTCCGATAACGGTCCACGTCGTTGCTGTGAACGTCGTGATTTCCCGGTACGTAGTAAAGAGGCGGCTTGAGTTTTGCCAGAATCGACTTTGCCTGATCCCACTCCTTTGGGTTTTCTCCTATATCGCCGGAAAGAATGACCGCATCGGGACGACGGTCATTGATCATTTCAACCGCCCGCCGCAAATTCTCCGCGGCATGGGGAGCATGTTTGTCACCCAGATGGGTATCGCTAATCTGGGCAACGGTTACCTGGGCCGCGGCAGGAGTGCCCCCGAGCGCCGCGCCGCACAGCATTGCCACACAAAAAATAAAACGATGGACTGGTTTCATGTCTCAGTAGAAGCAAAACCGGCGTCTCAGGTTGTTCGGAGTGGCACGCCTCTCTTGGCCGTGGGCGTGCTATGTAGAGGCGGGTGTCCGCACCCGCCCAAGCCGAACGGGGGATCGGCCCCATATGGTCTTATCCATATTCCGCGGATTGGGGTCGTCTGGGAGGCCGGGCCGCGATCCTACTCTCCTAGTCTTTTTACATTATTGATCGCACTTCCTGGTGCAGCTACATTGCTCAACATTCGGGGCTGAGCTTCACTTTCCGCTTACCTTCGCGCTTATCCTCGTCGCCTTAAGCTCTTATGTCCCACAGTCTCAAACTTCACGGGGGTCCTTTGCAAAGGAATCTGGCTCTCCTATTCACCGTATGTGGGTTGTCGATTTCGGCGCTTGCCCAAAGCAACTACGCGGTCTTGAGCGGCAGTATTCTTGATCCGCTGGCCCATCCCATCGTGGGCGCCAGCGTTGACTTGACTTCGTCCTCTACCGGCGCTAGCCGCCACGTTTCGACCAATGCGCAGGGACTCTACGAGATTCCGGGATTACAACCCGGTGGCTATGAACTTCGCGCCAGCGCTGCCGGATTCGGGATGACCACTCAATTGGTCCAGATGGAGGTCGCCCAACGTCTGGAACTGGATATCAGTCTCAAGTTGGAATCGCGGCGAGAAGCAGTTGAGGTCAGCAGCACGCCGGATGCGATACGCACTAACGAAGCGGCGGTGGGGGAGGTGATTGAACCGGCGGCGGTGGCAAATCTGCCCCTGAATGGCCGGATGCTGATCGACCTGGTGCTCACCGTGCCCGGAGCGCACCTCAGCCATGGCGCTCAAAGTGGAGACATGAATCCGCTTTACTGGCGGCCGGGTCAGCGCTCGGCGGTGAGCATTGGCGGAAGCCGCCCGAATGGCAACTACTTTCTCTTGGACGGAACTTCCAATACCGACCCTACCTTTAATACCCAGAATCTGAGCCCTTCGCCGGATGCGGTGCAGGAATTCAAAGTGCAAACCGGCAGTTACTCCGCTGAAATGGGGGGCGCGGGCGGCGGTCAAATCAATATTGTCACCCGTGCCGGCAGCAATCAATTTCACGGCGGCGTCTACGAGTTCTTGCGCAACGATGCCATGGACGCGAATTCTTTTGAATCCATGGGCAACAATCATCTGGTACAAAATAATTTTGGCGCCACCTTCGGAGGGCCGATCGCCCACAATCACACTTTTTTCTTCGTGAACTATGAGGGCTTCCGCCATGTGATGGCAGACACCATGATTGATACCGTGCCCACCGTTGCGGAAATAAACGGTGATTTCAGCCAGAGCGCCAACATTTACGATCCCACCAACTTCCAGCCCAACCCAAGTTACGATCCCGGCCAGCCGGTCAGCAAGAACAACCCGCAAATCATCCGCCAGCAGTTTCAGTACAACGGCGCAGCAAATGTCATCGATCCCAGCCGCATCAATCCGGCGGCGCGGCAGTTTTTTTTGCAGTACGTGCCCCGTCCCAGTCCGGAAATGATGATGGGCATGACGACCATGCCCTGCGGTGCGGGGATGATGGGGGTTCCCAACGTCGTGGGCGCGGGTGTGGACTGTGACAACTACCTGGATGTGCGCAATGAGCGTCACACCACCGACCAGGGAACGGCTCGCGCGGACCACATCTTCGGCAACGGCGACAGCCTCACCGGCCGGTATTCGCTGAGCGCCGAACACGGTTTCATGCCGATCAATTTGCCCGGATTTGGCGCCTTCCATGACAACTTTTCGCAGCAAGGCTCGATTGCGTGGAACCGGATCATCAGCCCCCGCGTGGTGAACTCCGCGACCATCTCGATCTCGCGACTGTCCATGCAGCGCAACGAAGAAAACGCCAACAAGCAGTCCGGCGACATTGTGGACATTCTGGGGATCCAGGGTGTCGGCTTCGGGGGCCCGGGCGCGTTTGGGGCGCCGTGGTTTAACGTGCAGGGTTACTCGGGCATGGGTGACACCTTCGCCGCAACTCCGATGCACGCCTGGGACACAATCGCGGAAGGACGTGACACGCTGAGCTGGCAGAAGGGGCGGCACAGCTTGAAATTCGGCGGCAGCTATCGCCGCTACATCTGGCCCATGTGGGGCTTCTTCCAGAACCGCGGCTATTACCAGTTCACCAACGGATTCACCACGCGCTTGGCCACCAATGACGGCACAGGTTCAGCGCTGGCCAGCTTCCTGCTCGGACTGCCAGCGATCAAGCAGCGCCAGGCGGGAGTTCCGCAGATGCAACTTCGGCAGTGGTACGCTGACGGCTTCGTGCAGGATAGCTTCCGCGTTACCCGTACCACGACCGTCGAGTTCGGAGTTCGCTACGAATACATGCAGCCGCTGGTGGATATCAGCTACACCAATACCAACCTGACGTTTAATAACGGAGTGCCGAGCGCATTCGTCGGTGGGCAGAACGGATACCCGCGCGGATTGAAGTATCCCAATCCCCATAACTTCGCCCCGCGGTTCGGTTTCTCGCAGTCGCTTCCAGCCGGACTTGTGTTCCATTCCGCGTTCGGAATCTTCTTCACTCCCGTGGACATGAATACCTGGTGCAACCAGCGCCACAATGTTCCTTATGTATTCCCTGAGACGCAGCAAAGCGACAACTTCACGCCCTCGCCTCTGGTACTGGCGAATAACTTCAACTTCGGTCAGCCGGTACTGGGGCAAACCACGGTCAGCTTCACTGCCATGGATCCCCACGCTCCTTCTCAGTACATCGAGCAGTGGAGCGCCTCGGTTGAAAAGAGCCTGGGGCAGCATACGAGTTTGGAAGCCGGCTATTTGGGATCGCACGGCGTTCATTTACAGCGCGCGCACCTGATCAATAATGCACCGCCGGGACCAGGGCCGATCGGCCCCCGCCGCCCATTTTCGACGATTGATTTTGTCCAGGGCACAACCCTGCCGTCGAACGTAACCTATGTTGCTCCCGCGTCCGGGTGTCCCAACGGGACCATGTGCTTCCCGGTGAGTACAATCAATCTTCTGGAGAATACGGCCCAGAGCTGGTATGACGCGGGATATGTGAATGTTCGCCGCCGTTATACCCATGGGCTCACGTTTCTGGGGAACTACACTTGGTCGAAGAATTTGAGTAATGCTCCAGATTTTCGCTCGCCTATGTTTGAAGCCTCTATTCCGCAGAACAACAATGACCTTGCGGCCGAAAAAGGTCCAGCCTGCGACGTCCGACACCGTTTCGCGCTGAGCGCCGTGTACAGCCTTCCCGCCGTGAATCGCTTTCCCTGGACGAGCGCGGCGACTAAGAACTGGCAACTTTCGACCGTGTATCAGGTCCAGACCGGGTTTCCCTTCACCGTCTCGGTATTTGGCGATACCGCGAACTCGGGTACGGTGCTGGGTGAAAACCCAATTCGCGCCAATTCCACCGGGCAACCGATCTTTGGCCCGGGAACACGTACTGCCTCCATGTGGTTCAATACCGCTGCGTTCGCCGCGCCCGCCGCATTCACCTTCGGCAATGTGGGTCGCAACTCGGTATACGGACCAGGGATGCAGACGCTGGACTTTGCCGTCGCGCGCGAGTTCAGCATCGCGGAAAGGACCAAGTTCCAGTTTCGTGCAGAATTTTTCAATGCGCTTAACCACACGAACCTGGGGACGCCCGACCGCTTCGTCAATACGCCGCAGTTTGGCACGATCACCCAGGCAACGACTCCGGGCCGCGAAGTACAGTTGAGCGCGAGATTATCATTCTGATTTTCGAGAACGCCGAAAGGAAGACAGCACCATGACACGTCGCATCGCGTTGGTTCTTCCGTTGTTACTGGTTATCGCGGCGGTGGCCGCTGAACAATCAGCCAAATCCGCCACCGTCAAAGGCTACGTTATTGATTCCGCCTGCGCCTTCACTAAGGGATTGAAAAAGCCTATCAGCAGCGAATGTGCCACGGCTTGCGCCAAAGCCGGATCGCCTCTGGTCATATTGTCGTCCGCCGGCACCATCTACTGGCCGATCGCTGATACCACCCCCTCCAGCAGTCAGAATGACAAACTATTGCCCTACGCCGGTAAACAAGTAAGCGTGAGCGGGAAAGTATTTCTGCGCGGCGGATCGAGTGCAATCGTTATCAGCAAGGTTGAACCCCTGGCGGAAAAGAAATAGAAAACGGTTCTCGGCTACGATAATCCATGAATACCACAGCCAGCTTGACTGCAAATCGGCCCAGCGCCCGTCGTGGCTGGAAAAAACTCACGGCGGCGATTCTTGTGGTGGTGTTCGTTCTATGGCTGGCTTTAGTAGGCTTTATTTGGCGGGCCATGCACCGTCCCCCGGAAGCTTTCGCCCGCGTAATGTCGCATCTTCCCTGGCAGGTCTTTCTGATTCTGCCCTTTGAGACTCTGTGGACCAGCGCCCGCGCCGGCACACTCCGTAGGGGAGACACTGCTCCCGACTTTTCATTGCATAAGCTGGACAAAAGTGAAAGCGTTCGTCTTTCGGATTTGAATCGAAAACAGCCGGTAGTAATGATCTTCGGCAGCTACACTTGACCACCCTTCCGGCGGGAGGTTCCCGCCCTCAACAAGCTCTACGATCAGTACGCCGGCAAGGTGGCGTTTCTGGTGGTTTACATCACCGAGGCGCATCCCAGCGATGTCTGGCAGATGCAGAGCAACATCAAGGACAAAGTTGTCTTTGCCAGTCCTAAGAATGAAGAAGACCGCGCCTTGATTGCGGGCGCCTGCGTACGCAAGCTGGGAATCAAGTTCCCGGCGGTACTGGATGAGTTTGGGAACTCCACCGAGCAGGCCTACACCGGCTGGCCAGATCGGATTTACCTGATCGACCAAAACGGGCACGTCGCTTACAAAAGCAGGCCTGGGCCGTTTGGGTTTAAGGCGGACGAATTAGCCGCCGCCCTCGCCAAAGTTGCTCCTCATGGAGCAAGTTAGGAGGCCTGCTTCACGCCTCGATTTCTCCCGGATAACTTTTGTCCACATAGCACCACACCCAGCGCTCGCCCGGTTCGATCGAACGAATCAGCGGGTGCGAGGTGGCATGAAAGTGTTTTGTGGCGTGCTTGTTTTTGGATGAATCGCAACAGCCCACCTGCCCGCAGATGAGGCACAGCCTGAGGTGCAGCCAGCTGTCTCCCAGCGTGACGCACTCTTCGCACTGGTGCTTGTGAGTGCTCTCGATCTTGATCTGGTCCAGGTGAGTGCAATTTTCAGCGGCCTGCATGAGTCGGTTTCCTTTCAAGAGATTCTTGGTCCCAGCGTGCTAGTTCGGCCCCGGCCGCATAAGTGTTCTGCGCAAATGCAAGGATCTCTGAGCGCGGAGATTTCGAGCGGCGCACATCGTCGTACATGAGAAGGAACTCGTGCATTTGATCCAGGTACAACCCGCCCGCGGGCAGCGCGGGCCGCGTGCCATAACCAGGCGGTTCAGGCGCCATGTAAGCGTAAAAGGCCGGCCCTTTCACGCCTCTGCCCCCGGGCCACCAGCCCAGGCTGCTGCATTCATGGGAATACGCCTCGCTGGTGATGATTCCCTTTCGAGCGGGAGCGGGGCGGCCACTAAACCGCGTGCAACACAGATCGAAGCTTCCCCAGAAAAAATGCACCGGGCTGGATTTGCCGATAAACCCGGCACGGAATTCCTGAAACACGGAGTCTGTGGAGAGCAGAATGCGCCACAAGCGGCAGGCGTACTCAGGGTCGTACGCTGCATGAGCTTCATCCTGGTCCAGTGGTGTGGGGTCCGGAACTTCCTGGGGTTTGAGATTGATTTGCACATCGACGCCCGCAGCCGGCAACATGGCGAACAAGTCACGATAGAAGGCTGCGACCGATATCGGCCCAAGGGCCAGGGCCCGCTCCTGGCCATCCGACGTCCGAAGTTCTAATCGATGATTGAGAAAGTCGAACTGGATTTCAAAGGAACGACCGTGGTACGGAATGGGAGAGGTGGTTAACCCCCGCGTGTTCACATAGAGGGCCACGCTCCACCAGTGGTTCTGCGGAGGAGCTAAACGCAGACGGATTTTGCCCACAATCTGCGTCCACATGTGCATCGTGTGATATGTGTCCTCCCATTCCTTCAGCGGCAAGTCGGGCCACTCGGTATGTTCTGGCATGATCCATTATGGCTTAAATGCGGAGTACCTGTCCGAGCCGCCAGGCGTTCCGAGCGAAGGATGCGCGCTGTACTATTGATGAGATTTCCTCTGATAAAATGGCGCCTTTGGAAGGAGGGTGTTTGAAGTCGGATCCGGGGCAATACAACCGCGGCTATCATGGCTTCGCAGTTTTCACCGCGGGCGCGACCTTCGTTTTGATCATCGCGGGAGCCCTGGTCACCAGCAATGATGCTGGGTTGTCGGTGCCGGACTGGCCAACATCCTACGGCCACGTGCTTCGCCTGCCACCCTGGATCGGCGGCATTCGCTACGAGCACAGCCATCGCATGATCGCCGGCTTCACGATTGTGCTTACCGTCACGATCGCAGTGTGGACGCTTTTCGCGGAACGGCGGCGCTGGATGAAGGCGCTGGCATTGGGTGCGCTCGGCACAATCATCGTGCAGGCGGTGCTGGGCGGAATGACGGTGCGGCATTTTCTTCCCCCGGCAGTCTCTACCGCACACGCCGTGGTGGCGCAAACTTTTTTCTGCATCGCGGTGGCAATTGCGGTGTTCACCGGCCGCAAATGGGTGGACGAGGTTCCACCGCCGGTGCCGGACCAGGGCCGCCCCCGCTTGCTCGCATTAAGTATTGTTTCGATCCTGATTCTTTACCTGCAACTGATTCTTGGGGCAATGTTCCGTCACCATGGCATGCCGTGGTGGCCGCATGCGCTGAATGCGTTGGCGGTGGCCCTGCTACTGACTTTGACCGGGGTTCGCGGGTTGGTGCAGTTTCCCGAGGTGGGGGCAATCCGGCAGCCGGCCGTGCTGATGTTGTTTCTCCTGGTGATCCAACTCTGCCTCGGATTCAGCGCATTTCTCACCCGGGTGGTATGGGGAACGGAGGCAGTGCAACCCGAGTTTCCCATGGTGCTCTCGACTGTTGCCCATGTCGCGGTGGGCGCGCTGCTGCTGGCGACGACAGCCGTTCTCACGCTTCAAGCGTGGCGGCGTGCCCTGCCGGCGGCCCAGAAAAATTTCCACGAAGTTCCTTCTCATGCCCCGCTCGTCGTAAAATAAACTTTGACCTCCGAAATGTCTGCCATCGCTGTCGTCGGGTCTGACCCGCAAACAAAATCCCTGAGCTCTCCGGCCATCGCGGTGCGCGATCTTGTGCACCGGTATGAAGACCGCGTCGCTCTGAATGGCGTGTCGTTTGACGTGCGCCCGGCGGAGTTGTTCGGCATGCTGGGCCCGAACGGCAGTGGCAAGACCACGATGTTCCGCATTCTTTCTACTCTGATGGTCCCGGTGGGCGGAAGGGCAATCATTTTGGGGCATGATGCAGTCAGCGAACCCATCCAGCTGCGGCGGGAAATTGGCGTGGTCTTTCAGGCACAGAGCATTGACCTGAAGCTGACGGCGGCGGAAAATCTGCGGCACCAGGGCCATCTGTATGGCCTGCACGGGTCGTCGCTGACCAAGAGAATCCGGGAGATTCTGGAACGCGTCGGCCTGGCCGATCGCGCGACCGGCAGAGCAGAAACGTTTTCCGGAGGCATGCAGCGGCGTCTGGAACTGGCAAAGGGGCTCTTGCACGGACCTCGAGTCCTTTTGCTGGATGAGCCGAGTACCGGGCTGGATCCGGGCGCGAGGCGTGATCTATGGCAGTACTTGCGCATCCTCGGCGACCAAGAGCGCGTGACCGTACTGGTGACAACCCATTTGATGGAAGAGGCCGAACGCTGTGATCGTTTGGCGATCCTCAATGAGGGCAAACTGGTGGCACTGGGAACTCCCAGCGAACTGAAGAAAGAAATCGGCGGCGACGTGATCGTGCTGGAATCGAACGGCTCGGAAGCTCTGGCCAATCGCATTCGCGCACGGTTTGGCATCGAGGCTCGGGCGATTGGGAGCCAGGTGCGAATCGAAAGGGAAAACGGACATCGCTTTGTGACGGATCTGGTCGAGGCCTTTCCAGGACAGATTGATGCCATATCGATTGCCAAACCCAGCCTGGAAGACGTGTTCATCCGGCGTACCGGCCACAGGTTTTGGAGCGAGCAAGGCAATCATTCCGAAACACCCCCAATGGCGAAGAAGAAGAGACGCTGATGGCTGCGCACACCACAATTCTGCCAGAGCGGCTTAAAGAAAGCCCCGACGAACTGCTGCTGCCTGCCTTCACTTTATGGTGGCGTGAGGTAGTCCGTTTCTACCGGCAGCGGGCGCGAGTGGTGGGCGTAATCGCTTCTCCAATCCTCTTCTGGCTGGTAATCGGTTCGGGATTTGGTACATCCTTCCGGCCGGGGGGAAAGGGCGACCAGCACTATTTGGATTACTTCTACCCGGGCGCGCTCATCATGATCGTGTTATTCACCTCGATTTTCACGATGATGTCGGTCATCGAGGATCGCAAGGAAGGGTTCCTACTGTCGGTGTTGGTCGCTCCCGTCTCACGGTCGGCAATTGTGTTAGGCAAAGTGCTTGGCGGAACGACGCTGGCGACGGTTCAAGGAATGATTTTTTTGGTATTCGCGCCGTGGGTGGGAATCCATATGGGACCGGGCAGATTTCTGCTGGTGACCTTGACGGTATTCCTGGTTTCCTTCGCGCTGACGGCGCTGGGGTTCTCCATTGCCTGGCCAATGGATTCGGCTCAGGCCTTTCATGCCATTATCAATTTATTTCTGATTCCAATGTGGCTGATCTCCGGGGCGCTGTTTCCTCTTTCGGGAGCTTCCGGGTGGCTGCGCATTTTGATGCGGATCAACCCGCTCACCTACGGAGTTGAAGCCTTGCGCGAATTGCTGTATCCCGCAAGTAGCGGAACGTTAGTGGAATCGCTGGCGACGCTCATACTTTTTTCATTGTTCATGTTCGGTCTCGCGTTCCTGATGGTCAACCGCCGCACCACCAGGCCGGCGGTGTGATGCAAGTTGCCGCGCAGTACGCCATCTTCCCGGTGATCAACGCCTCATTAAACGCCGCCAGCGCTGTGCTGCTGGTGACGGGGCATGGCATGATCAAGCGTGGACGGATGGCGACTCATCGCGCGCTGATGTTTGCCGCGGTAATGACGTCGTCTCTGTTTCTGGCCTCATATCTTTATTACCATGCTCACGTGGGCTCGGTCCCATTTCAGGGACATGGTTGGTCACGGCGGGTGTATTTCACCATCCTGATCTCGCACACGATCCTGGCACTCACAATTGTGCCTTTAGCTATCATCACGCTAAGCCGGGCACTGCGTGGGCGCTTCGACCGGCATCGTGCCATCGCCAGATGGACGTATCCGTTGTGGCTGTATGTCTCGGTTACCGGCGTAGTGATCTATTTCATGCTCTACCACCTGTTTGCCGCCTGAGAAATTCTCCGCAGTCAGCGGGCCTCCGGCCACTTTGGGCTGCACCAAACTAACTAACAAGTTACGCGCTGATGGCCGAGGGGCGCATGGTACTCTCGAATTGCTCTGGGGTGATTGCTCACCCGCGAACCGGTGGCAGCTCAGAAAGAACATTTCCGGCGGTTGTTGCGCACGGTTGAAACGCTCTCCGATCTCGGCCCCGAGATGACGGCGGAGCGGGATTTCACGCAAACTGCGCACACCATGCTTTCCGCGCTGATGCATGCTTTAGGCGCTCGCGAAGGCGTGCTCTTCGTTTTCATTGAAAAGCCTTCGATGTTGACCTCGGTTGCGGCGCAAGGTTTCGCTCTGATTCCCGAACCTTCGATTATTCCTCTTTTGCCGCGCCACATTCATGCGCTCGCCACGACGCAAGGCGCCGTGCTCCTGGGCCAGGCGTCCTCTGATACTTTTCTAAGCGCGAATGGAAATGTCGCACCGGAGCTATTCAAGTGCATTGCGCCACTTCGTGTATCTGGAAAACTGGTTGGAGCGGTGGCCTTTGGACGGCGCGAAGGCGATTCGACCTATGACGAAGACGGATTGCAGGCGCTGGATCTGCTATGCCATTACGTCGCACTGGCAGTACAGAATCATGCACTCACGCAGACCTTGGCGCAACGCGTTTCCGAAAATCTGCGCTTGATGGCATCACTGCATGGCTTTTACGACAACGCACTGGAGGCGTTCGCCGCCGCCATCGACGTGAAGCACGTGAATATTCACGGACACTCCCTGCGAGTGGGGCGGTATGCGGCCGCCATCGGCGATGCCATGGGCTTAGATGCCAACGACGTCGCGGCGTTGCGGTCCGCCGGCTATCTGCATGACATCGGAAAGGTGGCAGTGGACAAGCGCCTGTTCGGCAAACCGAGCTCGCTGGATCCGGAAGAGTTTCGGGAGATGGCCGACCATACCACGGTGGGGCACCAGATCGTGACTGGAGTGCAGTTCCCCTGGCCGCGCATTCCGGAAATTGTGCGCTGGCACCACGAGCGCGCCGACGGCTCGGGATATCCGGATGGATTGGGAAATGAGGAAGTTCCCATGCAGGTAAGAATTGTCGGGCTGGCGGACACCTTTGATGCAATGACCAGCCTCCGTCCCTATCGAGAGCCCATCTCGCTAGGGACTACGCTGAGCGAGATTGTCCGCGCCACCCCCCAAAAATTCGATCCCGGCGCGGTGCAAGCCATGCTGGTGCAACTCCGGCGTGACGCTGTGGGCAGCAACCGCACGCCATTTCTGGAGGCGGCGGCCAGCCAGGTTGCCCCCACGGACATCGATCAGATGGCTGCCAGCGTGCAGCACAAAATTTCGCACGGCCGCCTGTATTTAACCTAGAGACCGTCCGCCACCGTCAGTAGACGATCTTAATTGTCGTACTCGAAGATTCGTGAAACGGGCTTCGGCATTGCTCAATATTGTGAGCTCTGCGACCGCGAAAATTTAAACAGCGGAAAAGTCAGACTTCCACCAAGACATCGCCATTTTCAATTTTGATGGGATAAACTGCCAGCTTCGATTTGGGGTTGCCGGCCAGCTCTCCGGTTTTGGGATCATATTCCCAGCCGTGCCAGGGACACACAATCTTGTCGCCTAAGATATAGCCCTGCCCCAGGGGACCGCCCATGTGCAAGCAGACGTTTTCGATGGCAGAAATTGTGCCGTTCACGTTCGCCACACAGATCGTCTTACCGCCGATCTCGAATTCTTTCGCCTCTCCCTCGCCCGGCAGCTCCGATTGTGTGGTCACTTTGACGTATGGCATGTGAAGTTTGGTTTGGAAGCTCAGTCTAGGTTTGCCAAAGTGCCATGTCAATTTTTGGGCGGGGTTGGATACGCAGATGGCGCGGCTTGCCGGCGATCAGGGACCCGACTTGACGTGCCCTTCTCTCAGCACTCGAGAGGATTGCGCCGAATCGTGCGGAAACATATCTCCAAGCCCGGGACTTACCAGCCCGAAGTGTTCGTCGCGGCGATTAAGAAAGAGTATAGGGTTCCTTCTTTTTTTCGGACGGCTCGAAAATAGGGTTCTGCTCATCTTCGGCTTGATCTTGCTCTTGACTATGTTGGCTCTCAGCCTCTGTCCGTTTCACAAGTTCTTCAATAGCTTGCAACGGAATTTGCTCGAATCGCGCACCTAGCTGTTTCACTGGTTTACCTCTCTTCTAAGTTCACCGTAGCAGGTCTGGCTGCATACGGGTGAACTCTTTCATTTATCTTTAATGCCTGTAAGTGGTTGAGTTTTCGAATTGTTATCGCATTGATTTGCGACACGGCGACCTCTGAAAGCACTTCAGGAAATCAAATAGTATTACGTCACGTTAGTATTACGACTAAAAGGAAATGGAGTTTCCCGTGGGCGTTTCCCAATCAAAAACTCAAACGCATTTCAAGACAATGAACAGATCGACGTTCCCCTGGGGCGACGGGGAAAGCACAACAAGATCGTTGTGGAGATCCTTACTGATCTTGATCAACTGAAGGACGGTTCTGCGCTGAGGATTCCGCTATCAGAACTGGACGACACCAAAGAAAACGTGCGGTCAGCTCTGAATCGGGAGACCCGGAAGCAGAACCGGAACGTGGCGACGGCCGCTGATGAGAATTTCCTGTATGTGTGGAATAAGCAGGGGTAGGCCCGAGAGCTGCCGTTTCGGTGTTCAGATCAACAGGCGGATCCGATTCGATCGCTAAGGAGAAGCTTATGGCTAGCGCAATTTTTCCAACCGCAACGTCGAATATGGCTGAGATCCTAGTCGCGCCCCCAGAGGAGCCGATCAGTTTGCATGGCCATTTGCTAGGCGCGGTCCAAGCTGCAATCATTGCCACCGACCTGCAAGGTCAGATTATTTACTGGAACGGATATGCGGAAGAACTGTACGGGTGGGCAGCCGCAGAGGTACTGGGCCGTAACATCATAGAAATTACGGTTGCCGCGGAAGCGGAAAAAGAGGCAGCCGAAATTATGTTGCTTCTGCAAGCAGGAAAGAGCTGGAAGGGAGAATTTCGCGTCTTGCGCAAAGACGGCACACAGTTCACCGCCTCGGTGACAGACTCTCCCATTTTTGATGAAAATGGCGTTTTGATTGGAATTGTCGGGGTCAGCCAGGACCTGAGCTCGCACAAAGAGATAGAGGAAACCTACCGGAAGGCGCAGGAGGAGTTGGAACTGCGGGTTGAGCAGCGTACTCAGGAGCTCAACGCGGCCAACGAAAGCCTGCGGAAACTTTCCGCTCGTCTACTGCAGATGCAGGATGAGGGAGCGCCGGCACATTGCCCGTGAATTGCACGACAGCGTAGGCCAACTGCTTGTTGCCATAACGATGAACATTGCCGTGGTAAAGGCCGAGTCGCCAAAGCTCAGTCCGGCGGCACAAAAGCAGTGCTGGAAAACTCTGCCCTGATCAAGCAAATTTCCAGCGAGATTCGCACCATTTCACACTTGCTGCATCCTCCGTTACTCGATGAGGCCGGACTGGCGTCCGCCCTGAGCTGGTATGTGGACGGATTTTCCGCACGAAGCAAAATCAAGGTGGCTTTGGACGTAACGGATCATTTTGATCGGCTGCCCCGGGAAATTGAAACGACTATCTTTCGGGTCGTGCAGGAAGGCCTGACCAACATTCATCGCCATTCTGGAAGCATGAGCGCGAATATCCTGTTTGGCCGAAGGGATGGAAGCGTGTGGCTCGAAATCAGTGATGCCGGCAAAGGTATACCGGCGGAAAAGCAAACATCTCTGACTTCCGCAGGACGCACTGGCGTCGGCATTGCCGGAATGCGAGAACGCTTCAGACAGCTGGCGCATCCGCAGCGAACGTTGTGTGAGTTTCCGAGTGCTGGTGGGCAACTTTATCCTGTACTCTCGCCCTGCGCTCAGCGTTTGAAAGTTCAAGTCTGAGGCCGAAGCAATTCCGGCTCAATAGACGTACCGCCATTCGGCAAGGCCATTTGTGAGAAGCTATTCTTGCAGATGGCCCGTTCCACGCCTCCAACCACACGAATCCAAGGTACCGCCCACAATTCTCGATGGCGGGCGGAGGCCCGCACATCTTTTTTCTGGATGGTTGTCATCGCCCTCGCTCTACGGCTTGGGTTCATACTTATTGCACACACCTACAGATTCAAGCCTGATCAAAATGATTTTAGTTTCGGTTATGAGATGGGACGCATCGGTCGCGCCCTTGCTACCGGCCAGGGTTTTGCCGATCCTTTCCACAGCCCTACCGGGCCCACCGCCTGGGAGCCTCCGCTCTACCCGTACCTGATTGCCGGCGTCTTCAGACTGACCGGAATCTACTCACCTGCTTCAGCCTTGATCTTGCTTGGCATGAACAGTGTCTTCTCTGCTCTGACCTGCGTTCCAATTTTTTTAATTGGGCGAAAATGCTTCAGCGAAAGAGTGGCCGTATGGTCGGCATGGACCTGGGCACTGCTGCCTACGGTGATGTATTGGTGTACACGCTGGGTGTGGGAAACAAGCCTCGCCGCTTTGCTGTTGACCGCCCTCTTCTGGCTTACGCTCAAGCTTGAGGAACCTGACGGCACGCGGCCGTGGATCGGCTTCGGTCTGCTCTGGGGCGCCGCCTCCCTGACCAATACTTCCCTGCTTGCGTTTTTGCCGGCGTCAATATTGTGGGCATGGCACCGGCGACGGAAAAAAGGCAGGGCGTCGCTTGCGGGGGTTGCTCTAGCGGCACTCTTCTTTTCCGCGACGATTGCGCCCTGGCTGGTGCGGAACTATGAAACTTTCGGTCGGCTCATCTTCATCCGTTCAAATTCTGGGGCCGAGCTTCGCCTCGGAAATGGTCCGGGCGCGGACGGCACCTGGATGGCCTATCTCCATCCCACGCAGAACCCGGTTGAAATGCGCCGCTACCAGCAGTTGGGCGAACTGGCTTACGTCGCAGAGCGGAAGCGCGAGGCGATGGATTTTATTCGCGCTGACCATCGCCGCTTTGCATGGATCAGCTTTAGACGCTTTGTTTATTATTGGGCCGGGAGACCCCGAGCGTCCGGACTGCCCGGTCTGCTGAACAATTCTGCATTCCTGGCATCGTCGGTGCTGGCATTCTGGGGTCTGGGACGCGCGCTGCGCAAGCAACGACCGGGCAGCTGGCTATTCCTGTGGCTGGTTCTCTGCTATCCAGCCATTTACTATGTCGTGTTCCCGCATCCCCGCTATCGCCATCCCATTGAACCGGAGTTGGGAATTCTCATTGTTTATGTCATCTCCGAAGCCGGGCGGCAGCGGAACTCCTCCTCCTCGTAAAAATCGTTCTAACAATTCCTGAGGCTGTTCGTCTAAGCAGTATCCGAAGGAGGAGTCATGGAACGGAATCGCAGGTTTGCATCCTGGATGGGCGTCATTCTGGGCATTCTGGTGGCACTGACGCTGAATGCCGCATTGGCGCGTGCATCCGACAATGACGATGCCGTTGTAACCGAGGAGTTTCACAAAACGTATCCTCTGAGCGCAAGTGGGCGTGTAGAGCTTGGGAACATCAATGGAGCCGTTCACATCACCACCTGGGAACAGAATCAGGTGAAGGTAGATGCGGTAAAACGCGCCTACGACGAAGAACTGCTAAAGGACGCCGAGATCCAGGTTAGCTCCACCGCGGAATCTATTTCCATTCAAACCCACTATCTAAACCAGAATGCGTGGCATGACGAGCGGCGCCATAATGCGGCTTCGGTTGAATACACGCTAACGGTCCCACGCAATGCACGCCTGGATGAAATTAAACTAATCAATGGCGCCCTGGATATAACCGGTGTTGCCGGCGAGGTACGGGCTTCCTGCATTAATGGAAGGCTGGTCGCTCGCGGACTGGGCGCCAGGGCCGTGCTGGCGACCATCAATGGGCGCCTGGACGCGAATTTCGAACGCTCGCAGGCGGCGCCGATCGAACTTTCCTCGGTGAATGGCGGCGTCGAGCTGACTCTGCCTTCGGACGCAAAGGCCAACATCGAGGCCACCACGGTGCATGGCAGAATTGACAATGATTTCGGGCTGCATACAAACGATCACCGCATTGTAGGCCACGATCTGCGAGGAGAGATCGGCGGCGGCGGTGTGCAAATCCGGCTCAACAATGTTAACGGGACCATCCAGGTCCGGCACGCTAATGACGGACATGCCGTGAGTCCAGCGAAGGACCTGAACCGGCGTGATGACGCCAACGACATCTAGACGGCTGCCGGCTGTGCTACTTCTGCCAGCGCAGCTGTAAAAGCGTTCACGGCACGGTCTACCTGTTGCCTGGTGATAACCAGAGGCGGCTGGAAGCGGACAACATTTCCGTAAACTCCCCCCACCCCAACAATTACGCCGTGGCGCAGAAGCGCATCACGTACAGCTTCTGCTTCGCTGTTCGCGGGCGTAAGCTTCTCGTCTTTCACCAGCTCGACCCCAATCATGAGTCCCAGGCCGCGGACGTCGCCAATCAGAGGGTTCTGCCGTTGCAGCTCCCTCAATTTCTTTATAGCGTACTCACCGATTTCCGCCGCGCAAGCAGGTAGATTCTCCTCCTGCATAAACTGAATATTGGCCAACGCCGCCGCGCATGAGACAGGGTTTCCGCCGAAAGTCGAGAGATGGTCTCCGGGCTTGTAGGCTGCGGCAATCTCGGGACGCGTGGTAAAAGCGCTGAGCGGAAATCCGTCGGCGATTCCTTTCGCGGTAACCAGGATGTCGGGGGCCACGCCGTAGTGTTCGATGGCAAACATCTTTCCGGTGCGGCCGAATCCGGATTGCACTTCATCCGCGATGAAGAGAATTCCGTGCTGGTCGAGTATTTTCTTTACTTCACGAAAATAATTCTGCGGGGGAACCAGAATTCCGCCTTCGCCCATCACCGGCTCGGCAATGAAGGCAGCGACATCGCCGGAGGTGGCGAAGCGGATGACTTCGTCAATGGACTGCGCGCACTGGCGTCCACATTCATCGGAATCACGGGGCCAAAGCGATCGGTAGGGGTACGGCGCGGGAGCGAACGCCACGCCCGCGGCATACGGTCCACCGCGCTTCTTCCTGCCCTGATTGCCGGTAATGCTGAGCGCTCCCCAGCTGCGTCCGTGAAAACTGCCGTGCAGCGAGATGAACTCATGCCTGCCGGTATAAAGGCGCGCCAGCTTCATCGCGCCTTCGATGGCCTCGGCGCCTCCGTTGCCGAAGAATGTCTTGGTCAGACCACGCGGGGCGACTTCGGCGATCTTTTCGGCTAAGTCTGCCACCGGCTTGACGTGGTATAGGTACGAGGCGCAGTGGACCAATTTGTCCATTTGCGCCTTGGCAGCCGCAATAACGCGTGGATGGTTGTGGCCTGCATTGACCACCGAAATTCCGGAAAAGCAGTCCAGGTACTCGCGGCCTTCTTCATCCCAGACCTGCGTGCCGCTGGCGCGATCAATCACGATGGGCGCAATCGACTTCATGAACCCGGTCATCACGTAATCTTTGTATTTCTGAATGGTGTCAGACATAGTGCCTCAATTCGCTCTGGTATTGGCCTGGACGCCCTCGGGTCGAGCGAGGTCTCTCGTCTGACGCGGGGGCATTCGCCGCTGCATGAACTTTTATCTCAAAATTTGCGTGAATGCTCAGCCGCCCAGCGTTCCACTACAACTTTTTTCTCAGTGTAGAACTCGACCGCGTCTCGCCCCTGGCCGTGCTGCACCCCGAAAAAGCTGTCTTTCCAGCCACTGAACGGAAAATACGCCATGGGCGCAGCCACCCCGATATTGATTCCGATATTTCCCGCTGGCGCTTCGTAGCGGAAGTGCCGTGCTGCCGCGCCGCTCGAAGTAAATAGCGATGCCTGGTTTCCGTAAGCGCTGCGCTCGAGAAATGCCAATGCTTCGTCGAGGTCCTGCGCATGGACCAAGCTCAGCACCGGACCGAAAATTTCGCTGTCGGCGAGATCGCTGGACACCGGCAAAGCGTCCATCACGGTTGGCTTCACGAAATTCCCTTCTCCGTGGCCGGAGATCTTCGCCCATCGTCCGTCCAGCAACAGCTTGGCTCCCTGCTTCTCGCCTTGCGCGATGAGCGATTCGATTCGTGACTTGCTTTGCGGTGTGATCACCGGCCCCATCTGGACGCCGTCATCGAGTCCGTTCCCTACCCGCATGGATGCAGCCGCGGCGGTGATTGAATCGCGGAATGTTTGTTGAGCATCTCCGACGGTCACAGCGACTGAGACTGCCAGACAGCGCTGGCCGGCGCATCCGAAAGCGCTGTCACTAATGATCTGCGTGGCCATCTTCATGTCGGCGTCAGGCAGAACGATGACATGGTTCTTCGCGCCACCCTGGCACTGTGCGCGCTTGCCATTGGCGCCGGCGCGGGCGTAAATGTATTTCGCGACCGGAGTTGAACCGACAAAGCTGATGGCCCTCACCCGGGGATGATCGAGAAGCGTGTCCACCGCGGTTTTACCACCGTTGATGAGGTTCACCACGCCTGCAGGCAATCCCGATTGCTCGAGCAATTCAAACACCCGGCGCATGGTGAGCGGCACCCGCTCCGATGGTTTCACGATCAGAGTATTTCCGCAGGCAATTGCGTAAGGCAGGAACCAGAACGGAATCATCCCCGGAAAATTAAATGGCGTGATGGCAGCAACCACTCCCAGCGGTTGGCGGATCATGGTTTCATCAATGCCGCGTGCCACGTCTTCCAGGTTGTAGCCCTGCATCATCATTGGAATGCCGCAGGCGACTTCGACGTTTTCAATGGCGCGCCGCAACTCTGCTTTGGCTTCCGCGAAAGTCTTTCCGTTTTCCTGGGTAATGATGCGCGACAGCTCGTCGAGATGATCCTCCAGGAGTTGCTTCAACTTGAACAGCGGCTGAATCCGGTCTTCGGGTGGTGTGCGGCGCCAGGCTGGATATGCCGCGGCCGCGGCTTCAATAGCCTTCGTGACTTCAGCAGCATCTGCGAGCGGCAACCGCGCGAGCACCTCGCCGGTGGCTGGATTCTGCACGTCCTGCCAGTCAGTCGAGGAGGAGTCCTGCCAGCGCCCGTTGACATAATTTGGAACTTTAGGAAGCGGCGGTGCTGCAACTGTCATTCAATCCCGTCCGGATGGTTTAGGGTTGTGGTGCTCAAACGCAAATTCTTTTGTTTGTTCATTTCGTCACTGCCTCTGGCATGGCTTGCTGCCGCGCGGAGACTGACGTCAACGCCTTTTCGAGGACGTTCAGCGCCTCCTCGATCTGCTCGCCGGTAATTACCAGTGGAACCAGCAAGCGAATGACGTTGTCATAACTTCCGGCGGTGAGTAGGATCAGTCCATGTTCGTAGCAATATTTTGTAATCTTCTTCGTCTCTTCGGGCGCAGGTTCGCGAGTTTCGCGCGACTTCACTAACTCCACTGCGCGCATCGCGCCCAAACCGCGGACATCACCGATCATTTCAAAGCGGGTTTGCCATTCCCGCGCACGCTGGTCAAAGCGCGCTCCGATCGCGTTGGCGCGTGCCAGCAGGTTTTCTTGCTCGAGTACGTCCAGCACGGCGTTTGCGGCGGCGCACGAAAGGGGATTTCCCGCAAAGGTCCCGCCTAGTCCACCCGGCCCGGGAGCATCCATGATTTCGGCGCGTCCAGTCACCGCGGCGAGAGGCAGTCCGCCACCCAGGGATTTCGCGGTGACCACCAGGTCGGGCTCAATGCCATAGTGTTCGCTGGCAAACATTTTTCCCGTGCGACCGAACCCACTCTGCACTTCGTCAGCGATGAACAGCACACCGTGTCTGCGGCAGATGTCGATCAGAGTGCTGAAAAACTCCGGGGGCGGGGCGATAAAGCCTCCTTCGCCGAGCACCGGTTCCGCGATCACTGCTGCGACGTCCTCCGATGCGACCACGCGCTTGAAAGTGTCTTCCAGGTGGCGGGCGCAAAACACGTCGCACGACGGATATTTCAGCGAATAAGAACAGCGATAGCAGTACGCATACGGAATGCGGTACACATCAGAGGGAAACGGAGCAAATCCCGCTTTATAAGGATGCGTCTTGCTGGTCAGAGCCAGCGTCATCATGCTGCGACCGTGAAAGCCGTCTTCGAACGCGATCACCCCCGGCCGGCCGGTGTGGGCTCGGGCTATTTTAATGGCATTCTCCACCGCTTCCGCGCCGGTGTTCACGAAAAATGTCTTCTTGGGGAATTTACCGGGGGTGATCTGGTTCATCCGCTCCGCCAGACGGATGTAGCTCTCATAGGGAGTAACCTGCCCGCAGGTATGAAGAAATTTCTGGAGCTGAGATTCAATAGCAGAGATCACCGCCGCATTGCGATGTCCGGTGTTGAGACAGCCTATTCCGCCGGCGAAATCAATGAAGCGATTGCCGTCCACATCCTCCAGCCAGGCATCCTGGGCGCGGGCCACATACACCGGAGTTGCCTGGGAGAGTCCGCGAGGTACGGCGGCATCCTTGCGCTCGCTCAGGGCCCGAGATTGAGGCCCGGGGACCGTTGTTCGTAACTGGATGGTGCTCATATCTCAATACCACCCGATCGGCTGCTCGTTCAAATTAATGTGTACTTGCTTGGTCTCGAGATATTCTTCGATGCCCCAGGGTCCGAGCTCGCGTCCAAATCCCGACTGCTTGTAGCCCCCCCAGGGCGCTTCTACGTAGGTTGGCTGCATGTGATTCACCCAGACAATGCCGGCTCGCAGTGCTTTCACCACGCGGAAAGCTTTAAAAATGTCTCGCGTCCACACCGCCGCGGCCAAACCATAGGGAGAATCGTTGGCGATCCTGAGCGCGTCTTTCTCGTCTTCGAAGGGAATGACGGTCGCTACCGGACCAAAAATCTCTTCGCGCGCGATGCGAGCGCTGTTGCTGACATCATAGAAAATTGTGGGTTCAACATAATAGCCCTTGTCGAATTTCCCGGCGCGGCCTCCGCCAATCGCAACTTTGGCTTCCTTTTTCCCGATGTCCTGGTAAGAGCGCACCCGCTCGTACTGCTCTTTGCTGACCAGCGGCCCCATCTTGGTGTCGCGTTCAAGCGGCGAACCAAGCTTGATTCGGCGCGTTTTCTCGGTCATCGCATCCACAAATTTCTTGTAAATCGGCTTGTGTACCAGTATGCGGCTTCCCGCAGAACAGACTTCGCCTTGATTGATGAAGACGCCAAACAGCGCGCCGTCAATTGCGGCTTCGAAATCGGCGTCGGCAAAGAAAATGTTGGGGGACTTGCCCCCAAGCTCGAGCGTCACCCGCTTCACGGTATCGGCCGCCTGCCTGACGATGATCTTTCCGACTTCGGCGCTGCCGGTGAAAGCGATCTTGTTCACATCCGGATGCTTCACCAGCGGCGCGCCGCAACTTTCGCCGAATCCGGTCACAATGTTCACCACGCCCGGTGGCAATCCAACTTCGGAGAACCAGCTCGCCAACTCCAACGCCGTGAGCGGCGTCTGTTCCGCCGGCTTCAGCACGCAAGTGCATCCGGCGGCCAGCGCGGGCGCCAGCTTCCATGCCGCCATCAGGAGCGGATAGTTCCAGGGAATTATCTGGCCCGCGACCCCGATTGGCTCCTTGAGCGTGAGGCTGACAGCATTGTCTGGAACCGGATTCACATATCCCAAAATTTTTGTCGCCAGTCCGCCGTAATACTCGAAGCAGGTGGCAACATCGGTGATATCGAACTCGGCTTCGACGATGGGCTTGCCGGTGTTGCGGCATTCCAACTCGGCCAGTTGCGCCAGGTTCTGCCGAATCTTCTCCGCCAGACGAAAGAGCGTTCGGCCACGTTCCTGCGCGGTTGTGGTAGCCCAGGGTCCTTCTTCGAAGGCAGTCTTCGCGGCCGCCACCGCGCGGTTTACGTCCTCTGAATTTGCGTCCGGGACCTGCGCGATCACTTCTTCCGTCGCCGGATCGTAAATCGCAGTCGTCTGGTTGGAATTGCTCCCCACCCATTCGCCGTTGATAAAGAGTTGATACGTCTTGATGTCAGCTGTAATCCCGGCGGCCATGATTACCCCCTAATTTGCCGAGCTGTGCTTGGCTGGATGGGCGAGGACGCTCGCCTCCAACTCAGTTTGGCTCTGCTGCTTCCTGCGCCCATAAACAAAGAAGAAAAATGCCGCGAGGGCGGCGAAAAACGCTGTCCCGCCGAACATCCAAATTTCATACCAGACAATCGAGGTAATCTGCTGCGCCGGGAAAAATACAAGTGCGATGCCCAAGGATGTTGTCACGAATCCAGCCACGCCAGAGAGCAGCAACGTGGTCCTTCCATAACGCCCTCGGCAATCTGATGTCCAGCCGAATTTTACCAGCGCAGCAAACATATAGAGGAAGGGAACCAGTTGCAGGACAACGGCCAGCGACAACATCCGCTGAAATGCCCCTTGAACTTTCTCCCCGCCGGCAAAATTAATGCCCACCAGCAGCGCCGAAACAATTCCTTGCACAATCAATGCCGCATGCGGCGTCCGATACTTGGGATGAACTTTCCCTAACCAACTCGGCATGTACGAATCCAGCCCAGCGACGAAGGGGATGCGAGCCGAACCGCCCATCCACGCCGAGCCGATACCGGCGATGGAAAGACTCAGCATCAGCGCGAACGGAACTGAAATCCAGTCAATCCCAGCGCTTTCGGCCATGTGGCCGACCGCCTGAACGATTCCTTGCAGCACGCTGATATCGTTCTTGCCGATTGCAATCAGCAGAGTCACGGTGGTCCCGATATAGAGCAGGCCTGAAATTATTCCGCCCCAGGCCACCGCACCGGGCATGTCGCGGGCCGGATCGCGAATCTCATCACCCATAACTGAGGCTAGTTCGAGACCGACTAATCCGAAGCAGATCACGCCAAACGAATTCAATACCGAGTGATAATTGGCCGGTACGCGGAAGTCCGCGGGACTAAGATGAGTGCCGAAGCGCGATCCGGCCACGATTCCCAGACCAATCAATACGGCCGCGGCAACTCCGGTTCCGATCGCACCCGCATTGTTGATCCACTTTCCGACTCCCAGCCCGGCGATGTTCAGCGCGGTCAGCAACGCCAATAATGCCAGCGATGTCATGAGTGCGAAGGTCTTGTTATCGGCCAGTGACTGATGACCGGCGCCGAGCACGTAGACCGAGACGCCGGCGAAATACAACATCACGGTTGGAACGTAGAGCATGTTGTTGGTCCAGTAGCACCAGCCGGAGAAAAATCCGTGGAAGTCACCAAAAACCTGCTTGGCCCAGAGATACACTCCGCCTTCGCCGGGATACCGGTGAGCAAGCTCAACCACGGCAATTCCCTGCGGCCAAAAAAACAGCAACACGGATATGATCCACAGCCAGATAGTCGCGCCGCCGTTGGCAGCGATAGACGGCGCCACGTTCAGGTTGAACACCGCGACCACGAAGAGCAAGACTAGGTCCCAACGGCCAAGAACGCGCTTGAGATAAGGCTGGTTCGGCTGGCTATCTTGGCTCGACAAGACTCGTTCCCCCGGACGACTAGCTTGTGTTCACGTGCGCGGATTTGAATGCCCGCTCAGTCCCGCATGCTTCAATGAGCCAGGGGCAGGCGGGCGGGGCGCCGCTCCACACGTGTTTCTAGCGGGCGGCTACTTCGGTGCTGCGTTCCTGTTGCGCTTTCGCTAGAGCTGGCGCGACGTCGGCAAAAGCTTCGATGTGCTTGTCAATGTCGGCTTCCGTGTGTTGCACCGAGATCGTCCACTGCTCATCCCACCAGTACGGTTGCGCCATCACCCCGCGGTTTACCATGGCGAACCAATAGTGCCGCCACAGGTCGGTATCCACCGTGAGCCAGTCGCGGTAATTGCGAATCTCGCTTGGATACAGCATTAGCGCACCGTTGGCGCCGGCGCTGATGACATATGCCTGCAACCCGGATTTGGCAACGATCTTGCGATATCCCTCGGTCAGCTTTTTGCCAAGCTTCTCAACATGCTCATAGTTCTCCCGGGTCAGCACGCTGCGGAAGGTCGCAAGCCCGGCGGCCATCGAAACCGGATTGGTATTGTAAGTTCCGCCGTGAAAGACTTTGTGTTGCGAAATCAGGTCCATCACCGAGCGGTGGGCCCCGAAAGCCGCCAGCGGTAATCCGCCGCCAATCGATTTTGCCAAACAAATCATGTCCGGAATCACGCCAAAATATTCCGCCGCTCCGCCCCAGCAGAGCTTGCCGCCGGTTTTCACTTCGTCAAAGATCAGCAGCGCGCCGTTCCCGGTAGCCATCTCACGCAGCCCTTCAAGGAACCCGGGTTGCGGCATGCATACTCCGACGTTCATCAGGATGGGCTCGAGGATAATCGCGGCGATCTGTCCGGGATTTTCCTTGAAGCGGCGCTCGACGCTCGCCAAATCATTGAATGTGGAAATCACCACATTATCCAGGCTGGCTTTAGGCACGCCCAGTCCGCCCGGAACGGGCGTGGGAGCATCGATGTCGCCGAAGTCCGGCGCATGCGGCTTCACACTGACGAGCGCCGAATCGTGCAGACCGTGGTATCCGCCCTCGAATTTCACGATCTTGTCGCGACCGGTGGCGGCGCGGGCGAGGCGGACAGCATGCATAGTGGCTTCCGTCCCGCTATTGCCGAAGCGGACCATCTCCACCGGAAAGCGGGTACAGATTTCTTCCGCCAGTTCCCATTCCATGTCATGGGGCATGCCGAACATGGTGCCGGTGGTCAGGCGTTTTTCAACCGCCTTCATCACCGCGGGATGGCAGTGCCCGGCCATGAGCGCGCCAAAGCAGAGGTTGTGATCGAGATATTCGTTGCCATCGAGATCGCGGAAGTGCGACCCCTGCCCTTCCCGCGCGAAAATTGGGTAAGGATCATAGGCGCGATAATTACTGGCTACGCCCAAGGGGATGCGCTTCAAATTTTTCTTGTGGGCTTCCGACGACTTGGGCGTGCGGCGTATGAAGGTGTCGATTTCTTTCTGCAGGTCGGGATACATCGTGGTCTCCGAAGAGTTCTCAAGCCGCCGGTTGTGCGGCCATTAGATTTAAGTCCCTGGGCGGCAAAGGCCCACCCGGGTTGAGGCTAGAAATACAATTTTAGTGCAAACTGCATCAGCCGCGGGTCGCGAACCTGGCTAACCTGGCCAAACTGCGATCCGTCCGAGAAATTGCCGTCTGGGTTGAAGAACTGCGTGTGGTTGAAGATGTTAAAGAATTCCGCACGGAAATCAATGCGCTTGGTTTCTGAAATTGTGAAGGTCTTCAGAACTGCAAAGTCGGTGTTGCTTAGGTGGGGACCACAGCAGATTGTGCGGGGTGAGTTTCCGATTCGACCCAAGGTGTTGTCCTCGCTGAACGAGCTTGGATCAAAGAAAAAGTTACTGTTGCTCTGGGGCTTCATCGTCCGCAGAGGTGCAACCAGGTCCGGCTCACCAGGCAACTCGAAATCGAAGCTGTACATTAACTCCTGATCATCGAGAGTCGTAATTCGAATTGGGAATCCCGTCTGAAACGTCGTAATTCCCGAGACAGCCCACCCGTTAAGCAACTGGCCTCTCGTGCCAGCGAATTTCCGGGAAGGCAGCTCCCAGTAGTAGCTGAAGACAAGGCGGTGACGGGCGTCGAAGGCCGAAAGCGAACGGCTGCGGCGGGGATCAATCGGATTGAGAATGCCTTCAAAGCTCGATGCTTCATCAAATGACTTGCTGAAAGTGTATGCAGCGGTAAACTGCAGGCCGTGCGCGAAGCGCTTGTCGAGCGACCCCTGCAATGAGTTGTAGGCCGAGTTGGCAATCGTGTCCTGAGCAAAAATGCTGCTGAAGACCGGAATAAAGTCTGCTGGGCAGCCAGTTCCAGTTAGAGGATCACATTGTGGGGAAGAGTATCGGCGTAGTCCGATAAGAGTGATTCCTCCCGGAGCTACGTTGCTGACAGTGGTCCCAGCAGGAATGACGGACGGACCACCGCCGTTAGCTGAATATGGAAGATGGAATCCCCCGCCGGGAGCCTGCACGTTTACAAGATTCCCATTTGAATCGAAGGCCTGCGTGGGAATGAAGAAGCCGGTGTCGGCGAAGTATGGGCCACAGTCGGTGCCAATGCCGGGATGAGCGAGTGTCCCGTCTCCTGGGTACGCGTCGGCTATTGCCTGCAGGTCCAAGCAAGTCTGAGGATTTCCGTAATTGATGTCGTGTGTCGCCAAGAGCCGATGCCCTTGCGATCCGACGTAGCCGACCTCCAGCTTCATATCTTTTGTCAGCTGGCGTTGAATGGTGAAATTGTATTGGGCCGAATACTGGCTGCGCATGTTCGGCTGAAATTGGCCAAACAGCGTATTTGGACGGAACATTCCCCAGTCAACCGGTTGTCCGCGTTGCGGATTAAGAATGCCGTTGACACCGGCCAGAGAAGGCAAACCGAATGGATTGGGGTAACTGAAGCTCCCGCTCTGGTCAAGAAACGGTTGATTGAGTAGGGTGTTAAAAGGGAATGTGCTTCCACCAAACGGCGGCTCAGCGCTGAACTGTTCCAGCACAAGCTGCTCAATCGGGTTATAGAACAGTCCCCAACCTGCACGGATGCTGGTTTTGCCTGAAGTTCCGGGGCTCCATGCAAGTCCGATTCGCGGAGCAAACGCTTTGTAGTACGTCTGTGTCAATCCATTGGGTACGCCCGCATCTCCAGGCACAAGCAAGCCGACCGGAGTCATTGACGAGCAATCGGTGTTGACTGTGTCCAGGCATGGATAGACAGTGCTCCTTTTCCCGGGCCGGAAGGTCTGGACATGCTTGCTGATGTCAGCAATGGGGGTGTTGAGCTCCCAGCGCAGGCCATAGTTGAGCGTCAGATTGGGTCTGATCTTCCAGCTGTCCTGTCCGAACAGATACAGCCCGGTACTGCGCACGTTCTCCACCTGGGCTGAGCCTTGGCCGTATGAACCTGGCAATCCAAGCATGTAGTCTGAGAATGCCGTATCGCCAAGAGTGCTATTGGTGGAGGTTTCGTCAACAAAGAACTCGCCGTTCACGTCGAAGTAGAGCGTCTGGTCAAAGCGCTGCCGGCGGACATCGCCACCAAACTTAAACGAGTGGTTTCCGGCGACCTTGCTGAGATTGTCGGACCACTGGAACGAATTGCCGACCTGAGGAAGTTCACCCTCTCCATTGTTGCCAATCGTGAAACCGCCACTCACCTGAATAAAGGGAAGACCCTCGTGTTGAGGACCGAGATTGGGATGAATGCCCGTCGGATTGCCAGGGGTGCCATCGTCAAAGCAAGGAACGCCGGACGGAAAGGCAGTTAGCAGCCACGATGGTGCTGATGGGCAGGAATTCTGCAGTGA